>SUTQ01000037.1 GCA_015062805.1 Methanosphaera stadtmanae
TTTTTTTTTTTTTTTTTTTTAATATTATTATTATTCTCTATAAGGTAGAATATTTTTGATGTGTACATTCCTCTTTAATATAATTCCAGTTTTATCTTCTTGTAATTTAACAGTATTCCAAGTGATTTCTTTGATTGTATAGGGCCCAATATAATAAGGGTCCAATTTATGTCTTTGAAACATTCTTATTTTTACTTTATCACCGATTTTGTATTCATGAATCTTTTCCATACTTTTCTTTGCTTCTCTTCTTGTCTTCCAATAGTTAATTGTCCCAAACTTTTTATTGGCTGCATCTTTAATCCATTTTGTATGTTCTATTAATCTTTCTAATAATAATTCTTCAATCGGTTGCTCAATGGATTCTCCTAATGAACAAAGTATATTGATTTCATTTGGGAGTATATCTTCACGTCCATATAATAATTCAAAACTTGAATATCCACTAACAGAAGATTTTGAAGTCCTGATAGCCCATAAAGCTAAAGGTAGTAAGGTATCCCAATCATTATTTTTACCAGCAAAATTCCTAAGTTGTTTTCCAATCTCTCTATTTCTATTTTCGACCAAGCCATTAGAAGCAGGATGGTAACGAACAACAAAATGAATATATACACCATAAAGATCTAAGAATATTTTGGTGAAATCACTATTCAACTGGGTTCCATTATCCATATTAATTATTTGTGGTAACCCATGTCTACTAAAAACATTAATTAAAAAGGTGATAACATCTTGAGAAGTAATTGTTTGAGAGGCTTCAGCTTCAACCCATAAAGTAAAATAATCTACACAAACTATAATATACTTATTACCTTTGGATGTAGTTTTTAAAGGTCCAATAATATCCAATCCTAATCTGACAAAAGGAGCCTCTACAGGAGTTCTAAATTGTTCAACTAAATTGGGAGAAGGTTCCGATCTGTTTAATTGGCATATTTTACAAATTGAAATATACTTCTTTATATCCAAAATCATATTTTTCCAATAAAAATTTTGTTTTATTCTATCATATGTCTTTTGTAGGCCTTCATGGCCGATCCTATGGGCCATTCCGATAATTTTTATTTTTTCCAAATAATCATCTATTACTAGTCTAAGTTTACCTCTATCTTTAATATATGTTTTATCATTAATAGTGATAATCCTCTCTGTCAAAAACTTTTTCATAAATTCTGAAATATATTTTTCATTTTCAATTTCATCAATAAATTCTCTGGGAGTATCCTCTTCGTTATTATTATTAATTATTATATTATTATTATCAACTATACCATTTCCACCATTTTCGCTTCTATTACCTTCATCATCAATATTATTTTCATTGTTTTCTTTTACGTTACCTTCAGTATTACTATTATTATCGTTTACCAAAGCATTAGTAGTAATAATATCTTTCCTTTTTATACGAGAAAGTGCATCAGCTAATATATTTGCTCTCCCGGGTTGATAAACAACGTCAACTTGTAACTGACTAAATAAAAGACACCAACGAGCATGTTTACTTGTATTTGGTTCATTGTTTTTAATTATAGGAACTAAAGGTTGATGATCTGTGTAAAGAATAGTCCGAAAAGGGTTTCCAAGAATATAGGGTTTAAACTTATTAATGCAGTAGTAAGCTGCAGTTCCTTCCAATTCAGTAATAGAGTAATTATGTTCAGATTTACTTAAAGAACGACTAATATAAAATACTGGGTGTTCTATTTTATCTTCATATAGTTGTAATAATACTCCACCTATCCCTAGATAGCTAGCATCTGTACGAATAATAAAGGGTTTATCAAAACGTGGATAACATAAGATAGGTGCGTTACAAAGAGAATTCTTCATATTATCAAAACTAATAGTTTGTTCTTTAGTCCAAATAAAAGGTGAGTTTTTCCTTAAAAGTTTACGTAGGGGTTCAGAAATAGAAGCATAGTTTTCAATAAAATTTCTGTAATATCCAACCATTCCAAGAAAAGAACGTAATTCAGAAATATTGGTAGGAATATCTAAATTCTTGATTGCATCTACTTTTCTTTCTATGGGTAATAACCCCTTATTTGAAATCTTGTGTCCCAACGCTTCAACTTCGTAAACACAGAAATGACACTTTTCAATATTCATTTTTAATTTATTATTTCTAAGAATTTCAAAAACATTTGTTAAATCTATTAGATGTTGTTCAATGGATGGTGAATATACAATAATATCATCCAAATATATTTGAACACATTTATTTATTAAGTCAAAGAATATACGATTCATTTCTCTCTGGAAGGTAGCAGGAGCGTTGGTCAAACCAAAAGGCATTACCTTAAAGTAATAATTTCCAAACTTAGTAGTAAATGAAGTAAGTTCTTGATCATCCTTAAACATAGGTATCTGGTGATACCCACTAAACAGATCCAAAGTTGAAAAAATATAAGCATCTTTTAGAGCATCAAAAATTTCTTGTATTATCGGGATTGCATAGGCATCCTTTTTAGTGATATTATTTAATAATCTATAATCTATACATAATCTCCAACGACCGTTTTTCTTAGGTACTAATACAATAGGTGACGACCATGGTGAATGAGATGGTACAATTAGTCCTTTATCTATTAATTTCTTTAATTCTATTTTTAAAGCTTCTAATTGAATTTGAGAAATTCTATAAGCTTTTTGTTTAATAGGTTTACTACCTGCAATTAGTTCAATATGGTGAGGTAGTAATTCTGAAGGTTCCAAATCATCACTGGAAACGGCTATAACATCTGTATAAGAATTTAATATTTTTTTGAATTCTGCCTTAAAATCCAAATCTTTGATATCCATATTATCAATTAATACTTCAAGAATTTTATTTTTATCAACATTCTCATTAATACTATTAATATTATTAATTATTGTAGAAGGTGGATTTTCTATTATATAACAAAACATAGCTTGAGATTGAAAAATTTGAACGTCCTCTAATGGTACTAAGGGTACAACGTTAAAACTGAAAATACCATTGATATTATTAATTTTATTTCTCACATATAAATATTTACTATTAGCATCTACTAGCAACTTATAATCCGCTTGTGTTTTTAAATTAATAATTATATCAAAAATAGGATCACCGTTATCCACGACTCTAAATTCAGTATTAATTTTTAATGTTCCAATTTGTACTTCAAGTTGAACTATTTCATAAACCTTTTCTTCAACATCAGATAAAGCTTGATGTACTCTGCCAGAGGTAGTTCTTACAACAGTATAATTTTTGATGAATTTTGTGAGGAATTTCCTAGTTACTAAATTCGCGTTACTACCACCATCAATTAAAATAGCGGCAGGATAACCATCAACGGAACCACTGACCACAGCAATATCGTGTTCCTGGACTTCCCTGGTACAGTAGCAATGTGTCGGATTGTTGACAATCTCAAAATTTTCGATGTCATCGTAACATTCCGCATAGCCTATGATTGTTTCCTCTTCTGTTTTCAATTTTTTGAAACTTCTGTTAACATCGGCACGCAAGGCACTACTAATTCCTAATAACTGAGCCAAATTAATATTAGCTGGGGTATTTCTCAATTCTTCCACAATATCGTATGGTTCAACACCCTCTAACAATTGAATTATTTGACCAACTCTGGTAGCTTTGTCCTTCGTTTTATCTCTTTCTTTATCATTGGTAGGGTTCATTCTATTTCCAATTCCAATTTTATTTAGATTATTAACTTTACTATTTTTACCAATTTCTTCATTTTGAGTGTTCAAGTTATCCGTTTTATTTTTATTATTGTTCTCTACATCCAAGTCAACTTTATTCATAATATCCAAATCTGCTTTATCCACAATATCCAAACTATTATTCCTTATTTTCTTACCTATACTTTCAAAATCATTATCGTTCAATACCTTCGTTTTGTTAATATTTAGTTTATCTAAATTTCCATCATTAATACTTTCCAATGTATTATTATCCACATTTTCGTTGTCATGTTTATTAGTTATATCATGATTAAAATTTTTAGTATTATTAATATTGTAATTAATTTTTGGTTTATTCTTAAGGGGTAACTCTACAATATTTCTATTTCTTAAATTATATTTTATTTTAGGTGAATTATTTATTGTATTATAATACATTTTATTAGTATAATCATTTTCGCTTAATTCTTCATTATTAATTTTTCTTTTTGTTTTTGGTAGTAAGGATGAATATTTTTCATCTCTACTACGTTTTGCAGCAGCAATAATATTTTTGTAATTATCATTCCATGAGGTAGCTGCAATTATACTAGGGTTGGCATTTTGATTAAAGGAAGTTAGCCTTCTTCCATTATCTAGTTTTTTTGAGAATATAAGGAATTAATATAATTTTCATAATTTGGATCATTTTGGAATCTATCAAAAGCAACGCAATCTTTTAAAACATGATCCGGTTGATGACAGAAATAACAGGTTTTAATTTTTAAATTTTTCATTTGATTAGTTAAATCGTCTATAACATCAGAATTATTATTATAATTATTTGTATTGTGATTCATATTACGATTATTGTTATTACTATTATTATAATTATTACCATTGTTATAATTATTATTAAAATTATTGTTACCAAGATTATTGTTATTATTAAAACTATTAAAATTTGGGTTTCTAAAATTTCTCAAAACGCTAGAATTCATTCTAGATGATGAATTTAATGATACATTATTAAATCTTCTTATTCTATTAAAATTTCCTGAATTGTTAAATGTATTAAAATTATTATTAAATGGAGTGAAATTTGAATTATTATTATATTGATCAATGAAAGCATTATTAAGGTTTGATCTACCAGATTGGGAAAAATTATTTCTTCTATTATAATTATTGATATTACCATAAGGACCCCACATTTCTTGGTTTCCTTGAGATTGAGTTAATATATTTTCATATTTCTCAGCTAATTTACAGGCAGTTTCAAGGTCAGGAGCTTCAGCCATGGCGATTCTTTCATAAATTCTACTACGAGGTCTCAAGGCATTTTCATAGTCGATCACTGAGAAGGAAGATTGGTCTGCGGAATCTAATTGATCATATAACTCTAAGAATCTAGTATTAAAGTCGTAAATACTTTCATTTGGATTGATCATAATTTTCTTAATTTGTCTTAATTTGTCTTCTTTCAGATTTTCTCTCCAATATTTCTTTTTAATTAGGTATACACATTCATCTAGTGTTAGAATCCGATTCAACTTGACTTGTTCCATATGAAGTACACGAACTATATCATCCTCACAGGATGCAATGATATAACTGAATTTTCCTGCATCCGTTACAATACGTTCCCTTCTAAACCAGTCAGTAATACGAAACTTCCAAATTTCTGCATCTTTATGAACACCTCCAATCCTTGGTAGAGTTCTAGTATCGACATCATCGTTATCCACTAGAGTTGTCGAAGTAGTAGGTGAACTTGACATTTTAAGAAAATTCCAAATAATGAGTAGTATATATATATAAATACAATAATATATAGTCTTATTAACTAATAAAACGCGTTCAATAATTTATAAAATTAAATATATATTTTATCACTATTAAAAATTTTTACTATTTATTTTTGTTACTAAGTATTATTATCAATATTAATATTATTATAATTATTATTTATTATTATTATATATATAATTTTTTTTTTTTTTTTTTTTTTTTTTTTTTTTTTTTTTTTTTTATTTTATTTTTTTTTTTTTTTTTTTTTTTTTTTT
>SUTQ01000013.1:0-48170 GCA_015062805.1 Methanosphaera stadtmanae
TATAATCAATATTGAAAAAAATTTATATAATAATAATATATATCTCTTTTTTAATTTTAATACTTTACATAAATTATATAAAAAAAGTGTAGGTGTGGGGGGATTATTGTAATCTTGTGGTTTCAAGATTCATAGGAGTTTTTGTTTCGATTTTGTATGAACGGTAGATACTGCTTGCAAGATCCAGTGCCTTGTATGCGTCTCCGTGACATACCAAAATCTTGTCCGGTTTTGGAGATAGTCTGCGTACGTACTCCATTAGTTGTTTACGGTCACTGTGTCCACTGAAACCGTCAATTGTGGTCACTTCCAGGTTTATGTGGTATAATCTTGTTACACCATCGTCATCCAATGGAGCTTCCTTGTGTCCTTTCTGTATTCTACGTCCAAGAGAACCTTCTGACTGGTATCCTACGAATATAATACCGTTCTTTTCGTCTTCACATAACATTTTGAAGTATTCCACGGAGTTTCCTCCGGTAAGCATACCTGATGTTGACAGGATGATACATGGTTCCTTGCTGTCAATGATTTTTCTTCTTTGCTCATTGTTGGTAACCTTTTTGAATACCTCTGAAGTGAATGGGTTTTTGCCCACGTGGAAAATTTGTTCCCTCAGGTCGTTGCTTAGGAATTCAGGGTGAGCTGTGTGTATAGCAGTTGCTTCCCAAATCATTCCGTCGATGTATACAGGAACGTCCCTTAGTATTCCATGGTTGATGTACTCTTCAAGCACAATCATTATTTCCTGTGCACGACCTACTGCAAATACAGGAATCAATACTTTTCCTCCACGGTTTAAAGTATTGTAAATGCTTTTGACAAGTTCTTTTTCTGCAGTGTTACGGGTTGGTGTAACGTCTTCATGTCCACCATAGGTACTTTCCATTACCATTGATTCGATTCTTGGGAATCTTGTTACGGAAGGTTCAAGTAATCTGCTTTTTTCGTTTTTGAAGTCACCAGTGTAGACGAAGTTGTGTTTACCGTCACCTATGTGAAGGTGTGCCATTGCTGAACCTACAATGTGTCCTGCATTGTGCAGGGTTAACCTTATGTCAGGGGAAATGTCGGTTACTTCTCCGTAGTCTAGGGTGATTGTTCTTTTGATGGTTTCCTTTACGTCCTTGATGTTGAATGGCAATGGATCGTCTTCCCTGTGTGATATGTCTATATGGTCCTGTTGTAGGAGTGTCATCATGTCTCTTGTAGGTGTTGTACAGTATGTAGGACCATCGTATCCGTAGTGGTACAGGTATGGTACGAATCCTGTGTGGTCAAGGTGTGCGTGTGTGACGATTACTGCATCGAGAGTGCTTAGATTGAATTCCGGTACGTTAAGGTAAGGGAATGCTGTTTTTTCATCTACTCCTGCAACGTTTACACCACAGTCTAAAATAACCTTACTGTTTGGTGTCTGAAGGAACAGACATGATCGTCCAACTTCTCTAAACCCACCTAATGATGTTAAACGAACCCAATCGTTGTCAAATCTTGCTTCCCTGTGGATTCTTTGACCGAGTTCCTGTAAAAATTCTTTTCTTTCCTTACTGTTTCTCTTTAATGTTAATCTAATTCTTTGTACGGTCTCAGAAGATACTGGTGGTGTTCTTAGAATTTTTGGTGCCCATCCTGTTTGTTTAACGATTTCACGTGAGGTGGTACCGTATTTTCCTATTACCAATCCAGGTTTTTTGGATTCGATAATTACTTCATTAGTAACTTCATCAAAGGATATGTCTGTAATTTCTGCTTCTACAGGAACAATCTCTTCTATTTTTTCGATTGTTTCTGTTGGTTCACACAATACTGATTTGTCTGATCGAATGATAATTCTTTTTCTTATATCTTTTGCTAAATCTCTAATAAGGCTTCCGTTGTCTTTGATAATTTCTGGATTTTTTGTATAGATTACAATCTCCGGTCCTTCAAATTCAACTTTGGCTAATTTAATTTCTTCAGGTATACGTTCAATTATTCTTTCTTTGATTTCCTGAATCATTGTATTCATATTATTCCCTCTTATATACTTAATTTGAAAGAATGATATTTTTTATAAAATATTGTCTGATAATTTGTTTTATCATAATTGAACAACCCTTGTTGCATTAGGTTGTTTTTTTCGTGTTTAGATTAATTCAATAAAAAATTGTTAAGTTTGTATTTGAATTAATAAATGTTCTAAAATTTATTCCTAAAATTAGCATATAACTAATAAATTGAATATGCGGTTAATATACTATTTCGCTCAAAATAAATCTTAAAATAGTTTTTAAAAATAACTAAATAATTCTATGTTATAAGTTATATATAAAAGTTTTTTCAAGTCATAAAAATAAAAAAAGTAAAACTGATTACATATCAGCTTTAATTTCATTAATTTCTTCAGGTGTGTAGATTTTCATACCTTCTTCGGTAATTGTTGCTAGACGGTAGCTGTTTCCTGAATAAACATCACGTTCCATTGCGGAGGTAATTGCCTTGACTGCTACTTTTTTACCTTCCTCAACATCAAGGTCTTCTGAATATCTGTCTTCTAAAACCCCGAATGCATATGGTGAACCTGAACCTGTGGATGTACATTTGTCTTCCATGTAACTTCCACTAGGATCTAATGAATATAATTTTGCACCATCTTTATCTACTCCACCGATAATGGTCTGAACGTAGTATGGTCCGGACTTTAAAATGTTACTTGTCAATACTGCAACTGCATCTATGGACATGTCTTTTTCGTTTTTAAGTTTGTATAATGCTATTTCAGCCTTTATGACATCCATTAAGGATTGTGCGTGGCTGACTGTACCTGCAATTGTAGCACCTATTTTGTCATCCAATTGGAATAATTTGTCTGCTCCTTTGTTTGCAACTAGACTTCCCATGGTTGCTCTTGTTTCTGTAGCTAAAACTACACCATCTTTGCATACAAAACCCACGGTAGTTGTTCCTTTGACATCTTTATCTGTTGGTTTCACTGTTACACCTCTTTTCTAAATATAATATGATAAGTTATTAATTTAATTATTTTTTTTATAATTCTGTCTATTTTTGTTACAATTATATTATTTAATTATTATATTATATACCTTTGGTAATTAAAATAGGTTTGCTGTTATAAAAATATAAAGAAAAAAAGTTGATGAATAATTGATTATTCATCCTTATTGAAGTATGTGGATTCTATTTTTTTAGCGATGTCCATGAATCCTTGTGCTGCCTTGGAATCAGGTTCAGCTTTTACGATAGGAACTTCATACTTGTCCGCAGATTCGGAAACCTGTGTTCTGAAAGGTAAATCACCTAAATAATCTACTTCCATTGCTTTTGCAAATGCTTCACCTTTGCTGTCACCGAAAAGATTTACCTTTTCTTCACAGTGTGGACATTCGAAGTAGGACATGTTTTCAATTAATCCGATATTGTTGATATTCAACATTCTGGTCATACCAACACATTTGATAACGTCTTCTTCAGAAACGGAACTAGGTGTTGTCACCATGATGGCAGCATCCAGGTTAGGAATCATTTGAAGAACTGTTAAAGGTTCGTCACCTGTTCCAGGGGGGTTGTCGAAAATCATAACGTCAACATTTCCCCATGCAACGTCGGAAATCAATTGTTTGATTGCTCCGGTTTTTTGTGGACCTCTCCAGATGATTGGAGAACCGTTGCTTTCAATTAAAAATGCCATTGAAGCTACAAGCATACCATCATCTGTTTCTACAGGTACCAATTTGTTTCCTTTAACACCAATTGATTCTCCTTCGATACCTAACATTTTAGGTACGTTAGGACCGTGGATATCCACGTCATAAATTGCTGTTTTGTAGCCCATAGCATTGAAAGCCTGTGCCAGGTTAACTGCAACTGTTGATTTTCCAACTCCACCTTTACCACTCATAACTGCTACTTTATATTTAATGTTAGCAAGATTACGGGTAATGTTGATGTTTTGTTCCATAATTGCTTTTTTATCTTCATCAGATAAATTTCCGCCATGTTCATGTGCCATGTAATTACTCCTTATCTTAAATAATTGTTATATATTTTAGAAATATTATTTTATTTTTCTAATTATTATATTTATAAATTTTAAAGTTAAATTTTATCATTGTTAAAAATTGTCAAAAAAAAGAGGATTTATGTGGGGGATTAGTATAATGATGTTTCGGGAAGTATTTTAACCAAGATATGATCATACATTTTTGATTTTTTGATTTCTGCAATATCTCCCAAACGATATCCTTCAACATTAACTTCAGCTATTTCTTCATGGAACTCATCAAACGGTAACTTTACACGCACACCATCCAATTGGCTGACCAATGCCATAGGTGAATTGATGTGTTCAACTTCGGCAACATTTCTTTCGATAGCTATCTTTGCAATAACAGGGGATATTATCAGAGGGTCATCGCTTTGGTCTTCCTTCTGCTTTGCAATTATGTCTTCAGCGATACCTGCCAATTTTCTTAAAGCCCTGATGTTTTCCCCTCGTTTAAGCCTTCTTGGAATTCTTCCAAATCCTGAAACATATGCATTTGCATTTATTTCCTCTGCTTCCAATTCCGGACTGCCCACAACTATGACGGGAATTGCTATGTCCTCGAACAGGTGGGTCTTTTTACGGATGCAGTCTTCAAAACTTCCCAATGAGAAAATTGCAAGGTCATGTTCCTCGATCAAATCCTTTTCCGTTTTGCTTATCTGGGAAATGCCCTTTCCGGCACCTCTTGCCAGTCCAATCATGTTTGTTTTTGTACCATATCTTCTCAGATATTCTGCAATGTCACATGCTGCGTGAGGCAAGTGCTGTCTTGCAAGTGTAGGTGACACTACTGCTATTTCGGTACTGGCCAGCGGTGACACTTCCACATCACCCAACAATTCCTTTGCTTTGACTTCAATCTTATCAACGTCTTCTGAAGGAACTGCAATTGTTAACGTAATGTCCAATTGGGATTCGTTACGTTGTAGGATAAATCCACCCAAATCTTCAATCAATTCTTCCATTTCATAATGTTTATGGATACCACCAGTATATGTCAGTGTTTCATACATAATTTCCTCTCCAATAAATCATATCTTGCTTTAACCCTTTCAACGATGTTCGTTGAAACGTTCTTGTGTGATGGGACGACTACACATTCCGGACCATTCATCTCCAGATTCATATAATCAGGAGCAACGATATAGTCACAGTCCTCATCTATTGTAAAACCCATGTCAAGTACGGTATCTTTTAAAAAGTTACTGTATACTTTAACTTTAGTATTTTTTCTATTATCTTTTTTTGCATTGTTTTCGTCAATCAAATTCTTGATAACATTAATTTCCTCTTCATTGATTTTTGTGTTGAAGCGTTTCTGAATTTCAAGGACGCTCTCGTATACCTGTGAATAGGTATTTAATTTAATTGACATTTTAGGTATTTCCGATCTTGTTTCGGATAATAGTATTGCAATGTCTGCATCTTTTATCTCATCAGGCTTGACAACGGTGTAGTCAGTCAGTCCGGATATTCTCAAAACATCTTCACACATGGGTGTAGTAATAATCTTCATCATATCTTGTCCTTTATATAATATATTATCATCATTATTAATTCTTTTTTTCTATGAAAATAATTGGCATATTGAAATACTTTAATAATACAAAGAGGTTATAAATAATTTATAGAAAGAGTAAATAGAAAAATTGAATTCAAGATAAAAATAATTACAATTGTGATATAATGAGTGACATTAATTCAAACGATGACAATGACAATTTTTTTCATAGACCACCAATAGTAAGATTTTATCCCAACAGCAACACGGATTCAAAAGTGGTGGCTACTGATGAAAATCCTATTGATGAAGATGAAACTATCATAGAGCCAATACACGAACCTTCACTTGAAATTGTGGGTACGGCACACATTTCCGAAAAAAGTGTCGATTCAGTAAGGGAAACAATTTATGAAAGGAAACCTGAAATCGTTGCAATTGAGTTGGATTGGGGAAGATACCAGAGACTTGTTGAGGAAAGTAATGGGATTATAAGAGAAGAGAAAATGGATTTGAAAAGTATTCTCAAATCATCCAACCTGATTGTTACTTTGGTAACGGCATTCCTCTCCAACGCTCAAAAGAGAATGGGAGAAAATGTGGGTGTCAAACCGGGTTCTGAAATGCTCGAAGCTGCAAAAATCGCTCAGGAAGTCAATGCTGAAATCGCATTAATCGACCGTAACATTCAGGTAACCCTTAAACGTACAATCAACGGAATGTCCCTAAAGGAAAAGCTTACATTTCTATATGAAGTTGTTGTCTCATTCATCTTCGGGGATGAAGAAGAAGAGGCTGTCGAAGAGGAAATCGAAAGGTTAAAACAGGAAGACACAATTGCTGAAGTAATGAATTACTTCAAGGAAGCATCCCCTGGAGGATACAATGCACTGGTTCATGAAAGGGATGCATACATGGCTTATAACCTAAAAAGCCTTGAAGACAAGAACGTTGTGGCAGTAGTGGGTGCAGGCCATAAAAAGGGTATAATGACATTTCTTGAGAATCCTGAAACAATTCCACACATAGACACTTTGAACTACATCAAGGAATCAAAATTTTCCATAACAAAAATAATCCTATATTTGATTCCCGTATTGTTTGTTTTGATATTCATAGTAGCATTTTTTCAGGGCATTAATATAGAAGGAGGTTTGATAAACTATCTCATATTTGCAGGTAGTGGAGCATTCATAGGGTCATTACTGTCAGGATCTAAAATACAATCTGCGATAGTGGCATTTCTTGTTGCTCCAATCACTGTTATTCATCCATTGCTTGCAGCAGGCTGGTTTTCAGGATTGGTTGAGGGAAAATTACGTAATGTAGGATTTGATGACATGCATGAATTGGCCGATTTCGAATCATTCGGTGATTTATGGCATAACCAGTTGTTCCGGGTTATACTGGTGGTCATTGGAACTAACCTGGGCTGTACAATAGGAGTGTTGATAACAATAAACAATGTATTTTTACCTTATCTTCACTCAATATTTGGTATATAAGTATTAATGGTGGAACTATGGTATATCTGATATATAGGTGTGATTGTGGAAGAGTACTATACTCAAAGGAAGGTACAAAAACTAAAAAATGTACATGTGGAAAGACATTGAACGTTAGAAAAAGAAGGATATTGAAAACGGCTGATACTGCCAACTCGGCTACACAGACCGTACAGGATATGCAGGAAGAAATATATGGTGGAACCATGTTCAAAACTGCTAACCAGCTATGAGATTCTTTATTTCTTCCGTAATTTCACATGCCTTGCATGGACTTATGGCAGTCGGCTGTCCACATTTTTCACAAACGTTTAGCTTAACATCCTTTTGTTGGATGTTGAAAGTTTGCTCAAAGGATTTGAAAATATTCCTTTTAGTCCCTTTTTCTTTTTCTTCGATTTTATTTAATAAGAGTTTCACTTCACTTCTCAATGAAGTGACAGAATACGGACATTCCTCGTTATGGATTGGTATATCATTAAGAACACACCAGATTCCAACATCCTTTTCAGGCAATTTCCATAACGGCTTAATTCTTGGCACCATATTTTCATGTATTTTTTCAAGTCTTGGCGAAAATTTTGGAAACTTATTCTGGTCATTTCGGGCAAAGGTCATCAGGAATGACTGTATCTCATCATCAAGGTTATGTCCGGTTGCTATCTTGTCACAATTTTTATCAGAGGATATCTTATTCAGGAGATATCTTCTGTATACTCCGCATGGCATGCAGGTACTCTTGTAAATATCGCTGATGTCATCCAAATCATAGCCCCACTCATTTTTGAAGGAGTAAACTGTTAATGGGATGTCCAGTTTTTTACAGTTTTCCTTTGCAGTCTTAATACCCTCTTCACGGTATCCCTTGATTCCTTCGTCAATACATACTGCTTCAATCTCAAAATTCATATTCTTCTCGAATTTAAACTTGTGTAGCATGTGTAGCGTTAAAATACTATCTTTACCACCAGAAACTCCAATCATTATCCTTTCGTCTGGATTAATAAGGTTGTATTTTTCAATAGTATCAAAAACGTTTTCTTGAACATAATTATTGAATGTTGTTTTTTCCAGTTTCATAATGGTAGTCCCAAGTTATTTTTTTTTTAAAAAAAAGTGAATATAAAGGGGGAGACAAATTTATAAAAGTTTTTCAGAACCTTTTTTTATGGTATCTATAATTGTGTCTAATTCTTCTGTTGTAAGTGAAGGGTGAACAGGTAATGAAATTACTTGGTTTGCAGCCAGTTCTGCTTCAGGACAGTCTCCTGTTATTCCCAGTCCCTGGTAGTATGGTTGTTTATACAATACTATAGGATAGTGTACTCCAGTACCGATTTCGTTGTCTGTCAGGAATTGTTTGAATTCGTCCCTATCTTTTGAAACCCTGATGGTATATTGGTGGAATACATGTGTAACGTTACTGTCAATACATGGTGTTGTAATTCCTTCAACGTCACATAATCCTTCTGATAAGTATTTTGCATTTTCGTTTCTTTTTGCATTGAATTCGTCAATGTGTTTCAATTGAACTAAACCTATACTTGCTGCAATGTCAGTCATTCTGTAGTTGTAACCTAAAAGGGATTGTTCATATCTTTTACTTTCACCGTGTGCACGAATCATGGATGATTTTTCAGCCAAATCGTCATCGTTGGTTGTAACCATACCACCTTCACCGGTCGTCATGTTTTTGGTAGGATAGAAACTGAAACAGCCTAAGTCACCTATGCTTCCTATTTTTTTTCCTTTATAGGTTGAACCGTGTGCTTGAGCAGCATCTTCAATAACTTTCAAATCGTGTTTTTCTGCAATTTCCATGATAGGATCCATGTCTGCAGGCTGTCCGTAGAGATGTACAGGTACTATTGCTTTGGTTTTGTCTGTAATCTTCTCTTCAATTTTTTCAGGATCTAAATTGAATGTTTTTGGGTTGATGTCTGAATATACTGGTGTTGCATCAGAGTATAAAATTGAATTTGATGTTGCAGCAAATGTAAATGGTGTGGTTATAACTTCATCACCCTTTTCAACGCCTGCAGCTACAAGAGCAGTATGTAACGCGGTTGTACCTGAACTTGTTGCTATACCATATTTTGCTTCAGAATATTCTGCAAATTCGTTCTCGAATTCCTCAACTTTAGGACCTTGAGCTAACATTCCTGATTTCAGTACTTCAGTTACTGCTTCGATTTCTTCATCACTAATTATAGGTTTTGCTATGTTAATCATTATTTTTTGCCCCTCATAATTTGATTATTGATGTTAATCATCTAATTTTAATCAACTATATATAATAATTATTATCTTATTTTTACTTAAATTATTTTCTATAAATATCTTTAACTATATTAGGAATTTTTTAAATATATAACAGTATTATAAAATCATAATTTTAGGAGTAACACAGATGGATACACATTATATTGAAGAGGGGCTTGTCAAGATAGAGGTTCCCGATTTTGAAAAGGTTTCAGCAAAGGCACCGGTTTTTTATAATCCAGTCATGGAATTAAACAGAGATATTTCCGTTGTTGTTTTGAATCAATACAGGAAAACATTGGATCACGATGTGGTGATATTCGATGCATTTGGAGGTACGGGGATACGTGGAGCCCGATACTCCAAGGAAATTGACGGAGTGGAAAAAGTACTGGTGGGTGATGTAAATCCATTAGCCATTGAAATAGCTAAGAAGAACATGGATTTAAACGAAATATCTAATGTGGAAGTGGAAAAAAATGATGCCAATGTTTTGCTTCAATCAAATAAGGGATTGTTTGACATAATAGACATAGATCCATTTGGAACTCCTTCAATGTTTACACAATCAACTGCAATAAATATCCGGCCTGGTGGTTTAATATGTATCAGTGCTACGGACACTTCTGCATTATGCGGTACTTATCATGATCCATGTCTTAGAAAATATGGGGCACAGCCGCTGAAAACTGAATATTGTCATGAAAACGGTATCAGAATACTGTTGGCTTTCATAGCAAGAAATTTGGCAGTTAATCAAAAGTATATGCATGTCCTGTTTTCTCACAGTACTGAACATTATATGAGAATATATGCAACAATAAAAAGGGGCGGTAAAAAAACCAACGAATCCTTGAACAACATCGGTTTTATTGCACATTGTCCTAATTGCCTGCACAGGGATACTTTCCACGGTTTTGTTCCAAAAATGCCAACCGAATGTCCTGACTGTGGGGAAAAATATCTTTTTGCAGGACCATTGTGGTTGGGAAACATCTCTGATAAGGAATTTATTAAAAACATGATTGAGACCACAGATGAATTGAAATTAAATAAGAAAGAGGAACTGTTAAAATTATTCAATCAATGTTATGAAGAAGCGGAGGGACCTATAACATTTTATGATATTCATAAGATCTGTAAAACTTTGAAAATTAGTTCACCAAAAATAAACGATGTTATTGATGAAATTAGAAATAGAGGATACTTCATTTCAAGAACCCATTTCAAGTTAACGGGTATGCGTACTGATATGCCGTTGGATGAGTTAAAGGAAGTTATTGTAAAAATAAAAGAAGAAAAATTGGGAGTGGATGTTTAGGCTATTTTTAATACTATTCATAGTTTAGCATGTTGTGTGTGTAGTAATACTGTAGTTCTGGTGCATGTTGTATTTCATAGAATCTGTATGGATTGTTGAAGTATGGGAATAGTGAACCGGTTGCTGCACGCATTATTCCACCGAAATGTCCAAACTCTTTTGAACATACCTGATAGTATAATGGGAATCCACAGCCTGGATTAATGAATATGTTTCCTTCCCTAACTGTTCCATGCCATACTAGTGGAATAGGACCTTCCTGTCCCTGTGATTTAGCCATTTCCAATACTCTGGCCCATGCATCTTCGTATTTGTCGTAAATTTCACCATCAACTTTGTAGTTCCATTTATCGTCAGGTACTCCATGTATTCCATAATCTAATACTTGGTTCCAGTCTATGTTAACCTGTGCTCCTGCAGTATCCATGAAGGCCATTTCAATAATGTATACTTTTCCATTATAGAAATTTCTATAGTTTGAACTACCTGCAAAGTGTAAAACTATTGCGCATTTTGAATCTCTTTCTTCAGCATATTGTGCTAATAAGTTTGCATGTACATGTTCAGGATACATGTCCGGGTTTGCTATTTTTACAAAGGCTAATCTTCCTAAAGGTTCTATATCCTCTGATGAGGAAGATGTTGATACATAAAGAAAACCGATTAGTATTAAAATAATTATTATAAAAGAAATGTACCATTTCATTATGTTTCACCATTGTATTTTTTTGAATGTTTTTTTAGTTTTTATTATATATTATTATGTTATTTGATTTCTTTAATATTTTTCATATATTCACTATTTTTCATAATATTCTATTTATTGAGTAATTGTTAAAAAAAGCAGGTTAAATAATACAATGTAAATAATTATTAGGATTTTTTTATATTTTTTTGAAAAAATATTTTTTAATTTTCTGTACGGGCTATTTTTGATATTTTTATTTAAACATTTATTAATTTGATATATTTTTTTAATTATTGTTGAAATTTTTATTTTTTTATATCATTTTTTTTATAAAAAATATTATAATTTTCTTTTTTTTAAGAAAAAAACAAAAAGGTTTATATAATGTCATAATCATAATAAGTATTATAACTCTTTTCAAAATTATTAAAAAAAACTATAGTGGATGTAGGGATTGTTATGACTCAAAATCTAGAAGAATATGGTAATGAACCTCAAAACATGACTTTAAATATGGATTCTCTTGATAAACAAATTTTAGAGCTTTTAAGCGTTGATGGAAGGAAATCCTATAGGAAAATTTCACGAGAATTAGGTGTTTCTGTCGGAACTATTCACAACAGGGTAGATAAATTAACAAAATCCGGTATAATAAGTAAATTTGTTCCGGTTATTGATCATGAAAAGTTAGGATATACTTTAACAGCAGTAATTGGTATTGAGATTAAAGGTGGAACTATATCCTATTTAACAGAAAAAGAACCGTTTAAAAACAATTTATTAGCAGTATATGATGTTACTGGTCAATTTGATGGTATAATAATAGCAAAATTCAAAAACACATTTGAATTAAACAAGTTTATTAAATTGTTACTACAGGAAGAAAACGTAACAAAAACATACACTCAAACAGTACTAAATATTGTTAAAGAGGAATTAAATTCTTCAATTATTAATTTTTAGTCAACTTCTTTTTTTTAAAATATTTTTTATTTTATCACTATTTTTTGAACTTTTTTCAGAAGTACATTTCAAATATTATCAATTACATAAATAATTGTAAATAATATAATTTTAAAAACATGGGAGAAAATTATTATGCCGATAGAAGAATTTCCAGATACACAGGATAAACAGCCTAATGCACCAATATCATTGACACGTGTGGGTGTTACGGGTGTTAAAAAATTAGTAAAGATTCAACGTGATGATAAACGACCGATAATTCTGTTACCAACTTTTGATGCTTTCGTTGATTTGCCAAGTACGCAAAAGGGTGTACACATGTCCAGAAATCCGGAAGCAATATCTGAGATAATAGATGAATCAGTAAGTAAAATGGAAATTCATATAGAAGACATTTGTGCAAATTTGGTAAAACGATTGTTGGAAAAACATGAATATGCTGTAAGGGCAGAAACCGAGGCAACAAGTGAATACATAATTAACAAATTTTCTCCAGTGACTCACAAGAAAACTCAGGAAACTACAAATATTATTGCAAGAGCAATAGCAATGAAAGATGATAATGGTAATATTTCAGTTAGAAAAATGATTGGTGCACAAGTTGTTGGTATGACAGTATGTCCTTGTGCTCAAGAATCAGTTGAACAGGAATCTAAGGAAAAGTTGTTGGAATTTTTGGATGAAGAAACTACTCAAAAAGTTTTAGAAGCAGTTACATTTGCATCACATAATCAAAGGGGAATAGGTTCAATCCTATTGGAAGTTTCAGAAAATCAGGACGTGAATGTTGACGACTTGATAACAATTATACAAAATTCCATGAGTTCTCCCGTATGTGAAATCTTGAAAAGACCTGATGAAAATAAGATAGTTACCAACGCTCATAAAAATCCTGTCTTTGTAGAGGATTGTGTCAGAAACATGGTTATAGGTATATTGGATAAATACTCAAATCTTCCGGACAATTCAATGGTAACAATCAAACAGGTAAATGAAGAAAGTATACATCAGCATAACGCTTATGCAGAAAAAGTAGCATCAATGGGTGAATTAAAGCAAGAAAATAATTTAGAGGGATAATATGGAAGTAATGGAAATATCAAGACCTATTATGGAGAAAATGGACGCATTTGAAGGATGTAAACCAGTAGTTCACAGTACTGAATCAGTAATAATTAGGGGAAAAACCCATAATAAGGTTAAACCAGAGAACATGTATTCTCGTTTAATGGAATTGTTTGATGAATTAAACATTAAAAAAATTGAAAAGGAATCCAACAAGGCACGTGATTTTACAGATAAAGTGGACACCATATTGAGAAAAACAGAAGAAGTATATGATGAATCAAATGGTTTGGAAGGAATTGAAAAATTAAAAAATACATTTGAAATGACAGGTTTTCATGCAGAATATGCAATAGGTCAAATAGATGATTTGGCAGTTTATGTTGTTCTTTATATGGACAAATCAGGTTTTGGACCAATGTTTGTTGAAACAATGGTTCTCCGTATGACCGAATTCACCTCCTAATCCTTTTTGTGATAAAAATGATTAATATAATATCTAAAACTGAAGCTCGAAATTTTTTAAATTCAGATTTAAACACTTCTTTGGATTTAATTAAAGAAATTAATCAGGAACGATCAAAAGTAATTACTTATTCTAAAAACATTTTTTTACCATTAACACACATCTGTCAAAATAAATGTGGATATTGTACTTTTAAACAGGATGTTGATGAAGTCGAATATCTGGTTATGAATGAAGAAAATGTATTGAACTTGGTTCAAAAGGCTAAACAGGCAAATTGTACCGAAGCATTATTTGCTTTTGGCGAATCGGCAGATCAAAACGATTTCGTAAAAGACAAGTTGGAAGAGTTTGGCTTCGAATCAATGGTGGATTATCTTTATTACCTGTCAGATAAAATATTGTCTGAAAGTGAAATGTTGCCTCACACCAATATGGGAATTATTTCAAGGTCAGATTTAAGATATTTGTCTGAGGTAAATGCATCAATGGGCTTGATGCTGGAAACAACAAACAAATCCTTACTTAAAACAATAGTTCACAAGGACAGTCCCAGCAAAGATCCCGACAAAAGAATTGATTTTATAAAAAATGCAGGTAAGGAAAATATTCCATTCACTACGGGCCTGCTGATTGGTATCGGCGAAACAACAGATGACCATATTGATTCATTGTTCACATTAAGAAATTTGCAGGATAAATATGGACATATCCAGGAAATAATTATTCAAAATTTCAAACCTAAGAATGACATACCAATGAAGGATTATCCTGAACCTTCAATAATCGATTTGTTAAAATTAACACTACTTGCAACAAGGATGTTTCCTGATGTCAGCATTCAGATTCCACCAAATCTCAATCAGGATCTGATGACACTGTTTATCTTGTGCGGTGCAGATGATATGGGTGGAGTTTCACCTGTAACAAAGGATTATATAAATCCTGAAGAGGATTGGCCTTCAATAAATGAACTGTCCTCAACGGTAAACAAAATAAATTTTTCATTAAAGGAACGATTGCCAGTATATGAAAAATATATCAATGAAAAATATTTAAAAGAAAAAGTTTATGATAAGGCAGTTAAACTTCAAAAACAAATTAGTTAACTTTTATATCAACAACGGTGTGGAAAACGCCGGGAGAATATTTTTTTATTGAGCGTTTATTTAAAACTTCTATTTTTCTTCCAACTTTTTTTGCAGCTTCTTCAACTCTATTGACCGGTCTTTCAAACAGTATAGGTTCCGGTGTGGATTCATGATAATGGAGAATTCCTCCTTCCTTAAGATATTTCATTGCACTATCCAGATAATGGTGTGTTCCTCCGATATAACCCATCATAATTCTATCAGCTTCATGGTCAAATTCTTGTAAGCTACAGTCGCCTAAAATTGGATTTACGATGTCTTCGACTTTGTTTAGTTTGATGTTTTCACAGAGGTAGTTATATGATACTGGATTTATTTCAATTGCATGAATTTTTTGAGGTTTTGAATGCACGGCCATAGGAATTGTAAAATAGCCTATTCCTGCAAACATGTCTATGATGACCTCATCTTTTTCGGGCAATTTGCTCATTCTTAATCTTTCACCGGTATTTCCTTTTGACCACATTATTTTAGCAACATCAAACTTGAATTTACAGTAGTTTTCTTTATGTATTGTCTCGGTACCCTCTCCATATATCATTTCAACTTCCGGTTCTCTTTTTTGTCCGTGAATTTGGCCTAATTTGACAACCTTGTTTATGTAGGGTAATTTGATTAGTTCTTCCAAGTCTTCAGGTTCCTTTTTAACTACCAATATGTCTCCAATAAGTTTACCTTTCATAAACGAACTCCTTAAAATTTAACACCCATATAATTTATTAATTCAATTAAATCCTCGAATGCATATAATTCATGTTTTAACACATCGTTTCTGGTTAAAGTTCCACTCATTTCCCCATCAACAGTTAATAAGTCAGGACCTCTATGTATCAAACGGAAATTACCGTCACTTCTGAATATTTCTTCAGCCACCATGTCATGAACGAAGCATCTTCCGGGAATGATTACAGTGTCTTTAACCTCTTCCAAATTTATCTGTCTTAAATCCTGTTCAGTAATCAGACATGCTATTTCCTGTTCTGTTGCAACAACATTCACATGCTCGGATGCACCTAAATTATCAAGTATTTTTGTAATGTACTTTGCAGATATTTTTCCCGTGACTATTGTGGCTTCTGCTTTGATAGGGGTTAATATTTCAAGGTATTCCTTGTTTTTGTCTTTGGCTAGTGCATAAGGACTGTCAGTTTCAGGATCACATACTGGTGTTCCGGTAACTCTCAAATTATATTCTTTTGAAGTGTCAATAACCAGTTGTTCAAATTCTTCAATGGCTTGCTGTTCAATTCCTGGAATAATTGGCTTTTGGCTTAATATTAATCCCTGATTTCTCGTATTTGCGAATCTCATTAAAATAAGTGCTTTGGCACCCCAAGATTCTAGATTTTCACATGTACGTGCCAATTCTTCACCATCATTTACTCCTGGAATTATGATGGATGCTGCATGCACGTCACATGATTCACAAAAACGTTTCAATGCTTCAACAGAAGCTTCTGGGGTAGGATCATGCATCCATTTCTTTCTCAGGTCAGGGTTGGTTGAAAAAGCGGTGTATGTGGTTTCTACAACACCATTATTTATCAACGTGTCAACAATGTTTGCATCGTCAATTCCTTTTCCACTGGTATAACCTAAATGAATAGGTAAACCCATATCCTTAATTCCGCGCGTTAAATTTACAAGATCAGGATAACAACTGACATCACCGTCTCCTGTAATGTTTACCATTGTATTTCGTGGAATCTCTGTTTGGAAAATATCTGTTTGTAATGTTGATAATACTTGGTATGCAGGAAAATAATCTCTTGTCATATTGGTGTCGGTACTGCAGTGGGGACATCCTATCTGTCCTGGAGGGCAGTTTTTACAACCGAGTACCTTAGCTTCATTAACAGTTTTGAAGTAACAGTACTCACAGAAACCTCTACAATTTTTTCCAGGTATTCCACCTACATCAGCCATAATTTGCATAAGTAATTATTTCTAAATTATAATTTTTATTTGTATCGTTATTTATGAAACTTAATAATATTTGAAAAAACATATAATTGAAGAAAATCAGATAATTAAATAATATAAATATAAGACAATAATATTTCAGGTAGTGTAATCATGATTGGAAAAAGTACTCACATAGTAGATTGTAGGGAAACTCGAGGAATTGGTGAAGGTGGAGGAATAGCACAAAGAGGAACTTATGCGCAGTGTGGAGATGATTTGCTGGCAGTTGCTATGTCTCCTGGTCGAAGACACATTACCAAACCTGTTTGTGAAATTACATTTGCATTAAGGGAAGCAAACATTCAGACAAGTACTTTAGTACTTAATGCAGGTTCTGGTGTACCAAAAGACACTCCTTCTGGTGGGGGTCAGGGATTGTTTGGAGTTACACCTAAGGAAATATCTCAGATGAACCGGCATAAGGTTGTTTTAATACACTTTGGTGGGGTAAAAAACCATATAATTTACAAAGCCAAACATGTATTGAAAAATATCAACAAGCCTGTAATAATTATTGCACAGTATCCTGTGGATTATGAAGATTTTGCACGTATTGGTGTAAAAACAGTGGCAGTTATGCCTGAAAAACCTGAAACTAAAGGAACTATTGTTGAATTAATCACTGATGTAATTCGTGGTGAAACTTGTACACAGAACAAGCTCGATGAAATTATAGATAAAGTAGAGAACGCTATTCATACATATGGAAATTAATTGGGGCAATTGTATGGACATTCTATCAAATTTGGTGTTGGTTGCTTTTATGGGTCTAATTGCCATAATTGCAGGTATGTTTGAGGATTTGGAGTCTGATGTGGCTTCCACCAGTAATCCCAATTCTCAAGTACAATTGGCACCTCAAATAGGTAATTTACATAAGCTATTCAATCGGGCTATTTCTGGTGAACCGTTACTTGTTGGAACAATGGCAGCAATTTCCGGTTCTATTGCATATGTCTTATTTACATTAAATTATCCTGTTGTATTGGTTTTATTAATATCTGCACTTGTAGCTACACTCGTTCAAACGATATTCTCTATTACTTCATATATGGGACGTATAACTAGTCAGGCATTATATAACCAGCCATTGTTTTTAGATGTACTACATAAACACGTTCCAATTATGGCAGCACATGCATTCATTACTTTACTGTCAGTTACAACCATATCTTATATTATGTGTTATCTGTTAAATCCGGCAGTTCCATTAACTTTACCGGTGATATCCATATTGATGGGGATTACTTTAGGATCAATAGGTTCAGCAATTGGTGATATCCATTATGGTGCTGAAAAGTTATACCAAAATTATGAGTTTGGTTCAGGGATAGCTGTTTCAAACAATGGAAACATAGTTACTAAATCATCTTTGGGTTCAAACAATTCAATAGATGTGGTAAATTTTTGTTCTAAATTTGGAGGGCCAATTACGGGAGCGTGTTTTGGAATAATAATATTCCTTAACTTCTGGATATATTTGGTATTTGGTATAAAATATGGATTGATAGCAGGATTAATAATAGTCTTATTATTTTTTGTTTTAAACATCTTTATCGAACGAAAGGCTCGTTCAAAATTTGGGGAATATGAAAAAAATTGATTATGGTGAATTTAATTGATGTGGGAATTATTAATTAGTTTGATAATAGGTTCAACACTTATAGGTATAGGGGTTCATTTCATTCCTGTTGGTGGAGCACCTGCTGCTATATCCACTTCTGCAGGAATACCTACGGGAGCGCCTATGATAACTATAGGTATGGGTATAACAGGTATCTTATCTGCAGCAACAGTTATTGGACAACCTTATTATGTTATGGTATTGGTTGGAGCAATAGGTTCTATGATAATGATGTCAATTACAATGTTTTTTTCAAACATAATTCATGTTTATGGGGTGGGGGTTCCACTTTCTTCATCAAATTTTGAAAAAGATCCAATTACGGGATTTGAACAGGAAAATTACGTTAGTCCAGGTACTACTGGTCATGGAATTCCAACAATTTCATTTATCAGTGGTCTAATCGGTTCATTTCTTGGGGGAATTGGTGGAAGTATAGCATTCGGTTCACTATATTCCGTATTTTCAACATATTTGGAGTATACTGCAGTTATTGATGGAACAATTGCGACGATATTTTCACTCGTGCTGTTTTTCATTGTTGCTGTAATGGCATCCTATAATATTGGAGGAACAATTCAAGGATTCCTTGATGAGAAATTTAAACAAAAAATAATACCTGGAACAATTTCATGCTTTTTAATTTCGGTAGTTCTTTCATTATTGTATGTTTTCATAATATGGGGGTTAATATATGGCTGAAGATTTAATTCCAAATCAAATTGTCATGCTTGCAGCAATAATTATTGGTATATTGTGCATATATGGTAGCAGTTTGCCTGTAATTGGTGGAATACTTGTTATCCTCTCTTCGATTATGGCAACAGTTTATGGAACAAATACTTTGCGATATATAGGAAAATATAGTTTAGGGACTGGTGTTCCATCAATAGTATATATGTTGTCTGCTGTCGCTTTGGTAGCTTATGTCTCTGCAGTAATGATTTCAATTTACTTAAATCAACCAATTGCTTTTCCAATATTGGCTATATTGATTGTCATTGTACTTTCATTTGTTGTTTCATTGATTTGCAGATATGTCTTTAAAATTCAAGTGGAAATATTGTCTAAATCATTCATATCAATCTCATTAGCTTCCTTGTTACTGATGATTTCAACGTCTTCTTTAATTGCCCAAACATATACTTCAAGTGTAATTTATGGACAGGTCATTCAAAATGGAATTATACTTTTGATAATGATAATGTCCATAATGGCAATTCAAAATCCATACAATTCATGTATGGGTCCTAATGAAGATCAATACCGTACATTGTCGTTAGCATGTTCTAATGCATTTTTAATGTTGATGGTATCTTCTATAATTAGTATGTTGAATACACAATATTGGATTTTATATCTTCTAATCTCTTTGATTGGATGGGTTATATTTTTCAGACAATACGTATTTTACACTAAACAACAGGCTGCATCCGTAAGAACATTTGGTTTATGGCCTAGGGATGATGGGGATGATTAAATGGTTATTGAAACACCTAGAATTATAATAGATGATGAATTGGAGATGGATGTCAATACAGGAATCATCGGTTCTGGTATGAAAAATGTGGTGGAATCAGCAGTATTTCCTTCTGAAGAAATAATGTGTCAAATAGATAGGTTAGAAAATGCAATATCAGATTTGGAATCATCTTTTGATTCCTATTCAACTTCAAGATTATCTCAACCGGGACGTGAAGGAATATATCAAAAAGCAGGTTTGTTGACAAATATTGTAATCGGAGTAATAATAGCATTAATTTTCATAATATTAGTGGTGTAAGGTGATTTAATGGTTGAAAAGACAGAAGTTATTGATGGATGGCCATTAGAAACAGGGGATTATGCTATAGGGGATACACAGTGTCCTGTGGCAGTTGTAACTTTAGGTTCAAAAATGAACGAAGAAGTGGTAAACGAGGGTGCTGCCATAGCTGGACCGTTACATACAGAAAACTTGGGAATCGAAAAGGTAGTTTCAAACATAGTTTCAAATCCAAACATAAGATTTTTAATAATATGTGGTTCGGAAGTTCAGGGACATATTACCGGAGAAACAGTTAAAGCATTATATGAGAATGGTATTGATCCGGATACAAAATCAATTATAGGTTCTCCGGGTGCTATTCCATTTGTAGAAAATTTACCCATCGAGGCTGTTGAAAGATTTCAGGAACAATTGACTATAATTGACATGATTAATAATGAAAATCTTGATGAAATCTCTAAAAAAATCAGTGAATGCATTGAAGAAGATCCTGGTTGTTTTGAAAAAGAACCAATGATAGTTCAATTGAATGAGAAAGAGGAGGAAGAGGAGGAAGTTAAGTCATTTGAACAGGAAAACATTTCCGCATCTTCCATAGATTCATCATCATTATATTTGTTGGGAATTGAAAATAGAATTCGATCCATGAAATTAGAAATAAATGAAATAGGCAGTTTTGAAAAATTTTCTTCTGGTTATTATGCAGGTAAAATACAGGGGATTGTTATAGGATTTATTCTAACTTTAGTTCTAGTTATGATATTATTCTGGAGTTTAAGATTATGAAAAATATATTAAATAATATAAAGAAATTAACAGATTCTATAGAGTATAAAACTCAGATTATCGGTAGAAATCAGAGATTGTCTTCCGGGGTTAATAATTCAAGGATTGGGATAATAATAGGGTTTATAGTTACTCTTATAATTGTTGGAATTCCTATAATTTTTTATAAAGGGGGATTATGATGTCTGATAATTGGAAAGATGATTTATTAATTATCAATGAAAGACTGGATAAATTGGAAGAAAAATTAGAGGAATCACACGGTGAATTTTCACAGCAATCCGGAAAATCTTTGGGTAGGGATATTGGAATATTGTATGGTATAATCTTGGCATTATTGTTTATAATTATCATGTTAAAGTTTCATATTATTTAGAGTTAGGGGATAATCATGTTTAAATTTGAGAAAAAACAAGAAGTATTTGATATTTACGGCGTAAAAATTGGTGGACAACCTGGTGAATATCCTACGGCTTTGGCAGGAACAATTTTTTATGCAGGACATAATATTTTGTCCGATGAAAACAAGGGAATTTTTGATAAAGAAAAGGCTGAAACATTATTGAATGAAATGGATGAAATGGCTGATTTGACTGGTAATCCAGCTATTGTACAAATATTCGGATCAACATCAGAAGCTCTATTAAAATACATAGATTTTGTTAGTGAAATTTCAGATTCACCATTTTTAATAGATTCTACTGCAGCAGAAGCTCGTATAGCAGGTGCAGGTTATGTTACTGAAATAGGATTATCTGAAAGGACAATTTATAACTCCATAAACATGTCCATAGACGATGAAGAAATTGAAGCATTAACAAATTCTGACATTACCTCTTCAATAATATTGGGATTTAACCCTACAAGTCCTGGTTCAGATGGTAAAATGGATTTATGGGAAACCGGTTCCGGAATTTTGGATAAGGGGCTATTGGAAATTGCCGAGGATTGTGGAATTTTCAAACCATTGATGGATGTTGCCGTTACTCCTTTAGGACAGGGAGGAGGTATTGCAATTAGAACAACATTAAAGGAAAAAAGTAAATGGGGATATCCTGCTGGAAGTGGAGTTCATAATGTACCTTCCGCATGGGAATGGATAAAACAATACAAAAAAGAAAATCCGGAAGTATGGCCTGTTTGTGATGTTGGAGCAAATATTGTACAACAAATGGTTGGGGGAGATTTCGTACTATTTGGTCCGATTGAAAATACTAAAAAGGCATTCACTGCTTGTGCTATGACTGACATGTTTATTTCTGAGGCAAACGAAGAATTGAATATTCAGGCTGTCGATTCACACCCTTATAAACTATTGTTATGATACTATGTACGAAAAAATATCAATCCCCTCAATAACCCCCTCTTCAATCAAAGATCAATTTTTTACGGTTTTGTCTGTTGAGTTAGGAAATACAACTATAAAGTCGATTATTATAACCACAAACATTAAAACAAACCAAAGCTTTCAAATAAATAAGTTGGTTAATTTAACTAGGGATATTCGACCTCCAAAAGAATCGGAGGAAGTATTTGGTTATACAATTTGGAATAAGGAGTTATCCAAGGAAGCAATAGAAGAAAGTATTTCCAAAACCATACTTGATTCATTAGAACAGGTTAACATGACTACACAGGATATAGACTTCGTTGTTCGTTCTACCGGTGTGGTTGCAATTTCCAGTTTATCAGAGGAAATGGGGCTGATCATTAAGGCATTATCCGACGCATGTTTAAATATTGGAATCAAACCCTCACAAATGACGGCACCCTTCTCAATAAACAATATTCCTGAACACATTAGAAAATTTTCCTTTTTTAATAACATACAGTTTGATGGTTCAATTGTTGGAGTAGCACCACCCAAAACAACAGGAATTCTTTCTAACGAAATGGAAGGAGAACTTGTCACTGCAGGTATAAAATTAGCTTCTAAAAGCTCATCCATAGATTACCGTAATCCAATAATATCCATTGATATGGGAACAACACTTGCAGGTCAGATAATCGATGACTCAAAGCCATATGCTAATTTGTTATGTAACTATGTCGGTCTTGCAGGAGGTATTTCAGATATCCTGTTGAGGGGTTGTGGAATTATTGATGAAAATTATTCAACAATTGATCTGG
Source organism: Methanosphaera stadtmanae (assembly GCA_015062805.1). Lineage (GTDB taxonomy): Archaea > Methanobacteriota > Methanobacteria > Methanobacteriales > Methanobacteriaceae > Methanosphaera > Methanosphaera stadtmanae_C. Next base: position 23,247 of record SUTQ01000013.1, read on the forward strand.
AAAATACTATTAAATCACCCTTATTAAATGAACAAAAGTTGCATGAAATAACGGAAAAATTACATAAGTATGTTGATATTATGGAAGTGCCTTCTGATGTTCAAAATTTTGGATTGGTAAATGTATATTCTCGGAACAAAAAAGAAGATGATGTAAAAATTATAGGTTCCCGAATAAATGATGAGGAAAAATTAGTCAATACGTTCAATAAATATGTGGATGTTAATAATCTTGCTGAAGTACTGCTTCAGATTGATGATTTTTATGCATATTATATCAAAAGGTTGATTGACGAGTCAACAAAAATGAACTTATTGTCTGATGAGATGACTCTGGGAATTACAGGACGTGCAGGAACTACCGGTCAAAAGCCTCATTTGATACATGAATATTTAAAAGATAGATTTAATGAAATAATATTTGCTGAAGATGGTCTTGCATTGGGTGCATTGATGATGGCCAGATGTATGAACTCGTTAGGTACTCCAACAAATCCAATTGGCGGTTCAAAAAAAGGTTTCTGCATAATGCAACAAAGAAATAAAAAAAATAATTATTAAAAAAGTTAGTTTAATGGTCTTCCAGCCATTTCTTCTAACCTTCTAATTCTTTCACTTGTTTCCGGGTGAGTTGAGAATAAATTTTTAAGTTTGTTTGAAGCATTTCCAAAAGGATTCATGATAAACATATGTGCATCCGTTTCTTTAGCGTTTGTCATAGGATGTTGTGTTGTTCCAAATTCTAGTTTTCTTAATGCACTAGCAAGTGCTAATGGATTTCCACAAATTTCTGCACCAGTGGCGTCTGCATTAAATTCTCGTGCTCTGCTGATTGATAATTGGATAATTGTGGCTGCAAGTGGTCCTAGAATGGCAAGTAGTATGGAAGCAATTACATCCATCAAACCATTGTCATTATCTGCGAATAGAAATGCATACCTTCCCCAACTTGCAATGGCAACAATCATTCCTGCGATTGTTGCAGCTACAGAACTTATCAAAATATCCCTATTTTTAATATGTCCCATTTCGTGTGAAATTACTCCTCTTAATTCATCCTCATTCAATAATTGTAATATTCCAGTAGTTACTGCCACTACTGCATGGCTTTGATTTCTACCAGTTGCAAAAGCATTCGGATCATTTGATTGTATAATTGCAATTCTAGGTTTTTTGATTCCAGCTCTGTTGGCTAAGTCTTCTACAATTCTGTGAAGATTTGGTGATTCCTGTTCGGTTACAATTCTAGCATTGTATGAACTTAATGCTATCTTATCACTATAGAAATATGAAACAAAGTTCATAATTATGGCAAATAATAATCCGATAATTATTCCGAATCTTCCTAAATTAAATAGGCTTCCTATGAATCCGAAAATTATTACTAAAATTGCGGACATAAAACCTAATAAAATAACGGTTTTCAAGTTTTCTAACATTTCTTTTACCTACTTATAATTTGATTATTTTAATATCTTTTTTTAGATTAATAAATATTTATTATATGCTCTAATTATAAATAATATTATCTTAAATAAAATCTTTGGGTTGGGTGTAATCATGACAACAGCATTAATTATGGCTGGTGGAAAAGGAACTAGAATGGACTTGGATTGTGAAAAACCGATGGTGCATGTAAATGGTAAACCTATGGTTAACTATGTTGTTGAAGCATTATTAGAATCCAGATATGTTGATAAAATATTGGTGGCCGTCAGCAAAAACACTCCTGAAACAGCTAAATTTTTGGAAGATTTTCCCGTAATAATCGTACCCACCTCAGGTAAGGGTTATATCGAAGATTTATCAGAAGTTCTTTCAAATAGGGATTATGTTGAAGAGGATGAGGTAATAATGACAATTGTCGCTGATTTGCCATTTGTCAGTTCTGATCAGTTGGATGATGTGTTTGAACATTACTTTGAACGGAAAAAACCGGCAATGTGTGTTTCAGTTCCAGAATCATTATTTATAAAATATGGAATAAAACCAACATTGGTTTTTGATGGACTGGTTCCATCAGGGGTTAATTTATTATTGGCTAATAATGAAGAACAGGATCAGACAATATATCAGTCTCAAAACATCGAATTGGCTTTCAACATAAATACATTAAATGATTTGAATTTGTCAGAACTTTATATTAAAAAATGATTATTTTTAAAAAAATAAATTATATATAGTTTAGCTTACAAAAATTATATCATAATTATTACCAATTAAGTAACATAAAAACTTTAGGTGGACAGTAATGAGTAATGAAAGGGAATTAATTAAAGGAGAAGAAAAGTTATGGGCGGATATCAAAGGATATCAAGTTGCTACAAACAATGCTCGTATCTTAGGAAATCTTGAAGAATTAACTATTGATGAAAAAACAGGAAAAATCACCGATATTGTTATAAGAACTGAAACTGAAAGAAACGTTAATGTTAAAGGTGCAAAACGTAATGGTGACTTATTAAGTATTCCATTCGGTAAAGTTGAAAAAGTCGGTGAATTCATAATTATCTCAGGATAATTCGGAAAATAAAATAATCGTTTGGTTATTTTATAAAACTTTTTTTTATATTAATTATTTTAGACTAATTTTATTGATTTTATTTTAAAAATAGATTTTTTTTATGGAGTTTAGGTTATTGTTTTTTTTTTAAAAAAAAGATATGAAGAAAAATATTACATTCCTTCCATACTTAGATCCATGATATTTTTTGTTTCTTTTGCAAGTTCTTCTGGTAATCCTTTAATATCAATATCAAGGAAACCTCTTACAATCATGGAAGCAGCTTCATCTTCTGTTAATCCTCTAGCCATTAAATATTGAATTTCAGCTTCTGCTATTTTTCCAACTGCTGCTTCGTGGGATAATTCCATATCAGTACAATCTCCTCTTAGTTCAGGGATGGAATATATTTTTGAATCATCGGATAAGATTAATCCCATACATTCTAGGTGACCTTTTGCTTCATGAGCTTTTCCATGTAAATCTCCACGGGTTATGATTGTTGATTCATCTTCAGAAATTGCTCTGGTAATCATCTCGGATTGTGAATTAATTCCATTTAATTCGGTTCTTGATCCTTGGTCGATTACTGAATTATCTTTTCCTGCAAGTATTGATTGGAAGAATACTTTGGTATTTTGTCCATTTGCATATGCGGTTGGGTAAGCTTGTATGTTTCTTACAGGTTTTGTTAATATGTAATTTGAGATGTATGTACTGTTGTCATCCATTATTACTCCTGTTCTAGGTCTTACATCTACTTCTTTAGCCCAACTATGAACCATTGTGAATGAAACTTTTGAATCCTTTTTAAGATAGAATTCTGAAACACCGATATGAGCTGCATTAGCGACGTGTTTTGCAGTTGAACAACCAGTTATGATGTTCATTTCTGAACCTTCTTCAGCGATGATAATGTTGTGTGCTGTTTGTCTTACAGTGTCTTCACCAATGTACATACATGCTTGGACAGGAAGTTCTACTTTTGCACCAGGTAAACTTCTAATGAAATATCCGCTTCTGGATCCTAATTCGGTTGTTGCGGTGTATTTGTCTGCATCTACCTGAATAGCATTCCACATATAATCGGCTAACCAATCATATTTTTCTAATGCTTGTGCTGTACTCATAATTTCTATGCCAGGGTACATATTATTTACAAATACTTCTGATTGGTCCATTTGTAAGAATGATGCTGAACGTTCTTCTTCATCAGTCATTATTCCTACGCTTGTTAAAGTTTCCTTATCGTTTTTACTTAAGTCGTCTAGTGAATCAATATGTTCATGTGCATCTATTTCTGGAGCTTGATATTCATCTAAGTCTATGTCTGCACCTATTTTTGCTTTTTTATTTACCGCACTTTCTGCTTTATCTTTTATAGAAACCATTTTATGCCTCTCCAAATCCTGATTTTCTAATATCAGTCATTATTTCTTCTGGATTTCCAGTTCTGGATATTTTACCATCAATCAATACGTGTGCATGAGTTGCATCAACGAATCTTAAAATGTATCCTAGGTGAGTAATTAGTAATCCACCTTTGTTGGTGTTTTCATCGTTTTGACCTAATAATGTACTAATTTCTTTTGAAATTAATTCAACGTTTTCTATGTCTACTCCAGAATCAGGTTCATCAAACATAATAAAATCAGGTTGTTGTGCTAATAGTTGTAATAATTCGGAACGTTTAACTTCTCCACCTGAAAAACCTAAGTTAACATCACGTTCTAAGAAACTTTCGTTTAATTTTAATCTTTCACCTAAGTTTACTACATCTTCATTTAATTCATCATCACTTTTATATTCGTGATTTTTGTCAACGATTTTAAGCAAATCTTTAAGTTTTACTCCTCTAATTGCTGGTGGATTTTGGAATGTAACTCCTAAACCTAAAGCAATTCTTTCATGAGTTTCTAATTCAGTAATGTCTTGACCTTTGTATATTATTTTCCCTTTTGTTACTTTGTAATTTGGGAATCCTAATATAGTCATAAACAATGTACTTTTTCCAGCACCATTAGGCCCTAACAGTACGTGGGTTTCACCTTCATTGATATTTAAATTAACACCATTGAGTATTTTTTTTCCTTCTACTTCTACTTCTAAATCAGATATCTCAAGTAGCATTTAATCACCAAATTTGAAATTTATATTAAATTTATTTATATAAAAATCCATTCTATCTTTTTATTAATTAATTATATATTATTATATATCCTATAATATTTTTATATGTTATGTAATTATCAGATATAACACTGTTAATGATATTATAATAAATAAATATCTTGTCTGGTGAATTTTTCTATGTCATGTTAAATCATGATATTTTATTTAGGTTTACCTAAAATTTTTTCTTTATTTGAAAAAATACATTATTTTGAAATAATTTTTAAAATTCATTATTCTATGAATTCTTAGTTATAAGCGCTTTTTCAATTTTATTCTTTTATGTATTTTTTCCTAAAAATGTTAAAAATTTCATTCATTATATTTAAACTTAACGGTTTTTTCTATAAAATAACCTTTATAATAATAGTTAAAGTGATATAATATTGTACATTATTTTAGTTAATTGTACAATGTACATTAGTACAACACGTGTTTAAATTAGTAAATTTAAATGTAAAGCATTTAAAATTTTAAAATGGTTATTATATAGTTAAATAATCATGTTTTTATAATAGGAGGAAAAATAATGGCTAACGACGATATTAAGATAATCGTTTTCAGTTGTAACTGGTGCTGTTACGGTGGAGCAGATACTGCAGGAACATCAAGAATGCAATACCCACCTAACATAAGAATGATCAGAGTAATGTGCTCTGGAAGAATTGAACCTCAATTTATACTCAAAGCTTTAAGAGAAGGAGCAGATGGAGTATTCATCGGTGGATGTCACATGGGAGACTGCCACTACGATGCAGGAAACTACAAATTCGATAGAAGAATGAGATTAATCTACAGATTATTAGATGAACTTGGAATTGAAAAACAAAGAGTTCAACACGATTGGATTTCAGCTTCTGAAGGAGAAAAATTCGCAAGTACTATTAGAAGAGTAACTGCAGAAATTCAAGAATTAGGTCCTTCACCACTTAAAGCACAATTAGCAGAGGGGGAATAAGTACATGGCAGACAAAAAAAGAATAGGAACTATGTGGCTCGGTGGATGTTCTGGATGTCACATTGCATTTACAGATTTACACGAATTATTATTAGATGTATTAGAAGTAGCAGAATTCGAATTCAGTCCTGTACTTATGGATACAAAATATGATGAAATTCCAGAAATGGACATTATATTAATTGAAGGTGGAATTCGTAACGATGAAAACAAAGAATTAGCTGAAGTATTAAGAGAAAAAGCTGATTTCGTTGTAGCTTATGGTTCATGTGCAGAATTCGGTGGAATTCCTGGACTTGGAAACTTACACACCAACGACGAATTAACAACCGAAGCATACATTAACTCATGCTCAACCGTTAACCCAGAAGGAATTATTCCTAACGAATCTGTACCTCACTTAGAAAGCAGAGTAAGACCATTATCTGACGTAATTAAAGTGGATGCAGCATTACCTGGTTGTCCACCAAAATCAGATGTAATCGCACAAGTACTTATTGCATTAGTTAAAGGAGAAGCTCCAGAAATTCCTGATAACAACTTATGTGATGTTTGTGAAAGAGAAAAACCACCTACGGGTATGGCAATGGATACAATCAAAAGACCTTGGGAAGTTGGACCAACCGACAAAGACTTATGTTTAGTACCTCAAGGTGTAATTTGTTTAGGTCCTGCAACAAGACCATTATGTGGAGCACAATGTCCTTCTGTAGACACTCCATGTAGAGGATGTTACGGTCCTACAGACAAAGTATTAGATGCAGGAGCAAAAATGATCAGTGCTATCGGTTCTGACTTCGGTGTAGAAAACGATAAAGAAATTGATCCTGAAGAAGTTGCAAACCAAATAGAAGATATTGTAGGAACTTTCTATACTTACACATTACCAGCAGCTTTAATCCCATTAAAACTAAGAGATTAATTGTAGGAGGCTAAAATAAATGGTAGAATTAACATTAGAACCTGTAACAAGAATTGAAGGTCACGCAAAAATTACCGTAGACCTCGATGAAGAAGGAAACGTAAAAGATACTAAATTACACGTAATGGAATTCAGAGGATTTGAAAAATTCTTACAAGGAAGACCAATCGAAGAAGTACCAAGAATCGTACCTAGAATCTGTGGTATTTGTGATGTACAACACCACTTAGCTGCAGCTAAAGCATGTGACCAAGTATTCGGTTACAACGACGATGAAATACTTCCAACAGCATACAAAATGAGAGAAATCATGAACTGGGCATCAGTTATTCACTCTCACACATTAAGTTTCTACTTCTTAAGTGCACCTGACTTTATCGGTGGAAAAGATAGAAAAACCAGAAACGTCTTCCAAATCATTAAAGATTACCCTGAATTAGCAGGAAAAGCATTAGAATTAAGAAGACACGCACAAGATATCATCACCACAATCGGTGGAAGACCTATTCACCAAGTATCCAACACTCCTGGTGGAATTACCACTGAATTAAGTGATGAAGTACAAGCTGAAGACTTAGAAAAAGCAAAAAGATGTTTAGAACTTTCCATGGACACCTGGGAAGCAGCACAACCTATCTTTGAAGAAAACTTAGACTTAATCAAAACATTAGGTTACGTAAGCACCTACCACTGTGGTTTAGTAGATAAACAAGATGGTAGTTGGGATATGTACAACGGTAACGTAAGAATGGTTGACAAAGAAGGTAAAGAATATGCTGAATTTGCACCACAAGATTACACCGACTACATGGCAGAAGGCGTAAAACCATACTCCTGGTTAAAATTCCCTTACATCAAAGATATCGGATACCCTGAAGGTGTATACAGAGTAGCACCATTATCCAGATTAAACGCATGTAAAAAAATGCCTGATGCAGCACCAAAAGCTCAAGAATTATTAAACGATTTCAGAGCAACCTTTGGTCAATGTCCTCAAGAAACATTATTATTCCATCCTGCAAGACTTATCGAATTAGTTGCAGCAGCTGAATTAGCAGTTGACGGTCTTGAAGGTGACTTAAGCGGTGAAAAACGTCCTGGAGCTATCGACAGAAGCCAAATCACTGGTGAAGGTGTAGGTATTGTTGAAGCATCAAGAGGAACATTAACTCACCACTACAAAACCGATGAAAACGGTTTAGTAACTGAAGCAAACATTATTGTTGCTACAGTACAAAACAACCCTGCAATGGAAATGGGTATCCAACAAGTTGCAAACACATACATCAAACCTGGTGTAGAAGTAGATGACAAAATCTTCAACTTAATGGAAATGGTTATCCGTGCATACGACCCTTGTTTATCCTGTGCTACTCACCAATTAGATACTCAAATGAGATTATCTACCGTAGAAGTATACGATCACATGGGTAACTTAGTAAAAAAAATCTAAGTAAACTAAAATAAGTACATTCTTCTTATGAAGAAATCATATGAGTTGAAGTTCTTCTTCAATTCATTTTTTTAATAGATTGTTAAACAGTATTATTGGTTTATCAAGTCTTAACGTATGACTAAAATAATACTTTCGGAACATAGAGTCATAGTATAAGGATTAATCCTTAACTAATGATATCTATGCTTTTTTTTATTGGAAAAAAAGTTCTATTTTTAATTATTCACGTTTTTAAAGTTATTGTTTAAGGATATGAGTATTTTCTAAATTGCTGTTTAGATGTTTAGTGTATATGCCGGTGATGGTGTTTATGCCTATTTTTTTATAGTTTTTCAAATAATTGTTATTGTTTGTTGCATATTGTATTTTAATTTCCTTTTTGGGAAACAGTATTCTAAGCAATGAAATTATTTTCAGTATATATTCTCTGGTATACTGTGGATTATACTCCTCTGGACTATCTATGAATGGATCATAACCTACAAGTTCAATGTAGTCAACATCATATTTTTCAAGTTCTTTAATTTTACCAAGAATATCATCATAACATTCACCATAATTTATCAAAAATTCATATGTAACTTTTAAACCTAAATCATCTTTAATAAATTTAATAGTTTCATCTTCAATCATGGTCAAATTTTCATCACATATTTTATTAAATGCAAGTGGTTTGTTATTGGAACTTTGAAATATTATTGAATTAAGAGAATAATTTTTCAAATGTTTTATATGTTCAAAATTCGAGACCTTAACATTAATATTAAAATCCTCATATTTTTCCAAGACATTTAAAATAAGTTTCAGTTCACGAATACCGGATATATCCTTATTGTAACAGTTTATTCCAGAAATGGGATACTCATCAAGATCATCCAATTTGTATTCAATGCTTTTAACAATAAAGTCTTCAGTATATTTTCGTCTAGACTCTTTTGTTCTGTATCCACAAGTGGGACAGTTATCCTCAATTTGATAAATTGTCGGATAATAAATGTTACATTCATATTCCACATTATCAAAATTTTTCTTGTGAATCTCTTCAGAATACTCGAAAAGTTTTTCAAGTTCTTCTTTCTTTTTTAAGTTAAACAAGTACTCTCCATCATTTAATGTTATTTCGTTTCTTAAAATGTCATCAATATTTTTTTTTATCATGAACTTCCCCATCATTACCAAAACATGCTATTATTTTTTTTTATTTTTATCAATAATTTATGAAATTAATAGTTCTATTAAAATCATTAAGATTATATTAATTGAATTCTTGAAAAATCTATAATATTTCTATATTTGCTTTACTTTTTTTCTTCAAAAATTGAAAACATTTATATGTTTATTTTATTATATATTTCAATTGTAAGAATATTTATTACAAATACAAAATAATACAAAATATTCTATAAAAATGTTTATCTTTGTATTACTCTAACAATACTTTAAATCGTTAAAGTATATCCTGAACTTTTAGGTATGTTTTTTTGTATAAATATTTGAACACAATTATGGAAATGTATTTTAGAAAGTTGGAGGAGTATATTTTTTCTTATTTAAGTATTTTACTGAATTTTTTTTCACTTTAGCAATTATAAAAACACGTATTACTATTTAATGATTCCTCAATGTTTTTACCAACTAAATAATTGATGAATATAACATAAATAGTAATGTGGAAATCAAGAATAAGGAATTTATAACCCGGAATGAATATGATAATTTCATTTCTTAATGAATATACTATTTTAAGAGGTGTACATATAAATGCCAACATATGAAGACAAAATAGATTTATATGGGGTAGATGGAAAACTTTTAGAAGAACAAGTACCTCTAGAAGCAATTAGTCCAGTAGTAAACCCTACAATTAAAAATATTATACAAGAAATTAAGCGTTCTGTTGCTGTAAACCTTGCAGGAATAGAAAAATCTTTAGCAAGCGGAGCATACGGTGGAAAAGCTAACTTTATTCCAGGTAGAGAATTAGAATTAGCTATTGTAGACAACGCTGACGCTATAGCTGACAAAATGACTAAAATGTTAAGAGTAAACTGTGATGATGATTTCAACTTAGAATTATTAAACGGTGGAAAACAAATTTTAGTTCAATTACCTTCAGAAAGATTAAGTGTTGCTGGAGACTACTCTGTTGCACCATTAGCAACTGGATCAGCTTTAATCCAAGCTATTATCGACACATTCGATATTAACAAATACCAAGCATCAGAAATTAAAACTGCTGCTATGGGTGGATACCCACACAACGTACAATTAGGTGGAGCATTAACTACTTTATTAGGTCAAACAACTCACCTTGAAGGTTTAGGTTACAGTTTAAGAAACATTGGAGCAAACCACGTAGTTGCAATTACTAAGAAAAACACTCTTAACGCAGTAGCTTTATCTTCTATCTTAGAACAAACAGCTACCTTTGAAATGGGTGACGCAATAGGTGCATTCGAAAGAAGCCACTTATTAGGTTTAGCATTCCAAGGATTAAACGCAAACAACTTAGTTTACGATTTAGTAAAAGAAAACGGTAAAGGTACTCTCGGAGATGTTGTTGTAGCATTATTATCAAGAGCATTAGACGATGGAGTAATCAAAGTAAAAGAAACATTACCTTCCGGATACAAATTATACGAACCAGTTGACTGGGCATTATGGAACGCATATGCAGCAGCAGGTCTCGTAGCATCTGTAATTGTAAACGTAGGTGCAGCAAGAGCAGCACAAGGTATCGCATCTTCTATTCTTTACTTCAACGATATTTTAGAATATGAAGCAGGTTTACCTGGTGTAGACTTTGGTAGAGTAATGGGTACTGGTGTAGGTATGAGTTTCTTCTCACACGGTATTTACGGTGGAGGAGGACCTGGTGTTTTCAACGGTAACCACGTAGTAACCAGACACAGTAAAGGATACGCAATTCCATGTAACACAGCAGCTATGTCATTAGATGCAGGTACTCAGATGTTCTCTGTAGAAGCTACATCAGCATTAGTTGGAGAAGTATATGGTAACGTAGACAATTTAAGAGAACCAGTTAAATATGTAGCTGAAGGAGCTTGTCAAGTAAAAGATTCACTCTAATTATAGGATGTTAAATTATGTCAACAGAAGTAGAAGAACAAAAGCAAAATATAATAAAAGCAACCGATGTAAAAATTTTCCCACATAGAATTTTAAAACCTACAACCACCGAAACAATTTTGAATCAGGTTTTGGTATTGGATGGTGTTTTAAGAGTTTTAATTAATGGTGAATCATTACCGACAGTAGTTAACTTTGGCCCTGCAAAAGGATTGCCTGTTAACCACACGGATCGTAAAACTATAAATATTAAGGGAAATGATGTTCCACTACGTGTATCTGTTGGAGAAATTATTTTAACAGTCCAATTAGACAATCTCGAAGATTTTGTAGAACAAGTTGATCAAATTTTGAATGATACATTAAGCTTTGGTTACGATATTAAAGTAGGTGTATTCACTAAAAATCAAACTTCAGTTTCAGATTATATGAAATATGGGGATGGATTTGAAGAAAAAATTGATTCAAGACTTATTGGATTAGTTGATCCAAATGCAAAATCATCAGAAACTGTAAGATATATCAGGTGATTGTAAATGGCATATGACGTACAATTTTATCCTGGGGAAAGTAAAATTGCGGAAAACCGTAGAAAACACTCAAACCCAGATTATGAACTCGAAATACTAAGAAGTATTGCAGATGACGATATAGTAAAACTTTTAAGTCACAGAAATCCAGGGGAAGGTTACAAAACAGTACACCCACCTCTCGACGAAATGGACTTTGAAGCAGATGACATGAAAGACTTCGTAGAACCTATCGACGGAGCTAAAAAAGGAATTCGTATTAGATACGTACAATTCGCAGATTCCATGTATAACGCACCAGCTCAACCTTACGACAGAGCTAGATCATACATGAGAAGATTTAGAGGAGTAGATACAGGTACACTTTCAGGAAGACAAGTAGTTGAAATGAGAGAATCTGACTTAGAAGAAACTTCCAAATTATTAATTGAATCCGAATTCTTCGACCCTGCTAAAACAGGATTAAGAGGGGCAACCGTACACGGTCACTCATTAAGACTCGATGAAAATGGTTTAATGTTCGACGCATTACAAAGATACGTATTTGATGAAGAAGAAGGAGTAGTAAAATACGTAAAAGACCAAGTAGGTGTAGAACTTGACGAACCTATTTCAGTAGGAGAACCATTACCAGAAGATAAACTTAAAGAAATCACTACAATTTACAGATATGACAATGTAAGTTTAAGAGATGACCCTGAAGTAATCAAAGTAGTAGAAGAAGTACACTTCGCAAGAACTGCTGGTGGATATGGTTTAGAAGTATTCAACGACGATTTACAAAGTAAATTAGGTGGTAACTAATGGTAGATGAGAAAAAATTATTCTTAAAGGCTTTACAAGAAAAATTCGACGAAGACCCTGAAGAACAAAAAACTAAATATTACTGCTACGGTGGATGGGAACAATCCGCAAGAAAAAGAGAATTTAATGAACAAGCTGAAAAAGCTATGGAAGCTCGTGGAGGATTACCATTCTACAACCCAGATATCGGGGTACCTCTCGGACAAAGAAAATTAATGGCATACCAAGTATCTGGTACTGACACTTACGTAGAAGGGGACGACCTTCACTTCTGTAACAACTCAGCTATCCAACAATTAGTAGACGATATTAAAAGAACAATTATCGTAGGTATGGATACAGCTCACGGCGTACTTGAACAAAGGTTAGGTGTAGAAGTAACTCCTGAAACAATCAACGAGTACTTAGAAACAATCAACCACGCACTCCCTGGAGGAGCAGTTGTACAAGAACACATGGTAGAAGTAGACCCTGGATTAGTAGTAGATTCCTACGCAAAAATCTTCTCTGGTGACGATGATTTAGTAGATCAATTAGATCAAAGATTCGTAATCGACATCAACAAAGAGTTCCCAGAAGAACAAGCAGAACAACTCAAAAAATACATTGGTAAAAAAACTTACCAAGTATCAAGAGTACCTACTTTAGTAGTACGTGCTTGTGACGGTGGTACCACCTCAAGATGGTCTGCTATGCAAATCGGTATGAGTTTCATCTCTGCATACAAATTATGTGCAGGGGAAGCAGCTATTGCTGATTTCTCATACGCAGCAAAACACGCAGACGTAATTTCCATGGCTAGTGCAATGCCAGCAAGAAGAGCAAGAGGTCCTAACGAACCTGGAGGAGTAACCTTCGGTGCATTCTCTGATATGGTACAAACCAGCAGAGTATCTGACGACCCAGCAGAAATAACTTTAGAAGTAATCGGTGGAGCATCCCCATTATACGACCAAGTATGGTTAGGTTCATACATGTCTGGTGGTGTAGGATTCACTCAATATGCTACCGCAGCATACACTGACGAAATCTTAGACGACTTCATTTACTACGGTAAAGACTACGTAGAGAAAAACTATGGTGGATTATGTCAAGCTGAAGCTACAACCGATGTAGTAAGAGACATTGCAAGTGAAGTAACTTTATACGCATTAGAACAATACGAAGTACCAGCAGCACTCGAAGACCACTTCGGTGGATCACAAAGAGCTTGTGTAGCTGCAGCAGGTGCAGGTTGTTCAGTAGCATTCGCAACTGCTAACTCTAACGCAGGTGTAAACGGATGGTACTTAAGTCAATTATTACACAAAGAAGGTCACAGCAGATTAGGATTCTACGGTTACGACTTACAAGATCAATGTGGTTCTTCTAACTCCTTATCCGTAAGAAGTGACGAAGGTCTTATCCACGAATTAAGAGGTCCTAACTATCCTAACTACGCAATGAACGTAGGTCACCAACCTGAATACGCAGGTATTGCTCAAGCACCTCACGCAGCAAGAGGAGACGCATTTGCACTTAACCCATTAATCAAAGTAGCATTTGCAGATAACAACTTACTCTTCGATTGGGCTCACCCAAGAAAATGTATTGCAAAAGGTGCAATCAGAGAATTCATGCCTAGCGGAGAACGTGACTTAATCAACCCAGCTTTATAGATGGGTTAAATTATAAGGAAAATAAGAGTACATTTATATATAACAAGGAATATATATAGTATTGGAGTTTTCCAAGTAAACTTTAAGTATTGAAATATATTCAATAATAGTTAATAGGTGGAATAGCAAGGTACGGCCCATATTACAATCGTAGATGAGGTACGACCTGCATACTTCCCGTTATTCAAACTATTATTATACTTTTACTGGAAATAGTTAAGGAATTTTGTACTTACTTGAAAACGACTACTCTTAAGCTATTTTCCTTATTAAAAACTTTTTTTATACAATTTAATTAATTTCATTTTAAAACAAGCTTATTTTAGGTATGTTAAATTTATGTACGGCATCTCTTTAAAATTAATTTTTCATGATTAATGGATATTGTTATAATAAGGACTATTTTTCTATTTTACTGTTAAAAAAAGTATTTAATCATAACAAGTTAAAATTAAGTTTAAGTTAAAATTCTAAAAAACGCTAATCTATGACCGCATTCATAATTCAAAATTTTTCTAGTTTATTTGCAGGATGAGTTGTGTCAAATATTTTTTTATTAAAAAAAGTGGGGAGATTAGTTAGTAAACGTATTTACCTTCATTTTTACATACTTCATTTTCTTCAGAGACAATATTTCCTCTGTTAATAGTCATTACATTACAACCCAGGTATTCTCTGTTTTCAAAAGGAGTGTATTTTGCTTGAGTAAACCACTCATCTACATTAATTTTGCCTTCTTTTTTCATATCCAATACTGTAATGTCTGCATCATATCCTTTTTCAATAAGTCCTTTATTTGGAATTTTAAATATTTTTGAAGGATTGTGACTGGTTAATCTAACTACTTCATCCAGTGTGATATTATTTTTATTCACTTCTGTTAATAACAGGGGCAATGTAACTTCCAAACCCGGAATTCCAGCAGCACTTGTCCAAGTGTTTTTCTGTTTTTCTTCCAAAGTATGTGGTGCATGATCTGTTCCTATTGAATCAAATTCATTTAGGTAATCTAATGTAATGTTGTAGTTTTTATCACGGAGTGGTGGGTTGGTTTTGGCCTTTATTCCATATGTGTTATAAGTGGAGTTGTCCAGGAACAAATGGTGTGGTGTTGCTTCTATAGTAATGTTTGTACTTGTTCTTGCTTCATGAATTAACTCCAATGTTTGTCTGGTACTGATGTGACATAGATGTATCTGTAAATCTAATTTTTTTGAATATTCTATTGCCCTATTAACAGCTATTAGTTCTGCCAATGCACTTCTTGCATAACTATAAGTGGTTGTTTTTGAATCATTTTCTGGATTGCTGCTTAGTGTTTTAATGTTGTAATCCACCAGGTTTTTATCTTCGCAGTGTAGACATAATGGTTTGTTTGTTTTGGAAACATATTCAAACATTTGATATAGTTCCTCGTTTTCATGTAAATCCATAAATATTTTGTATGCAGCAGGCTTTTCTTTTAATATTTTATCAACGTCTTCTTTAGTTTTTACGCCTGCATGTAATGCAAAATCAACACATGATTTTTTGCTTGCTATTTCTTTTTTCTCTTTAAATGCTTTGACAGTATCTGTTTGTGGAATTGTGTTTGGCATGTCAATTATTGTTGTGTAACCACCATGTGCTGCTGCTTTACTACCACTTTCCCAATCTTCCTTATGGGTTAATCCTGGATCTCTAAGGTGTACATGGGGATCTATTAATCCGGGAATTATAATTTTCTCTTTGAGGTCTACAATTTTATCAGTAGTTTTATCGGAAGGCAGTATTTCTTTTTTTATGTCTTCAATTATTCCATCCTTTATAATGATGTTCACAATTTTGTTTTCAATTGTTTTACAATTTTTTAATATTAAATCTCCCATTATTTTCACCTTCATCTTATAAATTGGTTGTAAAAATCTTTACTTATTAATAATATATGTAACAAATTTTTATATATCTTTTAAAAATTTTTAAGTTGGTTTTTTATGCAAATGGATACTTTTGTCGAGTCTATAATTAAGGAAGATAAGAAACAATTTCATGAGGACAATAAATTGAATTCTCTGAAAATTATCAATACCGCTAATGAAACTCCAGTAATCGCGGATTTTACGGAATATTCTCCTTTACATAATGGACATTTATTTTGTATGCAGGAAGCAAAACGTTTACATCCTGAAGCTTTGTTTGTAGCTGTTATTCCCGGTTTGTTTGAACGTAATGGTAGGGGATTACCTTATATATTAACTAGACATAAACGGGCGGAATTGGCTATTAAGTTAGGTGCAGATATTGCTGTTGAAGGTCCACCTATGGGTATTATGGGTTCTGGCCAATATTCTCTGTGTTTATCCTTAATGTTTAAAACTTTGAATGCGGATTATATACCTCGAGGATATATCACAGATGACCCCAAATTTAAGGAAATACTTGACTACATTAACGAAGGCAAAGGAGTAGCACCAAAACCATATAAAATAGTTTCTATGGAAGATAAAAAGGTGCTTCTTGAAGGAAAATTAAATAATGATGATTATGTAATTGTTTCATTGGCTAAATCATTAACAAAAATTAATTTTAATTTTAAAAATAAATTTATTTTTGTTCCACGTTTGGAAAATGTAAGCGGAACTAAAATTCGTGAACTGGTTTCAAATGGTCATGTAGATCAGTTGGGAGACATGTTACCTCAGGAAACGATTGATTTATTAAAAGAGGAGATTTCATTAAATCATGCACCATTGCATGATACTCGTGCTTATTCCACATTACTTAATAATGTCAATTCATATTCTAAAGAAGAATTAATGAACTTAAATTTAATAGATGCCCAAACGGTGGATAATATTCTGGAAAATAGGCCTTTTGATAATGTAAACGATTTATTGGATAATATTACAATGGGTTTCAGTACCCATAGAAAACAAAGAATTTTGAGTATTTTAGAAGTAGGTATTTTTAAGGATGAAGTACATAAATATATTAATAATTATCCACAAAAAATCAGAATATTAGGATATAAAAATAAAGACGTTCTAAAGAAATTTGAACATAATTTACAAAATAATTTAATAGGAGATAATGGAAAAATATGGCAATAGATGATAAAGCTTTCATAAGATTAAACTATACAGGAAAAGTTAAAGAAACAGGTGATGTTTTCGATACAACATATGAAGATGTAGCTGAAGAAGCAGGTATCAAAAACCCTGAAAAAGATTACCACCCAATGATTTTGGCTGTTGGATCAAGTCAATTAATTCCTAAATTACACGAAGAAATCCAAAAATTAGATGTTGGAGACAAACAATCAGTGGAAATTCCATGTGAAGATGCTTTTGGTAAAAGAGATCCTTCCAAAATTCAATTAATTCCAATGAAAGAATTCAAAAAACAAAACATTAAACCATTTGTAGGTATGCCTATATCATTAGAAGGTAATCCTGGAATTGTAAGAACTGTTGATGGTGGAAGAGTAAGAGTAGACTTCAACCACGAATTAGCAGGAAAAGATATAGTTTATGATTTAGAAATTGTTGAAACTATTGACGATAATGAAGAAAAAATTAAAGGTTTAATTGAAGTATACTATGGAAATCCTAACTTAAACTTAGATGATGTAAAAATAGACATTGAAGATGATGTTGCAAAAATTAATTTAGGATTAATCGCAGGATTCGATCAAAGAACTGCTCAAGAAGTAACTTTATCAAAATTCAGAGTAGCAAGAGAAGCTTATGAAAACATCGAAGAAATTGAAAAAGTTCAATTCATTGATGAATTTGAAGATAACACTCCTGATGAAGAAGCAGAAGAAGAAATTCCTGAAGTTTTAAACGAAGAAGAAGAATAGGTACAATAGGGTTAAACCCTATATCTTTTTTTTTAAATGATTTCAGAAGTCATTTCAATCATTTTTTCGCATTGAATCAAATCATCAATCGTATTAAGTACTGTAGAAATATTTTCATTTTCTATAATGCATATCAATTTTTCATTTTCAACATATGATTCAACAAAACCTTCATTGTCTGGATATAATGATTGATACGCTATTTTTGCATATTTGTTATTGAGATAGTTAAAAGTTATTTTAGTTTTAATTTTCATTTAAAAACCCGAATATGTTTTTTATATTTAAATAGAACTTTATTTGATTAGGTAATTAAAGATTTTTAATTTTATTACCATTGATGTATGATTTATTTTTTACTTTTTTATTAACAGAATTTATATATAATATCATTAACAAATCATAAATTAATATATTCGATTACATGTTTATATGTAAATTGATTTTATAATAGATATACTATTTATTGTATTATTATAACAATTTTAAAGTTTTTTTTTAAAAAAACTAGAATTTAGGAGGAGAATAAGAATGGTAAGACCATATACAAGAAAAGATTATATTAGAAAAATACCAGCATCAAAAATTGTACAATATGATATGGGTAATTTATCAGAAGATTTCCCATTAGAAATATCATTAGCAGTTAAAGATCACACTCATTTAACTCACAACTCATTAGAAGCAGCAAGGATTGCTTCAAACAGATATTTACAAAGACAATGTGGTAAACTTGGTTACAGATTAAAAATTAGAGTATACCCTCACCACATCGTAAGAGAAAATCCTATGGCAACCGGTGCAGGTGCAGATAGGGTACAAAGTGGTATGAGAGGAGCATTCGGTAAAGCAGTAAGTTCTGAAGCTTTAGTACGTAAAAACCAAAGAGTTATTACAGCTTATGTTAACGTAAAAGACTTCGAAAGTGCAAAAGTAGCATTGAACAGAGCTGCAATGAAATTACCAGTATCCTGTAGATTAGTAGTTGACAAAGGTCACGACCTTGTTCAATTCTAATTAAATACTATAACTAAACATGGAAGGATTTAATAATAGAATAAATAGTGGAATATATATAACCACATTTCAATCAATTTCCTTTGATAATTGGTTATAATCCTTTAAAAGTGATAATAAAATAAAATCATATAATGGAATAAAAAATAAAGAAGAGTGTTATAAATGAACTATGTTGAATTTTTTAAACAACTTTCTAAGGATGATATACCTATAGCTGGAGGTAAAGGAGCAAACCTTGGTGAACTTACTAATGCAGGAATTCCTGTACCACCAGGATTTGTAATTACAGCAGGAACATACCAAAAATTTATCACAGAAACAGGTATTGTTGATGAAATTAACAACATGTTAGCATCATTAGACATTAACAATACACCAGAATTACAAAAAGTTTCTGAAGACATAAAAAATTTAATTGTTACAACGGATATTCCAGATGATATTCAAACAGCAATTATTGAATCTTACAATAAATTATGTATGGATGTTGAAATAGACGATGTTGTAGTTGCAATCAGATCCTCTGCTACAGCAGAAGATTTACCTGATGCTTCTTTTGCAGGTCAGCAAGATACTTACTTAAACATCAGTGGTATTGAAGATGTATTAACTAATGTGAGAATGTGTTGGGCTTCCTTATTTGAAGCAAGAGCAATATTCTACCGTGCTGAAAATGATTTCGATCATTCCAAAGTATTAATTGCAGTAGTTGTACAACAAATGGTAAACTCTGAAAAAGCAGGAGTAATGTTTACTGTTGATCCTTCAACTGGTGAAGAAGAAATGCTTATTGAAGGTGCATGGGGATTAGGAGAAGGAGTAGTTTCCGGTACAGTTACCCCAGATACCTGTCGTTATGATAAAGCTAACGATGAAGTAAAATCTTACAGAATAAACACTAAGAAAACAATGTTCACCAAAAATCCTGAAACCGGTGCAACAGAACAAGTTGAAGTTCCTGATGATATGAAAGATAAAAGAGTTCTCACAGACAGTGACTTAGAACAACTCACACAACTTGGAAGAAGAATACAAAAACATTACGGTGCTCCAATGGATACTGAATGGGGTATTGAAAATGATAAAGTATACATGCTTCAAGCAAGACCTATTACAACTCTTGACAATATTGATGAAGCCAAAAATTCAGAATCCTTGGATGATGAAGATGAAAGAGTTATCCTAACAAGAGGATTAGGTGCAAGTCCGGGTTTAGTATCAGGTACTGTAAAAATTATCAGGGAACTTGATGAGCTCGACAAAATCTTAGATGGAGATATTCTTGTTACAACAATGACAACTCCTGATATGGTTCCTGCAATGAAAAGAGCAAATGGTATAGTAACCGATGAAGGTGGAGTAACCTGTCACGCCGCTATTATTTCAAGGGAATTAGGTATTCCTTGTGTAGCAGGTACAGGTGAAGCAACTACAGTTCTTCAAGAAAATTCAAAAGTAACCATTGATGGTAAAAAAGGTTTAGTATTTGAAGGTGACTTCGGTGGAGACAAAGACGATGCTGAATCTGAAGGAACCCAAGTTGTAGCAGGAGCAGCACCTATTGTAACAGTTACAGATGTAAAAGTTAACGTAAGTATGGCAGAAGCTGCTAAAAAAGCTTACGCAACTGGTGCAGACGGAGTAGGTTTACTCAGAACAGAACATATGATGTTAGCAACCGGAATCGTACCTTACAAATTCATTGATGAAGGTAGGGAAGATGAACTTGTTCAAGTGTTAGTTGACAACATCCTTAAAGTAGTTGATGTGTTCTATCCAAAAACGGTTTGGTACAGAACATTAGATGCACCTACCGATGAGTTCAAAACACTCGAAGGTGGAGAAAACGAACCTGATGAAGCAAACCCAATGCTTGGTTGGAGAGGAATCAAAAGAGAACTTGATCAACCGGATATTTTAAAAGCTGAATTCAAGGCAATTAAAAAATTACACGAACAAGGTTACACAAACATTGGTGTAATGTTACCATTATTACACAAACCTTCAGAACTTCGTGAAGCAAAAGAAATAGCAAGATCAGTCGGTTTAATTCCACATGTAGATGTTGACTTCGGTATGATGGTGGAAACACCTGCTTCAGCAATTATCATTGAAGATTTCTTAGCTGAAGGACTTGACTTCGTAAGTTTCGGTACAAATGACTTAACTCAATATACCTTAGCTTTAGACAGGAATAATGAGTTAGTAGCAAAACATTATACTGAAGCTCATCCAGCAGTAATGAAATTAATTATGAGAGTAATTAAAAAATGTAATGAAGCTGGAGTTACTACAAGTATCTGTGGTCAAGCAGGAAGTAAACCAGAAATTGTAGAAAAATTAGTGGAAGCTGGAATTAGCAGTATATCAGCAAATACTGATGCAGTACCTACAATCAGAAAATTAGTTGCTAAAGTTGAGAAAAAAATCATGCTTGATGCAGCTAGAAAAGTTTTAGACGATGAATAAATTTAACACTCTTCACCCCCATTATTTTTTATAACTTTTTTAAAAATATTTTAACTTTAATTAACATATATCTTAACAACTATTATATCATTAATGTATTAATCAAATGATAAATTTAGAAATAATTTTAATTGTTTTTTTGAATTAATTTTTAATTATATTAATTATTTTAGAATAGGTTAGATGATGTTAGATAAGAGAATGACTAAAGAAGACATTTTTGAAAATTTAAAAAAGTTTCAAGATATGGACATGTCCTATGAATCCGGAAGAATACTAAGTTCAATGTGCACAAAACCGGATCCAATTGCTATGGAAGCATATAAAATGTTTATTGAAACAAACCTTGGTGATCCTGGTTTGTTTCCCGGAACTTCATTGATGGAATCTGAAGTAATAGAAATGTTGGGACACTTGTTACATCTTGAAAATGCATCAGGACATCTTGTTACTGGAGGAACTGAAGCTAATATAATGGCTATGGCCGTTGCCAAATATTTGTTTCAGGAAAAACATGAGGGCGTTCCTGAGATAATTTTACCTGAATCGGCACATTTTTCTTTTAAAAAAATTATTTCCATGTTATCACTGGAAGCAAAAGTTGTTCCATTGGATGAAAATTATAAGATGGACGTCTCAAAAATAGAAGATTTAATCACGGAAAATACGATGGCTATTGTTGCAATAGCAGGAACTACTGAATTGGGATTGATTGACGATATTGAAAAAATTTCAGAAATAGCCTATTCACATGACATTTATCTACACATTGATGCAGCATTCGGTGGTTTTGTCATACCCTTCCTGGATGATGAACACAAAGGTGATTTAAACTTTGACTTCAAGTGTAAAGGTGTGTCTTCCATGACCATAGATCCTCATAAAATGGGACTTGCACCAGTACCTGCGGGAGGCATTTTGTTTAGACATGCAGAACATCTTGAAAAATTGGCAGTCAAAACACCATATCTGTCAAAAAATAAGCAGACAACCATTGTAGGTACCCGTACAGGTGCAGCGACTGCAGCTACATGGACTTTATTGAACTATTATGGAATGGAAGGTTATCGAAAAATAGTTAAAAATGCAATTGAACTAACAGAATACACTTATAAGAAATTAAATCTTATGAAAAATGTTACGGTAACATGCAAACCTGAATTAAATTTGATATCTTTCACGTCCAACAACAAGAGTGCGGATATTCTAAAACAAGAATTATATGATTATGGGTGGAGAGTTTCTGTCGCACAACGTCCTCATGTTGTAAGATTGGTGCTTATGCCTCATGTCAAAAAGGAACATATAGACAGGTTTTTAACTGATTTAAATGAAGTATTAAATGGATAAAATAATATTATCCACCATAAATAACTTTAATTACTTCAATTTCATCATTATCATTTATAATTTCATCTTCTGTAACTGTTTCCCCATTTTGCTTTATAACAACTGTTTCAATAGGGATTTCTTCTTTTTTCAATAACTCTTCAATTGTAGTGTTCTCTTCAAAGTCAATTTCTTTAACATAATCTTTGTTTATTAATTTTATACTCATCTTTTCACCTACTCTAGTTTTTTATGAATTTTTTCAAGGAAGTTGCAAGATTTACAAATGTCCTGTGATGAGGGTTCACCACATTTAACACAGGTCTTGTTTGGTTTTCCTGTATGATTTTCCATGTAATCCTTTTTGATGGCAGGTTTTATTTTTTCAAAACCATTTAATGTTGAATACATGATAGTCGGATGTTTCAAGGTGGCTTCCCGTAAAAAATCACCTATTTCCATTCTAAATGATTCATGAGCATATGGACATCCATCAAAGTGTACTTCAAAACCACTTTCCAATACGTACAAACCAATTTCTTTTTCAGGAATCTCCCGTAAGGGCTTAATTTTTTGAGTAAATCTTTCATCACGAGATTCCGTTTTGTATCCAATCCTAACCATATTGTTAATGTTTCCTTCCAGGTAGTTCATCAATATACTTTGTGTTTCATCATCAAGATTGTGTCCAGTGGCGAGTTTTGTAGCTTTTATATCTCTTGCGGTCTGATTGAATATCTGTCTTCTGAAAACTCCACAATACGTGCAGGCATGTTGTGGATGTTCTTCCTTTGATTCAGCTTCCATAATCTTGTCTATGGTAAATGAATATTTATCCCGGAACGATATGATGTGGTGCTTAATATCAAGTTCCTTTGCCACATCCTTTGCTATTCTGACACCTTCTTCCCGGTAACCTGATATTCCCTCATCGATAGTGACGGCTTCCAGCTCTATGATGTTTTTTTCCTTAAGGATGTTCAATATCTTTAATAAAGCAACACTATCCTTTCCACCGGAGAGGCCAACTAAGACCTTATCTCCTTTGGTGATTAACTTTTGTTTTTTTATGGTTTTCAGTACTTTCTGCTCAATGGACTTTCTGAAACAAGAACTACATAACCTCTGTCCGTTATGTTTTCTGTGTATAACCACGTGGTCGTATCCACATTGTGTACAAACATTACCTGTCAAATTTTATTTCTCCTAAAAATAATTCCGTATATTAAAATATTGGAAAATCTTGAATATATTTTTTATCTAGTTTTAAAGCAATTTCTGCCTTTTCAAGTTCCATACCTAAATATGCCGAATGTTCCATTCTACTAATTAAGTCTCTTCTTAATATTTCTTCATATATTGCTCGGGCAGTTGTTCCTTCTATCACACAGTTCAATTCATAATCCTTGTATAATATTGCTCTGATCATGTTGTCTTCAACAACAATTTTAAAGCTGCCCTTCAAGTCGGGAACGAATTTTCCATCAGCTACTGCATGTATGTGTGGAATGTTACTTGTATCAATTTTTATGTCATCTTTTTTGAATTGGTCTTTGTAGTTTACCAGCGTTATGCCTAAATTTTTTGGAATTGTTTCCTTTATCCTGGATATGAACATCATGTCAGATGCAGTTTTCAGTTCTTTAATACTATTTTTTGTTTTTAAACTACTTTCCGGTGTAAACAATATGTTGGCATTTGTTTCCATTGCAATACCACTTAGTACTGCATGAACTCCATTACTGTCCGCATCCAGTAATTCTGATACATTACCTATACCGAAGAACATTGCTTGGTTTGGATTTCTTTCTCTGAACAGTTTACATGCACATATTGATTCTGTGAGTGAAGGGCTGTTGATCGGATCAAGAAGTGGGTCTGCTATTGTTGTCACACATTTACATTTCTTTGTAAGTTTCTCAAGAGATTCCACTTTTTCCGTTGCAGTTTCTGGAATGTAATTATTATTGTAGTTTGTTGGAATGATAACTGCCTTGGCATCATACTTTTTAATGTAATTAAGAATCTTTTCATAATTACCATGGTCAAGACTCAATATTAAATCAGCACCTGCCTTTAACCCTTCTTTAATCTCATTGGTATTCATTGTGTCAATACTTAAACCGATATCGAAATTATCCTTAACCAACTTGATCATATGATATGCTTTTTC
>SUTQ01000013.1:48270-57390 GCA_015062805.1 Methanosphaera stadtmanae
TTGGTATTCATTGTGTCAATACTTAAACCGATATCGAAATTATCCTTAACCAACTTGATCATATGATATGCTTTTTCGGGATTGTTTTCATTTGCATGCATACCAATATCCACCATATCTGCACCAGAGTTAACATAATACTCTACTTTGGCCAGCAATTCTTCATCACTTAATTGGGGTGCGTTTGCAATTTCCCCCAAAACTCTCATGGGAAAATCAATACCCAGTGGGCAGTTGTGAATTTTAAAGTTGCCCTCTTTTTGAAGTAATTTTTTTGTATTTTCAGGACTTTGGTAGTCTTTGATGAGTTTCATTGCTTCCTGGTATTGTTTGTCACGTATTAATATGTCTGCAGGAGTGGTTGTGGACAATTCTATTTCGTCAATTATATCCAGTGTCACTTTCAAATCGGCGGCATTGCTGGGTCCTTTGTACGCATTTATGTTAAGTTCCTTACGTATTTCATCAGTGTCCTGTCTCATTAGTCCCGGAGTTAGGATTATGTCTATGTTGTTTATTGGTGTTGTATTGTCCGTGTTTAGTGATTTTATTGTTTTGTTATCCTTGAGGTGATAAATAATCAGTTTTGGCGTAATGAATGCTGCTATGGGCATAGGCAGTACTTTCAAGTATATGTCGTGCTTTTCATATTCCGATAAATTTTTGATTATTAAGTTTTTTGCTTGTAATCCGGTAATGATTAAAATTTTAATTTTTATCACCTCTTTTTGTTCTAATTTACTATATTTTCTTTAAAATTAATGTAATTTTATGGTTAACATATGATAATTTATAACGATTTATCATGCCCTGATTTTTATATATTCTAAAAAGTATACATTATAATCAATCGATTTTATTAATATTTTCAATTTTACAACAAATAATTGAAAATTTTTTAATAATTTTTTAATAAAATATATTTTGATTTGATATTGATTATTTAATTATCAAAATATTAAACATATTTTAAAATTTAACCGTAATTATAAATATAATAAGAAACATAATGATTTAACATGATTAATTATAGTGTGGATATTTGAAAAATTAAATGTTAAAAACATTGATTTGATATACTATTTTTATTCGCAAAAAACTATTATGAGATGATTTGGAGGAATTTCTCAATGATTGAAATAAGATTTCACGGAAGGGGAGGTCAAGGAGCTGTAACAGCTGCTGAAATTTTAGCAAAAGCAGTTTTTGAAGAGGATAAATACACTCAAGCTTTCCCATCTTTTGGTGTTGAAAGAAGAGGAGCACCAGTAACAGCATTCACTAGAATTAGTGAAGAACCAATCAGAAGAAGATATCAAATTTACGAACCAAAATATGTTGTCGTATTGGATGAAACATTAGCTAACGTAGTTAATTTAACTTCTGGTTTACAAGATGATGGAGCAGTTTTAATAAACACTCCAAGAGAAACTATTCCTTCTCTTGAAGAGAAAAATATTGAAACTTATACTGTAGATGCAACTCAAATAGCATTAGATAACATAGGAAGAAACATAGTTAACACAATTATGTTAGGTTACTTATCAGCAAAAACTGGAGTAGTATCTATTGATTCATTATTAACTACAATAAAATCAACTTTCAAAGGACCAGTGGCAGAATCAAACGTAAAAGCTACTGAATATATCTATGAACAGAATGTAGAATAATTAAGGAGAATGGTGAAAATATGAAATCAATAGGAGCCGCTGTAAAAGATCCTGGAAGTACTAGGAAAAATAAAACTGGTAGTTGGAGGACATTCAAACCAGTTGCAGATAAAGAAAAATGTATAGGATGTGGACTCTGTTATTTATACTGCCCAGACGGATGTATTTCTTTAGAATATGATCCTGACTATGACTACTGTAAAGGTTGTGGAATTTGTGCAGAAGAATGTCCAGTAAAAGCAATTACAATGGAGAGAGAATAATGGTAGTAAAAGTTATATCATCAGCAGAAGCAATATCTGAAGCAGTAAAACTTGCAAGACCAAGCGTTATTCCTGTATATCCGATTACACCACAAACAAAAATATCTGAAAAGTTAGCAGATTACGTTGCAGATGGTGATTTAGACTCTCAATATATCAGAGTGGAATCAGAACATAGTGCAATGAGTGCAGCAATAGGTGCATCAGGGGCAGGTGTGAGAGTATTCACA
Organism: Methanosphaera stadtmanae; assembly: GCA_015062805.1. Lineage (GTDB taxonomy): Archaea > Methanobacteriota > Methanobacteria > Methanobacteriales > Methanobacteriaceae > Methanosphaera > Methanosphaera stadtmanae_C. The sequence continues at coordinate 50,434 of SUTQ01000013.1, forward strand.
GCAACTTCAAGTCAAGGTTTAGCATACATGCATGAACCTGTATTTGCAGCAGCAGGTATGAGATTACCAATTGTAATGGCAAATGCAAACCGTGCTTTATCAGCACCAATTAATATATGGAACGATCAGCAAGATTCAATATCTGAAAGAGATTCCGGATGGATACAATTATTCTGTGAAACAGGTCAAGAAGCATTTGATACAATTTTACAAGCATATAAAATTGCAGAAAACCCAGAAATATGTGTTCCTGTAATGGTATGTGTAGACGGATTTATATTAACACACACAGTTGATCCTGTAGAATTAATCAGTCAAGAAGAAGCAAATGAGTTCTTACCACCATTTACACCAGTAAATGCATATTTAAGAACAGATGACCCTATGAGTTTAGGAACATTAGCAGACCCTGCACACTACCTTGAAATCAGATATGATTTAGAAAAAGCAATCAACGCATCAAAAGAATTAATTGAAGAAGTAGGTAAAGAATACGGAGATAAATTCGGTCGTTACTATGGATTGATTGAAGAATATAAATCTGATGATGCAGAAATAATCTTAATTGCTATGGGTTCTATCTGTGGAACAATTAAAGATGTAATTGATGAACAAAGAGAAGCAGGTAAGAAAGTAGGTTTAGTAAGAGTTAGATCATACAGACCATTCCCAAAAGAAGCACTTAAAGAAGCAGTAAAAGACGCTAAATTAGCTGTAATAGATAAGAATATTTCATTCTCAGTAGGTGGAGCATTATTCGCAGACGTAAGATCTTCAGTAGATAATGAATCATACGGTTTTGTAATAGGTTTAGGTGGACGTGACATAACACCAGACCATATCGAAGAAATCATTGAAAAAACAGAAAACCCTACAAATGATGTAGAATGGATAGGATTAAGGGAGTAGATTAAAATGAAAGGAGTCGACGAAAAAGAATACTTAGCACCAGGACACAGGGCTTGTGCAGGATGTGGAGCAACAATTGCTGCAAGATTAGCACTAAAAGCTTTAGGTGAAAACACTATTGCAGTATCTGCAACAGGATGTCTTGAAGTAATCACCACACCTTATCCGGAAACTGCATGGGAAATTCCATGGATACATGTTGCATTTGAAAATGCATCAGCTGTAGCTAGTGGTGTGGAAGGAGCTCTTAAAGCACAGGGAATAGAAGACACAAATATTGTAGTATTTGGTGGAGATGGTGGTACAACCGATATTGGTATGCAATCATTATCTGGTGCTATGGAAAGAGGACAAAACATAATCTACATATGTTACGATAACGAAGCATACATGAACACAGGTATCCAAAGAAGTAGTTCAACTCCATTTGGAGCAAGTACAACCACTACACCTGCAGGAAAAGAAAGTTTCGGTGAAGATAAATTTAAGAAAAACATGGCAGCAATTATGGTAGCTCATGGAGTACCATATGTAGCAACAGCATGTATTTCTCATCCACAAGATTTAATGGCAAAAGTTAAAAAGGCATCTGAAATTCCAGGTCCAGCATACATACACGTATTACAACCATGTGCAACAGGTTGGGGTTATTCTCCAGAAAAAACAGTTAAATTAGGTAAACTTGCTGTAGATACTCATATGTGGGTATTATATGAAGCAGTAAACGGTCAAATTGAAGTGACAGTAAAACCTAGTCAGAAATTACCTGTTGAAGAATACTTAAAAGTACAAAAAAGATTCAGACACTTGGATGAAGAACATATCGGCATAATTCAAGAATTTGTTGATGGTCAAAGTAAACAGCTTGGATTATCAGAATAATTCTATCATGTAATTATTCCTCTTTTTCATCTTTCTTTTTTAAATCACTATTTTTTACATTTTATTTAAACTCATTTTTTTGCCTATTATTTAATATTAGTATTAACATATTTTATTTTAGAACAGTTATTTTAGGAAATGATATTATGATTACTCAACAACAAGTTGCAGAAGCAGTATGTAACATTTATAAACAGGCTGCTATAGTTTTACCTGAAGATATTGTTAAAGCATTGAATCAGGCTTATGAGAATGAAAAAAGTGAATTAGCTCGTTTGAACATCAAATCAATTTTAAAAAATTTGGAACTGGCACAACAAAATGATGTTCCAATGTGTCAGGATACAGGTTTACCTATAATCTTTGTAAAGTTAGGTAATGTGGAAGTTGAAAATCTGGAACAGGGAATTATTGACGGTGTAAAAATGGCTACTGAAACTGTTCCTTTAAGAACAAATGTGGTGGATCCTTTAACCAGACAAAATACTGGTAACAACATTGGTAAGGGTATTCCTCAAATAAATGTTGAATTGACAAGTGAACCAATACTTGAATTGACAGTATTTCCTAAAGGTTTTGGTTCAGAAAACAATAATAAACTGGCAATGCTTTTGCCTGGTGAAGGAATTGAAGGTATCAAAAAGTTTTTCAAGAAAACAGTCATGTCTGCCGGTGGAAAACCTTGCCCTCCTACAGTAATTGGTGTGGGTATTGGTGGTTCCTCGGATATGGTTATGAAATTAGCTAAAAAAGCTCTCTTAAGACCAATTGATGAAAAAAATCCGGATCAACGTTTGGCTGATTTGGAAGATGAACTATTGGCAATAGCAAATGATACTGGTATAGGTCCTATGGGACTTGGTGGTAATACCACGGCACTAGGTGTGAATGTTGAATTGGCTGATACACATACTGCTGGTTTTCCTATAGGTATATGTATTCAATGTTGGGCTGCTAGGCATGCAACATGTATATTAACTGATGAGTAATTATGTGTTTTTAATTAACCTCCACAAATATTTATTTTAGCAATGATTTAAAGGGTAGTTTATTGAAAATATTCTTTTATATTTGTTGTATTTTCAATAATTCTCATATTATTTTTCAATCATTTTTTTGTTTTCAAATGCTTAAGAAATGATTTTCATTAAAATACTTTGATTTCAATAATACGGTTTATTCAACATTTTTTTAATATAGAAATGTTTCTATTTGTATATTTTTTTAAAATTAATATTATTCTTAACTTTTATCTTTATACAAATTATATTTTCTAATAATATAATATTTGAGAAAATACAATAACTATATATAATGATTAAAACAATATTATTATCAAACATAAAGGAGTTAGTGATAAACATGGCTGAATTACCAATAGCACCAGTAAAAAGATTATTGAAAAATGCTGGAGCAACTAGAATCAGTGATGATGCTGCAATAAAACTTGCAGAAGTTTTAGAAGAAATAGGGGAAGATTTAGCACGAGATGCAACAAAACTTGCAAAACACGCCGGTCGTAAAACAGTTAAAGCTGAAGACATTGAGTTAGCTTCAATATAATCTGTTTTATAACCTACTTTCATTTTTTTTACTTTTTTTTTAAAAAAATTTATATTTTTTTTCATTTTTTATTTAGGTATGGGAAATGATTACTGTTTAAATTTGACTGGTTTTCAATGTAGAATTGTGTGGTAGCTTCAGTAATCTCAATAGAAATATCGCCTATACGCTCAAATGATTTTACCACTCTAAATAAAATCAGGTAATATGTGGAATTATTCTTATTGATATCATCTTTTGCCATTTGGCTGGAAATTTTTTTAGTAGCTAATTTTTGAAGATTAGTTAATTCATCTTCGTAACGTTCCATTTTCTCCTTAATATTGGAATCTCTCTTAAGGAAACTTTTCACGGCCTTTTTAAACATGGTGTTTGATGTTTCATACATCTCTTCCAATATGTCAATTACAGGCTCTTTGACCTCTTTGTTTTCTTCGATTACAAATTTGGGAATATGACAAATATGGTCACCTATTCGCTCCATATCGTATGCAATTTCATTGAACATTATTGTATTGTTATATTCAAAATAAGGATCTAATGCTATAACAGCATCTGTTGATGACTTGATCTTATTATACATATGATTTGTATTCAAATCTTCTTCCAATGCTTTTTCTGCTAAATCAATATCATTGTTTTTCAATGCTTCGAAAGACCAGGCAAACTGTTTACTTATCTGTTCACCCATATCCTTAAGCATTTCTTTGATGAAATACTCCCCTGAATATTCGGGAACAGAATAATCTGTTTCATACATTTCAGAGATTTCATTAAATTTTTTTAAATCCACAACATAAGCTTTTTTGATAACATCTTCATCAATCAAAGGTTTTAAAAGTTTTGTCACATACCTTCGACTAATGTTCAATTTGTCGGCAATTTCATCTTGAGTAGATGGAGCCTCATATAAAATTATATCTAAAATTTCTTTGAGCGTATTATTTTTGATATTCTTTGGCATATTCGTCACTTAAAAAATTTATAGTCAAGTTATGTTAATATTATATTTCGTATTATAATTAATCTTTTCAAAAATATTAATACATATCACAATTAAACTTTTATCTAGAAGAACATTTTTGATCATATAAAAAAAAATTTTAATAGGAATAGTTTTTATGTTCACAGAAAATAGTATTAAAGAGGAAATGCCAGTAAACCTTTACAGAAAAATCATGTTAGCAAGAAAAAAATTCAAGGATAAGGGCATAACAAAGTCAGGTTATAACAAGTTCCAGGATTTTTCATACTATGAATTAAAAGATATAATCCCAGAAGCTATAGAAATTTGCCTGGAATTGGATTTAGCAACACGATTTACATATGAAAACAAGCATTACGCTTTAAAAGTATACGATTTGGAAAATAAGGAAGAAACGGAATTTTGCATGCCTGGTAAGGAATATCCTAATGAAGGTAACATAAACAATCAATTACAAAATTTAGGTAAAATTCAGACTTACATACGCAGGTATTTATATATGCAATTTTTAGACATTACTGAAAACGATGTTGTGGATGCTGAAAGCAAGCCAAAAAAGAATCTTAAATATCCTGTAAAATAATTGGTGAAAATATGGTGGTTGAAGAAGTATTTGCAGGTAAATTAGTTGATAGAAAATCTAAATTTTATGCTCATTTATATACGATTGAAAATTTGGATCAGGATATAGAAGAGATACAGAAGATACACAATAAGAAATATAAAAAAGCGGCTCATCATTGTTATGCTGCATTGGTTAACAATCAGGAAGATTCTCGAAATGATGGTGAAGTGGGTTCTCCCGGCAGGGTATTATTGGAACTGTTGCAAGAATATAAATTGGATGGGTATATGATTATGATATCCCGTATCTTTGGGGGTATAAAACTAGGACAAGGTGGAGTTGCAAGAGCCTTTAGAAATACTGGTAGGGGAGTAATTGAATCTTATATTCAAACTCAAGAAAAATAAGTGGGTAAATTTTTTTACCCTTTCTAAACATCCTTTAAAATTTATGAACTGTTTTTTCATTGTTTTCTTCATGTATTGTAAGAATTGTATATAATATAGATAGAATAATTCCAATGTTGATGAATTCTTTTAGAGAACTAATCATTGCGGTAAACATAAATGCTTTATTGTTTACATCTGCATATCCAAAGAGTAACTCTATTACTCCGATTATAATCAATATTATTCCATTGGTTGTGCTGAATTTTTTTGAAATTATAGGATAGATTCCCATTATAACTAAAGCATAACCTATAGTTCTTAGTAATTTCCAGTTTGTTATGGTTTCAAGTGAATAGAATACATCATATGGAATTATTCCGATGGCTCCAAGGAAATGAATCAATTCAATAATTAGGATAACCACTAAAGGAAAGATGAATAGAATTTTTGCTGTTAAAAATGAATCATCCACAGAATTATTTGAACGTTTTTCATAATTTTTTGGTCGTGGCATTGTTGAATATGTGGTTGTTTCAAATCCTTCATTATATCTGCTTCTTCTAGGAATGCTCTGATTTTCTTTTTCATATTTGTCTATTTTATCTTTCAGTGGTTCTTTGAAATATGTTTTCAGTGTTTCAGCAATTATTGAGGTCACTACTGCTCCTATAATTGTACCACTAATTCCCATAAAAGAAGTTAATAATGCAACTACTCCTGATATGAAACCTAATAATAGTATATCAGTAATTTTAGTTTTTGACAATTTATTCATTTCTCCATTAATTTCTTTAATTGAATTTAATAATTTATTTTTAATATATAATATAGTTGTTGTATTTTTTTATGCTTATACCATTAACTATAAATATAACTTAAATGAAATATAGTATTGTTCTTTTAATTAGAATGAGAATAAATTATTTTAATTTTGTATATGCAGGGGTGCCCGAGCTGGCCAAAGGGGGTGGACTTAAGATCCTCTGGCGTAGGCCTACGTGGGTTCGAATCCCATCTCCTGCACTTTAATTTAAACTAATTTTTACATGCCTTAGTGGCTCAGGGGTAGAGCGACGCCTTGGTAAGGCGTAGGTCGAGGGTTCAATTCCCCCCTAAGGCTTAATTTATTCTAATAAAATTTTGTATATGCAGGGGTGCCCGAGCTGGCCAAAGGGGGTGGACTTAAGATCCTCTGGCGTAGGCCTACGTGGGTTCGAATCCCATCTCCTGCACTTTTCAATAACTAATTTTCAAATATTTTTGTAATTTTCACTTTTCAACAGATTTTTTATTAAACCCATTGTGCAATATTTTCTAATTAAATTGATAGAATTGATTTGATGTCAATAGTATGTGCTACAACACATAACGGTGATGACCTGAACAAGTGAATTAATGTTCATTGTTATGATGGTTGCATTTCCAATTGTAGCAATAATGATTATGAATTATGATAACTAGAACAAACTTGCAAATTGCAAGATATTTTTAGTTTGATGTACGTTAAGCGAATGTATAACAATACATGATGTGGTAAAGTATATTTTTATAATATACCTGCCGATAGATAATTTTAATTATTTATTAATCCTTTATTTTGTTTACTTATACTTCTATTAAGAACAGTGTGTTTTTTTTCCGCTTTGGAATGTTGATTTGCTGTG
>SUTQ01000014.1 GCA_015062805.1 Methanosphaera stadtmanae
GTAAGTAAAACAGGTTCATATTCTTCAGATAAATTTAACATATCCGATAATGCTTCTTTATTAAACGCTGCAATATAACATGTTCCTAAACCTAATTCTGTAGCTTCTAGTATCATGTGATCCATCACGATAGTGGCATCAATATCTCCTAAATTTTTACCATCATATCTAGTCCATGCATCAGATGCTTTTGATACAACTGCAATAATATATGGTGCTTCAGTAAACCAATCCCATTTACCTACTTTTTTCAATTCATCTATATGTTTTTTAGTTTCAATCACATATATCTTGAATGCTTGAGCGTTAACACCTGTAGGTGCTACTTGTGCTGCTCTTAAAACTTGGTTTAATTTTTCTTCTTCTACAGGTTTATCAAGATATCCTCTGACACTGTATCTTTTTTCCATAACAGTTAATATTGACATTATTCTACCTCACTTTGATCAAATGTTGCAAAACCTGTTTGTAATTTTTCTGCCTCTTCCGGAGTCAATATCTCTTTATCTACATCATCATCATCAATTACACTGTTACCAAAAGGATCCTCCAATATCATTAATGCAGACAGTTCGCCCAGTTTAATTTGGGTCAGACAATCAATTATATTCAATGCATTTTCTTGTACATCAGGATCAATACTTTCACCTTCAAGTTTAATTGCACGTAATACTGCACTTTCAAACCTGTTTAATATGCCTTCCACGTTTGATACATAACCCTGTGATTTTGGTCCAGGTTCTACTTTTAATCCCAAATCAGGAATGGAAATAGTTGCGGTTTGAGATTTTGCAACTCTTGAACTTAATTTCGAACTATCTATTTTCAATTTGAAGCGCATTGGCTCATTATGTTCTAATGAAATACTATCCGATGATTGATAACCACAGTTTTTACAGGAAACTGCGGTTTCCAATATATCTCCAAAATAAGGAATATTATCAGTCCTATTGGTTATTTCTAAAGTATTTTCTCCACCACAAACAGGACAGTTAGAGTACATAATTTCATTATTATAAACAATATTCTCTTCAGCCATATGAATCAATTCTACTAGTTTATCTATGATAATTTTTATCCGTTTTTAATTAAATTTTTATCTATAATTAAATTATTCTCTGTCAATTCTTGGATAATCTTATTTAAACTTTCTTTATCAGGAGCAGATATATGATGACTATGAATATCATTAGACAAATCATATAATTTTTCCAAAGATTCCTTCTTTTTAGAGTCTGCTTCAGGACCTTTAATAGAATCATCGTCATAATCATCAATAGTTCGAATTAAAGGTTCTTTAAATTCAGGAATGTAATAAGAAATATTTGTTATTTTACCACCATGTTTTGTGATTATTTCCCTTTCCAAATCAATTAAATCAACAGAATGCTTGACATAAACTTCCTCTGAAACTTCATGAATACTCTGCAATATTTTTTTCAAAGTTTTATCCATAGATTTATTATTTATTACAGGAACAGAAAAGGAATTAGCTCTAAAAATTAAATAATCATTAATAATCCTATTTTCCCGGAAGTAATCCAATTGTGCTCCACCACGTTTTATTGCAATTGCTCTTGAGATAAATCGTTCTTGATGTGCTTCTTTATCTGCAGTTAAAATAAAAAAGTAAACATTTGCCTCATTTTCGAATTGTTTTATATCAATCAAACCCGGAACTAAATGAACACCTTCAATAACAATAGATTCCTTATCTTTTACTGAACGTTTAACAACTTTTTCAATTGCTGGAATAACAAAGGAAGCATGTTCTTCAAAACCCGCTTCTATAAGTTTTTCTTCGCTGTCATAATTAAAAGAATCCCTTAATGTAGTGTAAGCATCATATGAAGACTTATGTAAAGCCGGTGCATAATCCGGCCCAATTACGCCCCTAACTATTTCTCGTATAAAATCTGTTTCAATCAGGTATTTGATATGTAATCTATTCGCTATTTCAGAAGCAATTGTGGATTTACCTATACCCGAAGCAGATCCTATTAAAATAACATATGGTTTCATAATACCACCTAAAAAAAATAATAAAAAAATAATAAAAAAAAGAAGTTTATTTTTAAAAAATAAACTTATACTTATAATATTTCCACATCTACTTTTTTACCTCTAATTTTTGGAAGAGTAATTGTTAATTCATTGTTTTCAAATGAAGCTTTAACTTCTTTGAGGTCAACTTCCACAGGTAATGGTATGATATTTTTAGTTTTTCCAGAACATCTTTCTTTTCTTAATACTTTAACTTCTTCATCTTCACTAATATACTCGGGGAAGTCTATTTCGATTTCTATAGTTTCTGTAGACATTTTAACAGAAACATCCTCTTTAGATACTCTTGGTGCATCTACTTTAATTACCAGATTATCTTCATATTCTAACAAGTCTACTGCTGGTTTGTTTGCCTTATATTCTTCCAATGTTTTGTTCCATTCAGCTTGTCTGGATTTTAATGTTGATACAACATCATTAAACATTTTTTCAGCAATGTTTCTTGTTTCTTCAACTGTTTCTTTTCCATAGACTTTGTAATCAAATTCTTCTTTTTCAGTTTCTTCTTCGACTGTTTCTTCTTCGACTGTTGTTTCTTCTGCTTCTTCAGTATTTGCTGTAGTTTCTTCGAATTCTTCTGTTTCTTCAATTTTTTCTTCTTCGTCTTTTTTTGAATCTACATATACGTTTTCCATGATATCATTCCTTATTATGTCTTGAAAAAAATATAATTTAAAATTATATAATTAATGATTTATCAATGCATTATATAAATATTTCGAGAAAAGTTAAATTAAAAAGGAGGTTAAAATAAGAGAAATTATTCTTTTCTATGTCTTCTTCTTAAATTATATTCAGTAAATTGATCTTCTTGAGCAAATTCTTTGCCCATATCTTGAATTAATTGTTTTATTTCATCAATTTTACTTAAATCATTAATGCTAGTTTCAAAAATTGGATCATCTATTCTTTCTGAATACTCTTCAATAATGCTTTTATCATCTAATAAATCTGTTTTGTTAAATAAACATATCATTGGAGTTTCAAATACTTTTTTAATCTCAGAATATAGCAAATATTGATTTTCCATATAGAATCCTGAAGTTTCTGACGGATCAAATATGTAAATAATGATATTTCCCAAATGTTCTAATGCTGCAATAGCGTTTAATTCGATTTCATTCATATCATTTATAGATCGATCCAACAAACCAGGAGTATCTATTATCTGATACTGCCTATATGACATTTCATAGTTTCCTATTTGTAATCCCTGGGTAGTAAAAGGATAATTTGCAACTTTAGGACTTGCATCTGTTATATTATTTAGTAAAGTTGATTTTCCCACATTTGGAAATCCTGCAATAACTACCCTTACTGCATCAAAATTAATATTTGGCATGTGTTTAAGTTCTCTTTTGGCAAAATCCAAGAAATCTAGTTCATCACTAATCCGTTTCACAACTGAAACTATCCTACCATATGCTTCTTTTCTTATCGATATTGCAGTTAAAGAATCTGATTTTCTTATTTTACTAGTATATTGTGATTCAATTTGTTTTAATACACCTAATGCCCAAAAAACAGCCCCCAAAGAATGTTTATACTGATCCACACCAACCACAATATCAATGTAATCCTGATAGAATTCAGGCAATTCTTCTATGATTGGAGTTTCAGTAACAATACGATTAAATGTGCTGTTAATAACTTCACATGCTGTTTGAACTCTTACTTCCTCTATTCGCATACCTTTTACACGTGGATGTAATTTTGAACTTCGAACCTTTGAAGCAGCTTTACTTGCTCTGTTAAAAGCCTTATCTATAATTTCATCAGGTGTTGGTATATTTGGTAATTTCATCTGTCAACCTCCTTATTGTTCCTCAAATATTTGTGCTTGAAAATTATATATCTTTGTATTCTCATCTTTCCATGCATCAGCGTATAAACCAGCCTTGTAACATAGATTATCTAAAAATGTTTCAATATCCCAATTTTGTTCGATTGGAACTTGAGGCAATAATAAACCCCTATGATAACTGTTTTCAATTATTAAACCATCACGTCCTACTTTTAGAACATTCAAATAATCTTCATAAGAATCAACCAGGACAAGTTGAGGTTTTGTTAATACACTTACCTCAATTTGAACTTTATCAAATTCATCTAAAGATAAAGGATTAAATCTAGGATCATCTACTGCGGCCGCAATTGACACGTCAAGGAGTCCTTCAATTAATTCCATATATGGTTCCGGATATCCAATACATCCCCTTAAATTAGAATTTATGGATAATGTAACAAATACTCCTAATTTCTCATGAAAAATATCGGGTAAATCATGAGTACATTGATAATAACTGCCTTTTAAATATGTAGCTATGTTTTCTCTGGCGATTTTAATTAGTAATTGTCCTTCATCCAATGTTAACTTCTCTTGAGACATTTATTGAACTCCACCAACAGTTGCTTTACTTACCCTAATGTGTGGTCCACCATCACCTACAGGTACTGTTTGTCCATCTTTTCCACAGAAACCAACGCTTAAATCAAAGTCAGAACCTACCCCTGTAACATTATTTAATATATCCAAAGTTGTTCCAGATAATGATACATCACGTAAGTGTGTACCTAATTCTCCATTATCAATATAATATGCTTCAACTGCGTTGAATTGGAAAATACCTTTACCTGTATCTACCTGTCCACCACGTGAACCTTTTAAATAGATACCATTAGGAATGTCTTCTATTAATTCATCAAATGAAGAATCACCAGGTTTAATATATGTATTACTCATACGTACTAAAGGTTTATTACTTACTGATGATCTTGCATTACCACTAGAATCACCATCTCCAACCTTACTTGCAGTTTCACGGGAACTTAAAACGGATGTGAAAATTCCATCTTTTACCAAAGTGGTTTTTTCAGCTTTTGTTCCTTCAACATCATAAGGATAATATCCAAATCCTGTTTCTATCGATGCATCATCAATTACTGTAATTAAGTCAGAACCTATTTTTTGTCCTAATTTACCTTTCAATATTGAATCATTTTGTAATATTATATCTGCTTCTGATGCGTGACCTAAAGCCTCATGAATAAATACTCCAGCTAATTCTGGATCAAGAATTACTGGAAAATCACCTGAGGGTGGTGTTTTAGCATCTAATAAACTAATCGCTTTTTGAGAAATTCCTGTAGCAAATGCTTCCAAATCTGCATCCTCTACTACTTCAAAACCATTTACTCCTCCAAGACTTTTATGGCCTATTTGCATAACTTCACCATTTGAAGCAACAGCATTCATAGACAATACTGTCCTATTGTTATCACTTAAAATATTTGTACCTTCAGAACTAATTATTAAATCAGAAGATTGTGATTCAGACAATGAAATGTTAGTACTTTGTATTTTATCCATTTGAGCAATTTTATTAAGTTCTTTCATTGTTTCGATTTTATCTTCTATTGAAATATCTTCAATTTTGATTTTGGCTTTGGATTTGACTACATCTTCCTCTGGATTTGTAGGCGTTAACTTCACATCACTTTTTAATTGATTTGCTATCATAGTAGCATTTTCTGCAACCTGTTCTACTTTATCTATTTCACTAGTATAAGCAGAACCCCATGCACCATTTTGTAATACTCTGATTCCAATAGCATAGTTAATACCTGTGTCTACATTATCTATTTTTCCATCTTTTAAGATTACTGAGTTACTAATTGAATTCTTTACGCGTATATCTGCATATTCTACTTTTCTTTCTAATTTTTTAATTATTCCCTGAAAGTAATCTACATCAATTCCCTCTGGCATATTTCATCCCCCTTTTAATTTTTGAATAAAAAAAATATGATTATATAATTAAAAGTAGTTATTTAAAAAATTATTTATCTGTAATATAGTATGTAAATAATAGTAATTATATTTTATAAGAAATATCAAAATAAAAACAATACATATAAAATGTGTAAAAAGTGGTAGAGAAAATGAGTTTAATAAAAAACTTAGATAAAATTAACACACGTTAAAATAATAAATATTAAAAATTTATTATTAACCATATTGTATTAAAAAAATTATCAAGAATCTTTAAACTCAAAAATCAAAAAAAGAAATTATGAGATAATCATAATTTTTCAAGTAAGGTTTCACGAGCATCGGCCACTGTTAATGGGTATCCATCTTCACCGAATACTATGTTATCTTCTTGTTCTAACATTTCAAATATTTGACCTACCCATGGTAATCTTAAATCTGCATCTTCAATGACTTGATCATCACCAAATACTTCACGACAACTTCCTTGTTTTAAAATTTTACCTTTTCTTAAAACGTTTATATTGTCAGAGTACATTGGTACTAAATCTACATCATGAGTTGAAACAATAATAGTCATTCCATCAGCATTTAAATCATATAATAATTGCATGATTGCTGAAGCACCATTAGGATCTAACCCACTGGTAGGTTCATCTAAAACCATTACTTTAGGTTCCATTGCAAGAATACCTGCAATAGCAACACGTTTTTTCTGACCTCCACTTAAATGGTGTGGTGCTTTATGAGCATATTCAGACATTCCTACTCTTTCTAAAGAAAATTCAACTCGACGTCTAACTTCTTCTTCATCAAGACCCATATTCATAGGACCAAATGCAACATCTTCGTAAACTGTAGGTGCAAATAGTTGGTCATCCGGATTTTGGAATACTACTCCCACTTTTGCTCTTGCCTTTAGTAAACTTTTTTTATCATATTTTAATGGTTCACCTTCAATGATAATTTGACCACTCGTAGGTTCTATAATTCCATTAAAATGTAAGAAAAAAGTACTTTTTCCTGCCCCATTAGGTCCTAATATTGATATCATCTGACCTTCTTCGACTTTGAAATCAATACCTTTGATAGCCTGTGTCCCATCAGGATAATTATAATGTAAATCTTTTACTTCTAAAATTGTTTGTGCCATAATATATCTCCCAAATATTACTTAATTAAAATATAGTCCAATTACCTAATTTAATTATTGCAAATACTGATAAAATTACAAATAATATAATTAATATCCAATCTCTAATTGAAACTTCTTTAATGGAATCTCCTTCACGAATCATATTTAATTGACCGTTATATCCTCTAGAAGCCAAAGCTTTGTAGGAGATTTCACCCTGTTCCCACGTTCTTATGAATACCATACCTGCAAGAGCTGCTAGACATTTCATCCAACTCATATAATTATGATATCCTAATCTAGTTTTTTGAGAATTATACATTGTTGCAGTTACATCTAAGAATAAAAAGATATATCTATACATCAATATTGCTAAATCAGTAATAACTGCCGGAACGTGTAAATCATGGAATATAGCAAAGATACGGTTCATTGGAGTTGTAAGAATTAAAAATCCTAAAGCAGCTACACCACCTAAAACTCTAAAGAATACCAATATAGCCTGATTTATTCCACCTTTTGTAATTCCAATTCCAAATCCTAAAGTCCAAATTTGTTCCCCTGTACCTAAGAATGCTAAGAATATTCCTGATAAAATAGCAAATCCCAATGGAATTGCCATAAAAGTTGCATAAAATCTTAATGGAATCTTAGCGAAATATAATATCAAAAAGGAACACAGTAAGAATATTAAGAAAGGAAGTATAGGCGATCCAGTCATTAAGTTAAGTAATATCGCTAATAAAGCAAATATTATTTTAGAATAAATATTACTTTCTGATAGTTCATTATTCGTTGAATAATGATCTAAAGTATCTTCAAAAATTGACATATCCACCACTCAAAAAAAATTAAAAAAAAAATAATTATGCTAAGAAATTAACATAATTATTCATTTTTATTTGCTTTTTTACCACCGTGCCAGTAACCAAAGATATAACCAATGATTATTGCACCTATTGCAGCTTGTAAAGCGAAAAGTAAACTTTCGATTTCTCCACTAGGTGGTTCCCAAGGGGATGCAGCCCAAATTTCATAATCTGGGTTATTTTCTTCAATAGCTTCTCCACCAGCATCGTCACTTCCACCGAAGTAACCATCATCTTCGCCATGACCATTGTACATAACTAAAGGAGCAATGATCAAAATAGCTACAATTGCTAATAATACTATATTTTTCATATCCATTTTAATTAGCTCCTGCTTCTTGTTCTGAAATTACACCTAATTTTACAAGAATATCTGGTCTTGCGTTTTCGATGTAATTATATATGACTGTAGATAATAAACCTTCTGCAATTGCTAAAGGTATTTGAGTGATTGCAAAAATACCGAAGAATGTAGCGAAAGTTGCTCCCATGTCAGCACCTGGGAATGCTAATGCTAATTCTACAGAAGTTGTTATGTAAGTCATTAAATCTGCTACAAATGCTGTAAAGAACATTGAAATTGATGCAGATACGTTTGCTTTTCTAAGTGCTACCCAAACTATGTAACCACATACTGGACCCATGATACCCATAGAGAATATGTTTGCTCCGAGGGTTGTTAATCCACCGTGTGCTAATAATATAGCTTGGAATAATAATACTATTACAGATAAAACTGCGGTTACTGCTGGACCAAAGAATGCTGTACCTAAACCATTACCACATGGGTGAGAACAACTTCCACTTACTGATGGCATTTTTAATGATGATAATATAAACATAAATGCTCCGGAAAGTGCAAGTAAAGGCATTGCTTCATCATTTTCTGCAGTATATTTTTTAATTTGCATTATACCATAAATTACTACAACAGCAGAAATGATTAACCAAATAGCACACCACATTGGTGGCAAGTAACCTTCCATTATGTGCATGTTTTATTTTCCTCCATATCATAAAAACTTATTAATTTAAAAAATATATTTTATTATCAATGAATTTTCATTATAATAACAAAGTATGATTAATACTTTATAAAGTTTAATATTTAAATATTATGATTTTTTATTAAAGTAAAATAGATTTATAAATTCATTGAATTTTAAATCAAAAAAACAAATATAAAAACTTTTTACTAAAATAATAATTCATTTAAAAAATTTTTTATAAAATACTAAAAAATATTAAAATAAGTTATAATTACAATAAGACAAAAAATTTTATTTTAGAAAATATTGCACAACAATAAATTATCTTTTAATTGTAAACAAATATTAAAAAATTCATTATAATAATTATATACAAAAAATATAACTAATAATATGAAAGTCAAAAATCAAATTATATTAGCTTTAGACGTTGAAGAAAAAGAAAAAGCTTATTCAATATTAGAAGACACCACGGGCGATTTGGATACTATTAAAATTGGATACCCAATTACATTAGCGTTAGGTCCAAAAATAATTATGGATATCAAAGATAATTTTGATGTGAAAATAATTGCCGATTTTAAAGTAGCAGATATTGATGCCACCAATGAAAAAATTGTAAGAAATACATTAAATTATGGGGCTGACTCAATAATTGTCCATGGATTTACAGGAGAAGATAGTGTTACTGCTTGTAAAGAAGCTGCTGAAAATTTAGGAAAAGAAATTTTCTTACTTACTGAAATGTCACATCCAGGAGCTGATAGATTTTTAAAACCAGTATCATTAGATATTGCTAAAATGGGTGTTGAATTAGGTATAACTAATTATGTTGCTCCTGCAACCAAATTAGATCGACTGAAAAAAATAAGAGAAATAGTTGGAAAAGATGCTTTTATAATTTCCCCCGGTGTAGGTTTCCAAGGTGGTGAAGCAAAGGATACATTAAACTATGCTAATGCTGCAATAATAGGCCGAAGCATATACAATTCAGAATCACCTCAAGAAGCTTTGAAAGAAATCATTAAATCTATTGGTTAATTCTTCTGAAAATTCATAACCTAAATCAAATAAGTAAAAGTATATTATTGTAATCGGTTGAAAAAATAAAAAACCATCTAAAATAGTATTTGGAAATACTATTTTAATCAAAGTTAATAAAGACAAAATAAATATGGTTATCTTCATCACATAACGGTATTTAAGTAGTTTATCAATGTTACTTAAATATCCAAATTTTTCCTCTTTTTCATCCATTAAATCATTTCCTTTTTCATCAAGATATGCTGCAATCGTACATAATATTAAGCAATACCAACTAAACTGTGGAATACCCATTATATACAACAAAATTACAAAAAGTACTGCTGATAGCAAATGATTTAAATTATCTACCTTAAAAGCTAAGGCTGTACCCACCAAAATACTTATAAATATGCATGCAGCATCCCCATTATAAGAGGAAACAAATAATGTAAAAAACACGCAAAGAATTCCGGTAATTATAGCCAAAGGCAAATTATCTTTTTCATCAACAAATTCATCAGAAGTTTTCATGAAATATCCTGATAAAGCAAAACATATTGCATCTAAAATCATGGTATTACCTAACTTATTTTATCTAGTGCTCCTGCAACAATTAATGGGAATAAAACTGTTGCATCACCAACAACTGTTACCAGATTTGAACCTTTTTTAGCTTTTGCCCATGATTTTGCTTCTTCAAGCGGTGCTCCACTTAAACTACCACCTTCACTTCTATCCAAAGTAATTTGAATACCTGCATCTATCCCACCAGTAAGTATGTTTGATGCCAATGTGTAATGTTTTGGAAGTCCACCACCCAACATACAGGCTGTTACTTTTTTAGAGTCATATACAAAATCAGACAAATAAGCCATATCTCCCACAGCACTAATCGTAAAATCATGATCTTGACAATATATCCACAATTGAAGTCCAATCATACAATCAATTAATCCCGGAGCAAATATAGGTACATTTTTTCTTGCAGCTGTTGCAATAAATGATTCTTCATCTTCAATCAACATACCTATTTCATATATAAACTTTTGTATGGAAATTGTATCATATTTTTCATTTATTTTCTCAAAAATCTTATGAATTTCTTCTTCAAAAACTTCAAAGTCAGTAGATTTTGTATATATATCTGCTATTCTACCCATTCCATTATCCTGTAATGTTTCATCATCTTGACCTGTACTAACATAATGTCTTCCCCCAAATGATTCAACCAAATCATGAGTTAAATTAGCTCCACTGGATATGATTAAATCCACATATCCATTGTATACCAAATCACGTACAACTTTTCTTAATCCTCCGGGAATCATTGGCCCAGCCAAACTTAAAAAAACTTTTGTTTCATCATCTTTCATAGAGTCTGCTAAAAGATTCGTGGCATGAGCTATTCTTCCAGCTCCCAAAACACCAGAATCATCTAATTGTTTCATAAAATCTGAGATTGACATATTATTTGTAATTTCTAAATGTTTAACTTTCATAAAAAAATCCTCAAAAATAATAAAATATAAAAAGAAAAAAATTAATGAAAAATTAGGAATCGTAAGTAAATGTCACTAATCTACGTAAAATACCAGAAAATGTTAACATTCCTGTTATTTCTTCTTTTTCGTTTAACAACAATAATAAAGATACATCCTTATTATACATCGTGGACATACTATGCATTAATGAATTTGTTTCTTTAGCTATGGCAACATTTTCTTCCATTAATTCTTTTGCTTTTGCATCAAAATTATTTTTTGACACACTTTCAATGACATCAGAATATTTTACTACTCCTTTTATTTCATTATCGACAATTACGGGTACTGCTTTAATTTGCTTGTCTATCATTATCTTGGAAATTTCTGTCAAACTTACATCATAATCTACAGAACAATCCAATGGAGTTGACAATTCTTTTACTTGAATGTTAGGTATACTGAGTATTCCTTCAGTTCTAATTAGTAATGCGTTGTCAACATCATCCCTTCCTATTATTGTACCTAGAACTGTTAAATTATTTACGGGAGTAGGGCCGATTTTAATTTTGTTATCAAGATCCAATTGCTTAATATCCCCTAAAACTGTGATGGTTGCTTCGCAGTCTCCAGGTCGGATAATATTTGTAAATTCAATTTTATTTACAGATACATCAGATATTAATTCATCGTTCACATGAATTGGTACATGAATTTCACAAGGATCATTTTCAATATTCATAGTATGATAAGCTTCGAGAGTAGGTTTATATCCTCCTCTAGGACCTGGTACTCCCTGAACCAAACCCAAACTGCGTAATGACTGCATTTGATTTCTAATTGTTCCGGAATTTCGTCCCATTAATTCTGCAATATTTTCACATTTTACGGATGTACATTTTGATTTTCTGTATAAGTTAATTAAAGTCTGCAATATCTCTTTTTGAACTGAAGTTAACAATTCTACCACCTTAAGAAGTATACTAGTATGTTAATGAATTAATATAAAAGCCTCAATAAAATATATCTGAATATATTTTTATATTTGATATAATAAAAATGTTATGATAAATAATGACAAATTATTATTTCAAAAGATATAATATGAATTAAAAAGAAAAATAGTATCTATATAATATTAAATTTATAAAAAGATATATTCTAAAAAGATAAACCAATATAATTAATCATTATTAATTAGTTTTTATGGGTGTAATTAATGAGCTTTATAGAAGTAAAAAATGTTACAAAAAAATTCGATAATGAAGCTGTGCTAAAAAATATCAGCATAGATATTTATGAAGGAGAAGTACTTGGTGTTCTCGGTAGAAGTGGATCAGGTAAATCCGTATTATTAAATATGCTAAGAGGTATACCAGAATACGAACCGGACGAAGGTGAAGTAATATACCACGTGACAGAATGTTCAAAATGTCATCGCGTAGATGTTCCTTCTAAAGCAAACACATCATGTTCCTGTGGTGGAAAATTAGAAGAAAAAGAAATAAACTTATGGAAAAGTTCCCGTTCTGAATTTGCTGCAATAAAAAGACGAATTTCAATCATGTTACAAAGAACATTCGCTTTGTATGAAGAAAAAACAGTTATTGAAAATATTATGCAATCTTTTGAAGACCAAAGAGATCCAGATAATATTAACAAAGCTATCAACTTACTTAAAATTACAAAAATGGAACACAGAACAACCCACGTAGCACGTGATTTGAGTGGTGGAGAAAAACAGAGAATTGTATTGGCAAGACAATTAGCTAAAAACCCTATGTTATTCCTAGCAGATGAACCTACCGGAACATTAGATCCAAAAACTGCAAAAGTTATCCACAAAGCGTTATTAAATGGTGTAAAAGATAAAAACATAACCATGATTATCAACTCCCACTGGCCAGAAGTAATTAAAGATTTATCTGATAGAGTAATCTGGTTAGAAAAAGGAGAAATAGTTGAAGATGGCGAACCAGACGGAATTGTTGAAAAATTTGTAGAAGAAATTCCATTACCTAAAAAACATGAAAGTGTAGCAATTGGTGATCCATTAATAAGAATGGTTGACTTAAAGAAATATTACTTCTCTGTAACACGTGGTGTAGTAAAATCCGTAGATGGAGTTACATTAACTATTAATGAAGGAGAAATTGCAAGTATAGTTGGTTTAAGTGGTGCTGGAAAAACAACATTATCTAAACTTATAGCAGGACTTATTGAACCAAGTGATGGAGAAATAGAAGTTAGATTAGGTGAAGAATGGATTGATATCGCCAAAAAAGGACCACAACACAGAGGACGTGTAACACCACACATTGGATTATTACACCAAGATTTCAGTTTATATCCATATAAAACCATATTAGGTAACTTAACAGATGCTATTAGCTTAGATTTACCATTAGAATTTGCAAAAATGAAATCATTACATGTATTAACAGCAGTAGGATTTAAAGAAGAAGAAGCTGCTTCATTACTTGAAAAATATCCTGATCAAATGAGTGGGGGAGAAAGACACCGCGTAGCTATTGCTCAAGTATTGATTAAAGAACCTAATATTGTTATATTAGATGAACCTACCGGTACTATGGATCCTATTACTAGAAGACATGTAACTGAATCGATTTTAAATGCTCGTGAAGAATTAGATCAAACTTTCGTAATTATTTCACACGATATGGACTTTGTACTTGAATGTTGTGATTCAGCAGCATTAATGCGTGATGGAAAATTATTAGACCATGGAAAACCAGAAGAGATTGTTGAACAATTAACATCCCAAGAAAAAACCAAAATGCTTAATAAACAATTATAATCTCTCCTTCCACCCATTTACTATTTTTAATTTTTTGAATAACGATCTTAAAACAGATAAGGAAATATTAAAATTATTTTTCAAGAAAAATTAGATTAAAAAGATTAAAAAAAAGAATTTTAAAAAATTACAAATATTCATATTTTGTGTTACGTTCTTGAGGAATTCTACCAATATCAGCAATAATCTGTTTAATTTTATCTGTAGGGAAATAACCACCAAATTCAGAACCTGCTGCAATAGATATTTTATCCTCAAACATAGTTCCACCAATATCATTAGCCCCACAATTTAAAGCCAATTGTGTCATTTTATAACCTAATTTTACCCAAGAAACTTGTATATTTGGAATTGTTTTTCCAAGAATTATTCGTGAAATTGCATGAAGTTTTAAATCCTCAATAGCCGTTGCCCCATTGCATGTTTTACCCAATTCATTATTTTCACTTAGAAATGTTAATGGAACAAATTCAGTAAAGCCTTTTGTTTCCTCTTGAATTTCCTTCAATAAAAATAAATGACTGATTCTATCTTCCCAAGATTCAACAGTACCATACATCATTGTTGAAGTTGTCTTAATTCCTAATTCATGTGCTTCTTTAATTACATCAACCCATTCTTGAGTTTTCAATTTATTTGGACATATCTTCTCACGAACAGAATCAACTAATATTTCAGCTGAAGCACCAGTCATGGTATCCATACCCGCATCCTTTAACTGTTTTAATGCTTCATATGTAGTTATATCAGAATTTTTAGCCGTTTGAAAAACTTCTGCAGGAGATAATGCATGTAAACATATATCATATTTGTCCTTTATCTCTTTAATCAAATCACAATAATAATTTATATCCATTTCCTTTGTTATTCCACCGAATAAACAAATCTCTGTGGCTCCAGCAGATTTTGCTTGTGAAATACTATCCAAAATTTCCTCGTTTGTCATCCAATAATTTTCAAAATTGTGAAATGAACAAAATTTACAACCAATCATACACTTATCAGTAATATCTATTGCTTTATTAACAACAAATGTTACAACATCACCATTGATTTTTTTTCTTAAATTATCTGCAGTATCAAACAATTGAAATTGATTTGAAGAATGAATTAACTCCTTAGCTACATCAGGAGTAATTTCATCATCTAAAGCTTTATAAAAAATATTATCCAACATTGAATCACATACCCCTAAAATAATAATGTGGTCCTTAAAATTAGATTTGAATAATATAATTAAAATAATTTTGTAAAAAATAGTATTTAAAAAAGATATATAAAAAAAAGAGAATAATCTATTGTGGTAAATGTAATTTCCATAAGTAATAGATTTCTTCTATTTTATCCTGTTTTTTAGAACGTTTTTTAGATTTCTTTTTAAGAGTAGATTCTTCACCAGTCCAGTCATCAACTACTTCATCCAAGTATTTTGCAATTTCTTCATCATAATAACGGGTACCTATAGTATAATATTCTGGTTCATTACGAATGTAAATTATACCACTTTTTTCTTTTTCGTCCATACCTCGTCCTTTTTCATCCATAATTTCAGTAATTTTTATTAATGTGTCGTAATATTTTTCTGCTACCATGAAGATATCTCCTTAAATTATCATAAATTAATATTATTTATATATCTATTTAATATATTATATTAATTTATTGTATTATTCACAATTTTCAAAAACTTTTTCATCAAAATGGGTTCTTTTGATTTTTTTAATTATTTTACATGAACTATCTAATTCAAATTTTTTATAATCTTTTATTTTCACTACTTTACAATAAAGACCTATCTCATTTAACTGTTTTTGAAGTTTTTCAGGTGAAAACTTTTGATCAGGACCAATTGCTATTATATCAGGTTTTTTTTCTTTAACTATTTTAAAAGGATCTGTTTCATCCCCAACAAATACTTCATCAACAACCCTTAATTTAGAAATCATTTCTGCACGTTGTTCCTGATTCATAATTGGAACTCTTTTGTGTTTTTCAACCGTTTTGTCTGTTGCAATAACAACAAATAATTCGGCGTCAACACCACCTAATTTTTTTGCTTCTTCCAAATAAAAAGCGTGACCTGGATGAATAATATCAAATGTTCCAGAAGCCATTACTTTAATAATATCCTCCTCCTATTACTGTTGAAATTGAAGAGTATCTTCAAAGTTAATTAAACCTTTGTATAATGCTGAACCAATCACCACATAATCTGTTTCTAATTCAGATAATACTTTTAAATCATCCAAAGAGGTTATTCCACCAGAATATATTATAGGAATCGATAAATTTAATAATAATTCTTTAACTGGATTTAAATCTATTCCATTTAATAAACCTTCAACATCCACATTAGTAAATAATATGGAACCTGCTCCTTTCTCTTCAAATATTTTTGCATATTCCAATGGTGTTTTATCAGTGAATTCCGTCCATCCATGAGTTACAACTTTATTTTCTTTACTATCCAATGAAACACAAATTCTTTCAGACCCATATTCCTCTGCCAATTGCTCAATATATTCAGGATTTTTAATTGCCATTGTACCAATTATTACAGTAGATATCCCAGCATCCAATAACCTTTTTGCATCATCCAATGTTCGAATTCCACCACCCATCTGAATAGGAACTTCTGATTTTTCAATGATTTTTTTTACAATACTTAAATTTTCCCCACTACCTAAAGCACCATCTAAATCTACAACGTGTAATCGTTTTGCACCTTTCTGAACCCATTGTAAAGCTACTTCCTCAGGATTATCAATTATGACTTGTTCTGTCCCAGGTTCTCCCTGAACTAATTGAACACATTTTCCATTTTTTAAATCAACAGCTGGTATAATAATCATTAAATCAACTCATTTAGACTAATTAATAATAGTATATAAAATCAAATATTACTATTTTTCTAAATAAAAATTAAAATGATTTATGTTATAATTAACATAAATTATTAATAATAAAAAAATAAATGAGATTGGTAATAAATGAGAAGAGTTGCATTAAAAATTGCATATATCGGAAGCAAATTCCATGGATATCAACGTCAACCAAAATATAGGACAGTTGAAGGTGAACTGTTAAATGCATTTTTTGAAGCTGGTGTAATAGAAGACACGTGGAAAGCACATTATTCAGTTGCTGGGAGAACTGATAAAGGAGTGCATTCTACAGGAAATGTAATATCATTTATTACTGATGAACCAATCAGATTAAACTATTTAAACGGATTATTACCAAAAGACATTAAAATAATTGGTGAAGCAAAAGTTCCTTATGGATTTAAAGTAAGATTTCCATTATCAAGAACATATACATATATACAACCATTTAATCCATTTGAAAATAACCAGTTAGATTTTGAAAAAATGGAAAAAGCCATGGAATATTTTGTGGGAGAACATAATTTTAGAAATTTTTCAAAAAGACATGAAAAAAATCCAAATAGAAAAATTATTGATATGGATATGAAAGTAGATGAAAATATAATGGTATTCACTGTTGTTGGTGAAAGTTTCTTATGGAATATGGTTAGAAAAATGGTTACTTCCTTACTTTTAGTTGGTGAAAACAAACTAGAAATCAAAGATATTGAAAAATTATTACAACCTATTGAATTAAGAGAAACCATTAGATTACAGCCTGCTCCAGCTAATGGATTAATTTTAAGTGATATGAATTATAAGAACATTAAATTCAAGGAACATGAATATTCAAAAAATAAACTTATTGAAGAATTAAAAAAACAATTCATAATTAATGAACAAAAAAAATATGCTGATGCGAAAATTATTGACATACTAAGTGGAAATTAAGTGGTATTATGAAAATAGGAATTGTATTGGGAACTAGGCCTGAAATAATTAAAATGTCATCGGTTATCGATGAAATCAACAAACATGATGATGAATGTATTATTATTCACACCGGCCAGCATTTTGATGATGAAATGTCTAAACAATTTTTTATTGATTTGAAATTACCTTTACCCAAATATAACATTGGTATAGGTTCAAACACTGCAATAAAACAGATAAGTATCATCATCTCCGAACTTGAAAAAATCTTAATTGATGAAGAAATCGATATTGTCCTGGTTCAAGGAGATACCAATGCAGTATTAGCTGGTGCATTAGCAGCAAACAAACTTAAAATACCAGTAGGACACGTTGAAGCAGGCCTTAGATCTTTCGATAAGGACATGCCTGAAGAAAATAATAGAATAATAGCAGATAATTGTTCCAGTTTATACTTTGTTCCTACAAAAGAAAATGCAATAAATTTACAAAATGAAGGAATAAACCATAATCTCATACACGTAACAGGAAATACTATAGTTGATGCATGTAAACGAAATTTAAAAATTGCTATGGAAAAGAGTACTGTTAAAGACATCATAAAATATGAGAAATACATAGCGCTGACTTTACACAGAGCTGAAAATGTTGATAATCCTGAAAGATTAAAAAACATTGTTAGAAGTCTGATTAAAATTGATTACAATATTGTATTTCCACTTCATCCACATACAAAAAAATCCCTGAAAGCAAATGGTTTATATGAAAAAATCTTAACAGCACCCCATATACAGATTACAAAACCATTAGGATATTTGGACTTCTTATATTTATTGTCAAAAAGTTCTCTAGTTCTTACAGACTCAGGTGGAATCCAAGAAGAATCAATAACATTGAATATTCCTTGTGTAACCTTAAGATATAATACTGAAAGACCTGAAACCATTTCTGCAGGAGGAAATATTTTAGCCGGAACTGAAGAAAAAGAAATTAAATACAATATTGAAAGTATATTAAATAATAAAGAAATATATGAAAAAATGGCAAATGCGAAAAATCCTTATGGGGACGGTAACAGTTCAAACAAAATATATTCTATCATTAAGGATACCTTTGATAATAATGCACTTAAAATAAAATCATCAGATACCATATTAGATTTTGAAGGGTATTCTATGTTAAATGTAGAAGAGAATATTACAGTAAAAGAATTTGAAAAAAATAATAATAACCAAATTATTGAACAAATATTTTACAAAGGTTCACCAGAGTTTATCGATAACAATACTAATTTAAAAAATAAGACTATTATAATTAAGAAATTTAAACAAAAAACATGATATGGAATGATTGTAATGAATTTTGATAATACACAAATAGGAATATTTGGTTTAGGACACATAGGTCTACCTACTGCCGCAATATTAGCAAACAACAATATTCATGTTTTAGGTGCTGATGTAAACGAAAACACTGTGAAAAATATTAACCAAGGTATTTGTAATTTCGAAGAACCTGGCCTAAATTCTCTAGTTAAAGAAGCTGTGAAAAATAATTATTTAAGTGCAACAACTGATTTGGAATATGTCGCAAAAACTAGCGATATAATTATTGTGATTGTTCCTACACCAATCTTCGAAAATAAAAAGGCTGATTTAACATATGTCATTTCTGCATGTGAAAATATAAAAAAAGGACTCAAAAAAGGCAATCTTGTCATTATAGAAAGTACAGTACCTCCGGAAACTGGATTAAATATTGTCAAACCATTACTGGAGGAATCAGGACTAATATGTGGGGAAGACTTTTATTTATCATATAGTCCTGAAAGAGCATTACCTAATAACACAATTTACGAAATGACACATAATGCTAGAATAATAGGAGGATTCAATGAAAAAAGTGCTGATTTGACAGCACAATTATACTCATACATTACGCAAGGAGAAATTATTAAAGTAAAAAACATAACTAGTGCAGAAATGGTTAAA
Source organism: Methanosphaera stadtmanae (assembly GCA_015062805.1). Taxonomy (GTDB): domain Archaea; phylum Methanobacteriota; class Methanobacteria; order Methanobacteriales; family Methanobacteriaceae; genus Methanosphaera; species Methanosphaera stadtmanae_C. The sequence goes on from SUTQ01000014.1 coordinate 19,946, forward strand.
TTGATGGAAAATACTTATCGTGATGTGAATATTGCTTTAAGTAATGAATTAGCAAAAATTTGTGAAAAAATTAATGTAAACGCCAATGAAGTAATCAGTGCTGCAAATTACCATCCTAGAGTAAATTTACATACTCCTGGCCCCGGAGTAGGTGGTCATTGTATTCCTATTGACCCATATTTTTTAATTGAAATAGCTGAAAAATATGGTGAAACTGCAACATTAATCTCCGATTCACGAATGATAAATGATAGTATGCCCGAACATGTTTTAGACTTGTTAACCCGATTTGACAACAATGTTTCAAGTGTCAGCGTTTTGGGAATAGCATATAAGGGTAATGTGGATGATGTTAGAGAAACACCTTCAAAAAAATTAATTGAATTATTACTTGAAAATAAATATGATGTTGTTGCTCATGATCCAATGGTTAAGGATGAAATTATTGAAACATTTAATGTTAAATCTGTTGAATATGAAGAATCTTTGAAAAGTGATTGTATTATAATAATGACGGATCATGATTTATATAAAGATTTAAAGCCAGAACAAGTGAAAGATAAGTTGATTATCTCTACAAAACCAATATTAGATGGAGATGAATTCAGAGAAGCTGGAGTAAACTACCAAGCGATTGGAGATATTGTACTTTAATAGGTTGTTTTATGAAATTACTTGTATTTGAATATTCAAGCATTTGCTTGAATGAAAATTTATTATCTGAAGGGTTTAATATGTTGAAATGCATATTGAATGATTTAGATAAAAATTCTTTTTTTGAGGTCTATTATTTAATCAATAAGACTGTCGATTCTTTTAATTATGATAATTTAAATGCAATTTACTTAAAAGATGACTTGATGGAATGGTTAAAAAATAATTCAAAGGACTATGATTATGCATTATTCATTGCTCCGGAAGATGATTTGATTCAATATCATATTACAAAAATTTTGGAAGAAAACCGTGTGGGCATCATTGGTAGCGATAGTGTATCTTCATATATCTGTTCCAGTAAAAAATTAACCTATGATAATGTTTCTGAAGATATATTAAAAATAAATACAATCAAATATAAAAGTGAGGAACTTGACTATAAAATTATCAGCCGTGAAATTAATAAAAAAGAGTTTATTGTTAAACCAGACAATAAAACTTCATCCGATTTGATATTTGTCGTAGATAATGAAAATACTTGTAATGAAGTTAAAAAGATGTATGAAAAATACAATATTGATTATTTATTAGTTCAAGAATATATCAAAGGCACTCCAATAAGTGTTAGTCTGATCTGCAATAACAATAATATTATTTTCTTAAGTATTAATTCTCAAGAAATTATTCAAAATGATAATAAAATTGGATATACTGGTTGTAAAACTCCCATTGATCATCCATTGAAAAATGAATTAACTGAAATTTCAAATAATATTGTAAAATGTATTCCTGGTTTAAAAGGATTTGTTGGAATTGATTATATAATTCAAAATGAAAAGATATATTTTGTCGAAATAAATTCAAGAATAACTACACCATACATAGTTTTACAAAAGAATTGCAATCAAAATTTAACAAACAGCATTATTGAGTTTGTATTAAAAAATCAAAAGATTAATTTAAACTTTGAAAAACAGGGAAAATTTATTAGGTAGGTTATTATGAAAATTCTAGGATTGGATATAGGTGGTGCAAATACTGACTGCACAATAATTGAAATTGAAAATAATGAAGTTATTTCTATGAAAAATAATAGGGAATATTTCCCTATGTGGAAAAACAATAATCAGCTCCAAGAATGTTTACATAAACTAACAAAAGATGATCCTGACATTAAGGTAGTATGTGTTTCTATGACTGCGGAACTAGCTGACGGATATTCAAGTAAAAAAGAAGGAGTTTTAGACATATCAAACCAAGTAATGAAAGTATTTGATGAAAAAGAAGTTTATTTTGTAACTTTTGATGGTTTAAAAAGCTATACCGAACTTCAAAAAAATCCTTTGAGTGCAGCTGCCGCAAACTGGATTGGTACATCAGAATTAATAAAATATATAGAAAAAGATTGTATATTTATGGATATTGGTTCTACAACAACAGACATCATTCCAATAAAAAACAATAAAGAGCATGCATCAGGACACACAGATTTAGAACGTCTTTCAACTGGAGAACTAGTATATACGGGTATGCTTCGTACAAATTTAACATCCATTGTACATGCTGTCCCAATACATGATAAAAATACAAGAGTTAGTAGTGAACTATTTTCAATTACAGCGGATATTCATAGAATTTTGGGCAATATTAGTGAAGAAGAATACACCTGCCCAACCCCTGACGGAAATAAAAAAGACATAACCTCATGCAAACGTAGATTAGCCAGATTAGTATGTGCCGATTTAGATACTCTTGAAGACGAAGAGATAATTAAATTAGCAAAGTATATCGAAAACGAACAAATAAACCAGATATATGATGGACTAAAAGAAGTTGTTGAAAGAACAAAAATAAAAACCGTATTAATTACATCCATTGGCCATGGAAATCTATGTGAAATAGCTGCCAATAAACTTGATTTAAATGTTATTTCACTAGAGCAATATCTGAATAAAAAGGCAACAAATGTGTTGACCGCAATAGGTGCTATACAAATGTATCTTGATACTTTAAATGAAAAAATAGTTTTAATAAAAAAGATATGATTTAATACCACACATCTTTAATATTTATTAAATATGCAAAAATATTTGCACCCAAATGTAAGAAAATACTTACCAGTAATATTATAACAATCATTTCCCAACTTAAATGAATGACTAATGAAACAAATAATAAAGAGACAACAACAAAGTCTAATTGATCTAGAAGAGGCACTGGTTTTCCACGTTCAAAATTCATTCTTCTTTTAATGAAACTTCCTATGGCATCCCCAATTAAAGCTCCAAAACCCAATAAGAAACCGATTAATAAACCTTGAGTTATACTACCCGAAACAATTGTCATTTGTGATACGGAGATATTGAATAACCCTGAAGCAATACCCCCATCAGCTAAAAATCCCAGGATTCCACCAACGATAGTTCCTAGTAGACCACCACCAATTAAACCTCTCCATGTACAACCATCACCAATTAATCGTCGTCCATCCCATGCATATTTACCAAAATCTATTGGCGTTCCACCACCAAAGACCAATGCAGAACCATTAGCAAAATAGGCTGGAATCATCAAATATATCGAATACAAAATAATCGTTATTAAATCCATTTCTCTCATCAATCTTTATTAAATTATTAATAATATATTTTAGAATTAATTTATAAAAATTTTTCCAATTAAATAATAATTTTAGAAATTGAAAATGATTAAAAAAAAATTCGATTAATTATTATTTTTCGTATTATGTAAATTCAAACAAATAATCACTAATAAAAATCAAGATATTAAAAAAAAATGTTTCAATAAAGGTATATTATAGTTTAAACAAATAGAATAATTAATAGTAAATCACTTTAAAACAGTAATGTAAATAATTATTATAATTAACACAACCTATAGGGAAATAGGGAGGTATTTGATTGTCAATAATATCTAAAACAAAAAGTTTATGTCCAGAATGTCTAAAAATTTTGGATGCTGAAGTATACACTAAAGATAATGCAGTATACATAACAAAAACATGCCCCGAACATGGAAAATTTGATAATACTTACTGGCATGATGAAGAAGCCTATAAAAAAGCTTTAAAATATGGTGCCAAACCACACCAACTAACTAACCTTAATGAAGAATTAAATGGAGAATGTCCTTCAAATTGCGGTTTATGTAAAGAACATGAAAGTCAAACCATCTTAGGTTTAATTGATGTTACAAACAGATGTAACTTATCCTGTCCAATATGTTTTGCTAATGCTGCAAAATCAGGAACTTTATATGAACCTTCACAAGATGAAATTAGACAAATGCTTAGAAACCTTAGAAAAAACCAACCTGTTGCTACACCTGCAATACAGTATTCAGGTGGAGAACCTACAGTCAGAAAAGACATAGTAGAACTCATTAAAATTGCAAAAGAAGAAGGGTTTACCCACACACAAATTGCAACCAACGGTATAGCATTAGCAAATGATGAAAATTTAGCTAAAGAATTAAAACAAGCCGGTCTTAACACAGTTTATTTACAATTTGATGGCGTTACTGAAGAACCTTACATAAAAACACGTAATGCTAACATTTTAAGTAAAAAAATAGAAGCAATTGAAAATTGTAGAAAAGCAAGATTAGGTATTGTTTTAGTACCAACATTAGTTGAAGGAATTAACAATGACCAAGTAGGAGCCATTATCAAGTTTGCTTTAGACAATATTGATGTTATACGTGGAGTTAATTTCCAACCAGTGTCATTTGCTGGTAGAACACCTTCAGACCAAGTTGAAGAACAACGTATAACAATTGATGACTTCATGAAAAATGTTGAAAAACAAACTGATTTCAATATTACGGAAGATGCATTTTATTCAGCATCAACTGTTGCTCCTGTATCCGATTTAATAGCAGCAATGAGCGGAAGAGAAGCGGAAGTAGCATTGACCTGTCATGAACATTGTGGAATTGGAACATATGTCTTTAAAGAAGAAGATGGAAGTGTAATTCCTATAACAGACTTTATTGATGTAGATAAATTCATGAATTTAATAGAAAAAAGTATCCCAGATATTCAGAAAAATTCCAGAATTTCAAAAACCAAAACAATTGCACGCGCATTGAAAGAACTACCTAAAACAGTAGACACTAAAAAATCACCATCATACATAGATATTATTGACCTACTTAAAAATATTTTCATCAAACAAGATTATGATGCTTTAGGTGACTTCCACATCAATGCATTATTGATTTCATGTATGCATTTCATGGATCCATTTAACTTTGATCAAGATAGAGTACGTAGGTGTGTAATTCACTATGCAACACCAGATGGTAGAATTATTCCGTTCTGTTCAATGAATAATATATACAGACCAAGTATAGAAGATAAATTCAATATCCCCTTAAACTCAGAAAGAGCTAGGGAAATCTTGGCAAATTTAAATAAACAATAAACGCCTTTATTAATCCCCATTTTAATCTTTTTTTACATTTTATTATGAGATTATTGTTGATAAAAAATAGTTGATTAAAATATATCTGTTTTCTGAGCAAATCATTATATTAATTTAGTGAATTGAATATTAATAGTTACAACAATAGTAATAAAATAATTTAAAAAAAATTGTATAATTACTAATAAATAGTTAAATTATTAATAATAGTAAAAAGAAAATAAAATACGTAAATTATTTTAGACTATTTATCCATTCAGAAAAAAATTAGGATAAAATAAAAAGTCTTTAAAAAGTTACAATATGTTTATTTAAAAATATTATTGAATTTTGGAGGAAAGTTTATGGCAAAATTACCATTAACTCCATTAGGCCGAATAATCAAAAATGGTGGTGCTGAAAGAGTTAGTGAAGATGCTAAAATAGCATTATCCGAATATTTAGAAGAAACTTCCACAATAATTGCTGAATATGCATTGCAAAATGCTGAAGAAAACGGAAGAAAAACTTTAAAAGCAGAAGATATAGATGTAGCATATAAAAATTTATTTTAACTACTTCTTTTCTACACTTTTTTTAATATTTTTAAATTCTTTTTCTGACAACGATACATTTATAAAATAAATTGAATCTTTTTCTATTATTTTAAAAGCTACAACATTTAAGTTAAAAGTAAACGAATTATTGTTGAAAGCATACATTTCTAGTAATGCTATTGGAAATATTATCCTTCCATCAGCATTTATAGAATCCAATAGAAATTTTTTAGATATCATAGAAACCTACTTAATTATAATTTTTATTATATTTTGTAAATTTTTTCTTCTACTTATAAACAGCATTATCTTTATAATATTTAATAAACATAGGTCAAATTTAACATTTACATCTGATTTAATTAAGAATTTATTTATTTCAGGAGTTAGATATAATTTAAAATTTAAAGGATATAATGGTGCGGACAATGTCCACAATAATGTACATAAGTTTATAGTTAAATTATCATCTAAAAGTCCCAAATTCAAAAACACATATGATTCATCAAATTTAACCATTTTAACAAATAAATTTATAATTGAAAATAAATCTTGTTTTGAATCATTCAGTAAAGGAATAATTTGTTTAATCTTTTCAAAAATGTCTTCATCTTCTGTTGATATTTCGTCATTTGTTTCTTCTGTTTTATTATCATTTAACTTAAATTCAATAATATTTAATGTTTTAGAAAAAAGAGTAAACTGAATTTTTAGATAAACTGATTTTTCAAGGGTAAAAAATAATAAATTAACAAATAAAAAATTTAGTATAACATTACATAAATACTCTAAATTATCATTTTTAAAAATTATATGTATATGCCATGATTTCAAAAATATTAGAAAAAGAAATACTAATACAATAAGTAATAATACTAACAATATTTCAATAATCATGACCATTCAAACTCATTATTTTTAATTTTATTTAAACAATTATCGTGTAACTTTTTTATTTGGAATCTTCCTTTTTAATTTTTGTTTTAATCTTATCAATAGTTGAATCTGCAGGAATTTCAGTTGCAGGAGTTTCTTTAGCATTATTAATTACGCCCATTACTACTTTACTAATACCAGACAATAATCCTTCTAAAGAATCATCTTTATTGATTTGAACTAATTCCACACCATTTGGTCCTGGAATATCTTTATAAACAATTAATAAAGCTACAGGATCAATAGAACCTCCACCACCAGTTCCTCCAATTCCTGTTTCACTTGTTCCATTATTAGTTCCAACTCCGACACCAAAACCTAAAGCAGTTTTTGAAATAGGAATAATGATTTTGTCATTAGCCTCGATAGGAGTTCCAACAATACTGTTTGTATTCATAACCTTTTGAATTTCACTTAAAGTTTTTTCGATTGAATTATCAAGATCCATATTAAGTCCTCATATATATCTTATAATAAAATTTTTTATTAATCATTAAAATAGTTATGTTATAATAATTGTAAAAATAGTAGTTAAAAATAAGGTTATGCCGTGAGCCGGACTTGAACCAGCGACATCCAGATCTTCAGTCTGGCGTTCTCCCATCTGAACTATCACGGCAAATAAAAAAAATTATGGGCCGAACGAGATTCGAACTCGCGATCCCCTCCACGTCAAGGAGGTATCATACCTCTAGACCATCGGCCCAGAAATATCTCTCTTAAAGACTAATATTATATTATTAATTTATAATATATATAGTTTATGGTAATATTTAAAAATTAATTTTTGGAACGACCAGTCAGTTTATGTATAATAAATTCACCAATCAACCCACCTATTCCAGATAAGATACTACAAAATATTATAGAAATTATAACGGTAACTAAATCTTTTGTAGCAAGAAGAGTTACCAAACCAACAACTATACCCACTGAAGAAGACATTTCCATAGAATCTTTATAGCTCATACGAGGAATAATCATTACAGACATTAGTCCAGCCAATACTAAAGATAAGCATATTACAGCTGACAAAGAATACATATTTTGAGTTGCAAAAGCCATCATATCACTTGGTAATTCCGAAGAGCCCAATATAAATTGAATTCCTATCAATGCAAAAAAGAAAAAGTCAACCAATCCAATCATTAAAGAAAATAATCTGAAAAGTAAACTATTTCTTGGAGTAACTGCTGGTCTTGCTTGAATGATTACTGTAGGAGTATTATCTAAATCATTTTTGCCGTCAAGATTTAAACTATTCAAATTTGGAATACTATCCAAGTCATATTGTAACTGCAAATTTGTAGAACCACAATGCAAACAAGCACCTGTTTCTCTAGGATTTAAAGAATGACATGATGCACATATTTTATTATATGAAATCTCAGGAATAACCAAATCATTCAATATCATTTTTAATTCCATATCATTAACAGCAAACTCTAATGTATGCCCACAATTATCACATTTATCAAAGTTTAAAGGAAGTTTTTCATCAACCTCAACAAACCTTTTACAACTTCGACATACTATAAAACTCATAATAATCAATTCTTTATTTAACTCTTTATAACTATATTCAATCTACTTTATAAAATATTTTATATTTTTTCAGCTTTCAAATATGTCCTTTTACCTTCAGTAATTTTTACATCAACAAAAGTACCTATTTCCACATCATCCACTATAACATTCTTATAAGAATTTGTATATCCAACAAATCCACCAGAAGTTCCTTTGTTAGTAATCAAAACTTTTTGAATAGTGCCTTCATATTCTTTATTATTTTCCAACATCACTTCTGTCTTAACTTTATTAATTCTATGAGAACGTTCTTTCATTACTTTATGATCAATTTCATTTAATGTATTTGATTTTGCACCCGGCCTATGCATATATTTTGAAATATGTATTATGTCCGGTTTAATTTTATATAACAAATCAATCGTCTTTTGAAAATCATCCTCGGTTTCAGTAGGATAACCTACGATAATATCTGTTGCAATAGATAAATCTGGAATTTCATTTCTAAATTTATTTATCATTTCATAATATTCATCCAAAGTATGCAAACGATTCATCTCTTCTAAAACCTTAGAACTACCTGTTTGAATTGGTATATGTACAAAATTATATATTTTTTCATTATTCTTAAATACAGATATTACTTCATCTAATTGTCCTCTAAGACTTTTTGGATGCATCATACCAACACGAATACGGAAATCCCCTTCAATAGATGCAAGTTCATTTAATAATTCTGAAAATGATTCACCAGAATCCAAACCATAACAAGCAGAATCTTGAGCTGTAACTTGCAATTCCTTACAACCATTTAAAATTGCTTGTTTAGCTTCATTTACGATTGTTTCAATTGGATAACTAACCAAATAACCTCTAGCTACCCTTGTACAACAAAAAGTACAAGCACCATTACATCCTTCACAAATCTGCAAGATATGTGTTAATGAATTAAAATTTTTGTTAAATATTCCTGCTTTGATAATTGAGGTTTTTCCACATTCATGTACTATCTCATCATTAATGGATTTATTTACAACATCATTTATTTTATCAATCTTATGAGGGCCTATCCAACAAGCATCACCAGCAAACTTTTCTAAACGTTTAGAATCAACCTCAACCATACAACCCCCAACGATTAATTTCTTTTCTGGAAATTCTGTCTTGATCGTATTAATCCGAGTAATCATCTTTTGTTCTGTTGGCAATTTCACATAACACGTATTTAATATAATGACTTCCGCATCTTCAATAGTATTTACTATCTCATGTTCTTCCTTCAAGATAGAAGTCATTAATTGACCGTCTGCCTGATTGAATGTACAACCATATGTTTCTAAATAAATTTTCATCTTATCACAATTAATTATAACTTTTTTCTTTGGAAGTTGTTTTTACAACATATTCCGTCAAATCATATTTAACTTTTGATTTATCTTTAGAGGACAATAATTTACCATAAACTCTTTTAATTACACGAGCATATGCAAAACCTTTTTTCATATTACGTTCCAATGTTTTTATACCGTATACTTTGAATTTCAAACCATTTATTTCCCCAACATCACCAATTGAAATAATAAATTCCTGTTCAACCTCAATTTTATGAGAAATTACATTACCCTGATGATCAATTGAAACACCTATTCTAGCCAGAGTATCTAATGATTTTACCCAAATTGTTTTGATATCAACCACTGGACATTCATAAACTCTATTACCCTCATTATTTTCAATTGATGTAACTTCAACGTCCTTATCATCAATATATAAGATAGTTCCCGTTTCCAAATACTCATCAGAATAGAGTTGAATATTTGTTTTCCATGATCTTTCAAATTCACTGATTATGACTCTTACATCAATTTCATATGCTTCTTCAGGAGCAATTTCATGGTAGATATGATTACATTCCAAACATTTAACTAATAATTCTTTCGTCTTTTTCCCCTTAGTTTTTAATATTTCATACTCATCATATCCACAACTTGGACATACCATTATTTTTCCCCCTTATTTTTTAAGTATTCTTCAACCAACCCACCATTTTCTAAAATATTTAATTTTGTTGGATCAAAAGGTTTGAATTCAATTGTTTCCTCTTTTGTCACGTTGGTTATCGTTCCTTCCTCAACATTTACTTCTACAATGTCTCCTTCATCAACATCTATATCTGCTGTAATTACAGGTAATCCAATATTAATCGCATTCCTGTAAAAGATTCTTGCAAATGATTTTGCTATGACGACGGAAATTCCGGCCGTTTTAATTGCTACAGGTGCTTGTTCACGAGAAGAACCACATCCAAAATTCCATCCTGCAACAATAATATCCCCTTTGCTAACTTTTTGTGAAAATTCAGGATCTTCTGCTTCCATGACATGATCAGCCAAATCTTGAGGATTAAAAGTTCTTAAATATCTTCCGGCAATTATAACATCTGTATCAATACTATCCCTAAATTTCCATACTTTTCCTTTCAATATATCCATTTTTACACCTACTATTTAATTATAGCGCCATGATTTTTACCTTTTGTAAATATTATGTCCGTATCATTACCTGCAATATCAATCAATTCTTTTTTCAATTTCTTTGATAAAGAATCAGTTATTCCAAAACAAGTTGGACCGAAAGAACTCATACCAACACATGGAATTCCAAGACTTTCCATACCTTCTAGTACATTATTAATTTCAGCACCCTGTAAATCTCTTTCTATTCTTTTAAAACCCATTGATTGGATTTTATTAACCGAATCACCAAAACTTTCAATATCATTTTCTATAACTGAAGGCATTAATTTCATCAAAGTTAAATAACAAATTTTCTCCACTTCATTGATGTTTATAGGAGAATATGATTGAAATATATCTATTTCCTCATTTCCAGAAGCTCCTTGTGAAACATTTGGAGTAACAAGAATAATATCCCAATCTTTAGGAAAATCATATCTTGCCAGTAATGGTGGTGGTGATACTTTTGAAGCCGAAGAAGGTAAAAAATCATTTTTTATAGATTTTTTATGACCTCCATCAATTATTAATCCACCTTTATCAAATGAATGAACCCCAATGCCACTAGTTCCACCCCTTTGAATAATATTAGCCAATTCAAAACCAGTTAAATTCATATCATTTAAAGAAGAAATAAGTTTCGCAGTAGATAATGCCAATTGAGTACCTAAACCTAATCCATGGTGAATTTGATACATTTCATTAATTTTAAAAGAATAACTATCTTCAATTTCAAAATACTCTTTCATTTTCGTAGTGGCTTCCATAATTTTTGATTCATACAATCCAAAATTAGGAAGAGAAATGTTTTCATTAAATTCAACTATTGTGTCATCATTAGTCTGCGCACATTCCATTTTTAATGATGGTTTTTCCAAGGTTATTCCTATACCACCATCCAATCTACCTTCCAATCCATTTAAATCTATTAAAGACAAATGTAATCTTGCAGAAGTTTCTATTTCCAAAATAATACAACCTAATGAATGTTAATTTAATTTATAAACTATATGTATCTATGTGAATGTTTATTTATACACTTTTTTATTTAAAAAAGCCATTAGTAAAAAAAAATAATTATAAGAATTTAGACATGTATGGTCCATCTTTATGATATCCTAATTTTCTATAATAATCACGAACACCAATACCACTGATTATCAATAATTTATCCTTGTTAAATTCTTCTTTAGCTATGTGTTCTGCTTTTGAAAGTAATTCTGCACCATATCCTCTGTGCTGCCATAACTGATTATCATTTTTTCCAATTTCTTGCATTTGACCGTAAACATGAAGTTCTCTTATTAAAGCACTTGAATTAGTTATTTCAGGCCTAAATACGTTTTTTGAAGGAATTCTTAATCGGGTAAATCCAATAAGTATGTCATTTTCTGGATCTTCAATAGATAAGAATATTTCTTTTCCTCCAGTAACATCATAATCCGTCCGTAATAAGTCTATATTATCATAATTCGGTTCTACTCCATGAGCTTTTTTATGTCCTACTTCTCGACACCTTATACATTGACATTGAACATTTTCTTCTTCCAATCTATTATAAACTAATTCCCCAAGATTGGATTTTTTTACACCCGCATCAATTAAAGTTGCAGGTATATCCCTCTGAATTCTCATGGTTCTGACCCATTTTGGAAGAATTTTCTTAATTTCAACAATTAAGTCAACTGCTTCCTCTGATGAATACGGTTCATATTCTCCCTTTTTCCACAACTCATAAAATTCAGAACCTTCCGTAACCAAACAAGGATATATCTTAAGCATGTCTGGAGAATATGATTCTTCCGTAAATAAACGTTTGAACATGTTTAAATCACTTTCGAAAGTTGAAAATAAACCTGGCATCATATGCATTGCTACTTTAATTCCAGAATCCCTTAATAGTTGATTGGCTTCGATAACATCATTGATAGTATGACCCCGGTCAACTCGTTTATATCTGTAATTATATAAAGTTTGGACTCCAAGTTCTACTCTTGTTACACCATAATCCAACATTCGATTAATTTCTTCTATTTTTGAATAATCCGGCCTTGTTTCAAAAGTTAAACCGACACAACGTACTTTACTATGTTCATTTGTTTTTTGAACATCTTTAAGATATAAGAAATTAGATGGCGGTATTATTTCAATTTCCCTCTGATTTTTAGGAATTTGAGAACTGACTTTTTCAAAATCATTCATTGCTCTTAAACAATTTGTCACAAACCATTCCTGATAATCTAATGTTCTTGAGGCAAAAGTTCCCCCCATTATAATCAGTTCAACTTTATCAATAGGATGTCCAATGTTATTAAGCTGATACAACCTATTAAATGTTTGAATATATGGATGAAATTCAAACATCCTTGCTCTTAATGCAGCAGGTTCTTCACCAGTATAACTTGGAGGAGCTATACTACTTTCTGGACAATACTTACAACGACCATGAGGACATTTATGTGGACTGCACATTACCGCAACAATTGCTACACCAGAAATGGTTCTGGATGGCTTTTTCATCAGAATAGGACGTAATAATTCCAGTTCATTAGAATCGGCATATTGTAAAATTTTTGAATTGCTCATAAATCCAGGCAAATTTAATTCTCTACATGTTTGAATTTTTAATTTTTCTAATTCTTTTTTAGTAGATATATTATTATCAATTGCTTTCTTAATGATTAATCTACATGCATCTTCCATTTTATTCAAACACTCCTAAAAATTATAAAAAAATACAACAAATGTATTAATATAACAACATAATATAATTATATAAAAAAATATAAGGTGACTTTTCATGAAAACTTCTAAGATTATAGGTAAAAAAGTTTTAGATTGCAATGCTAATGATGTTGGTAAAGTTCAAGATATTGATATTGATATTAAATCAAATAATATTATGGAAATATTTATTAATTCAGGTGAACTCAGTCTTAGAAAAGCCAATTATACTGTGACACCAGATATGATTGCACAAGTAGGTGATTACTTACTGTTAAATGTAGCTAAATCAGACATATCCTCTGAAAAACCAAAAGAAAATCCTGATGTAGAAATTGTAAATCCGAAGGATTTGGAAGAAAAAGAATAAATAATAAAACTTATTCTTTTTTACTTTCTTGTAAAGTTCTTATAGCTTTAGGGAACTCTTCTCTAAATTTCAAAACTTGTTCTGATGGAATTGAAAAACTAATTCTTATGTATCTATTTCCAAATAATTTACTAGTATAATTTCCTTCACGTACAAATATATTTTTTTCTTTTAACAGATAATCAGATATTTCTTCTGGTGTTAATCCTGTTCCAGAAACATCAACAGTCATCATATTACCATCAACAGGATATAATGGTAAAAATACGCCAGGAGTCTCGTCAATAGCTTCTTTTATAATCTCTTGATTTTTGAAACATGTTTCTTTTACTTCAGTAATCCATTCATTTTTACTTTGTAAACCTGCAATCCCAGCTTCCTGTGCTAATGAGTTAGTACCTAAATCATTTATAACGCTTGCCCTCATTTTTCTAATCAATTCAGGTGAACTTATTACTGCTCCTATTCTTAATCCAGCCATACCAAATATTTTTGAGAAACTGTATATTGTTATTGTATGTTCCGGAGCATAATGTGCAACTAAATGATGTTCCCTTGCAAAATCCTTGTATGTAATATCGTGCAATACAAAAATATCGTTTTCTTTTGCTATTTCCCCAATTTCCTTAATTTCTTCTTCAGTATACGTGTAACCCATAGGATTCATAGGATCTATCAAAATAATCATTTTTGTTTGCAAATCTATGTTATCTCTAATGAGCTCCGGTGTTAATTTATAACCACATTCTTCGTTATAAATTGGAATTTCCTTAACGTGATGTCCAAATCTATTACAGAAATTGTTAATAATTAAATAACCAGGATCTGATGCTATAGTGTTAGTTGTATGATGTAACGTTGTACTGATTGCCAAGTATAATGCTTCGGTTGCACTGGCAGTAATCTGTATATCATATACCTCTTTATCCAGATCCAAATCATTTAAGATTAATTCCTTTAATTCTGGAAATCCTTCAGGAGGTGGATACTTACAATAATTTCTTTTTCTTGCTGCTTCAATTAATGCACTTTCTATATGTTTATCTTTTTGTAAGTGATTAGTATTTTGTCCCATCCAAATTAAATCTTCTTTTTTATACAAATAATCAAAAAATTCATTGACTGAATTAAAACCTGTTGGAATCTTTTTTTCCTTCTTTTTAAATACCATAATTTAACTCCTTACTTTGTTTATGAAATACCCCTATCTGTAATCTCAAATGTAACTGTTTGACCGGGAGATTTATTTTTATGCCTTTGTAATATGGCTGTCCTCGTTAAAGAACCTAAATTTCTTTCTATTTCTATAATAATTTTACTCCAATATTTTAATACTGTTCCACCTATAGGTTCCACAACAAGATCATCTGAATCAAAAGGAGAATAAATTTGATTTGTAATCACAATGGCTATGTCAAATTCTCTGCTCAAAGTTAATAATTTAGCCATTAACCTACCTAATTTTTTATTGATTTCTGATGGATCCCCATCTTCTACTCTATACAATGCAACAATGGAGTCAATAATTAAAATGTCTATTGAATTATCCTCTTTTAATAAGCGTTCTATATTTTGAATTTCAAGTAATTGTTCATCAAAAGATTTTGGCTCCAATAAGAATATGTTTTTAGCAATTAAATCAAAATCAGACGCCGCTATTTGTTGAATTCTTTCTAAAGATAATCCACCTTCAGTATCCATAAAAATGGCCTTAGAACCATTTTTAGTAGCCTCATATAATATTTTTAAAACAATATTTGTTTTGCCACACCCTGGCGGACCATAAAATTGAGTAATGGCACCTTTTTCAATTCCCCCACCTAAAAGTTCATCCAGTGAAGAACAAGTCGGAATAAGAACTGATTGTTTTAAATCTGAAAGTGTTTTCAATTAAATATCTCCATCAAATTTATAGACATAAATCTAATTATTTATTTATTTATTATCCTATAAAAATATTTGAGATTTCAAATTTTAAGAAGAAATTTTAAAAAAAAAATAAGGAGTAAAGAAGATTAAGATGTTGCTTCATTTGAAACAGGAGTCGTGTTTGAAGCTGTTGAATTTGGATATTCGTTTACACCCCATACACTTATACCTGGTTCTGAATGAGCAAAAGTAAATCTTGTTGCGTTATAACCACTTTCTAAGTATAATTTTGTAAATACAGACTGTTCAAGATGTGAATCAAACAATACTGTGAAATAGGAATTATCTGATTGATGGAATGCCATAATTGACATGTTACTATTATTATTAACAATTCTTTCAGATAATTGATTATTCTCAACAATTATTAATTTATGAGGTTTTAATAATTCATTACCTGTTCCTTCACTTAATTCGTTTGATAAACGTTCTTTATCTTCAGTTGTAAACATATCAATTGTTTTATTCAATTTACTTTGATCAATATAAGCAAAGTTCATTGTAGTTCCATTTGTTTCATTACTTGTTCCTGAAACACCTACTACACCATTTTCTGTTCCTAAAGTAAATTGTTTACCTGCTATTTCTTCTGATTGACTTTGAGCTGGATAGTATGAATAATGGTAGGATGTTTGATTTTCAAAGTTCCATGAACCAAAGTATGACCACCATGCTGCTTTGGAAAGCATATCTGAACTTAATATTAGATAAACCGGTTTTGTATCGGCAGGATGAGTAAGATCCAATACTGAATTAGCTTGTTGTTGATCTAATCCATAAGTTCCTGTTAAAGTTGTACTAGCTTGAGTTCTATCCATCGGTAAAATTTCATTTAAAATTTTTACAGTTTTAGAAGTGTCACCAGTATATGTGTCTAATACATTAGAAGCATCTTCACCACTATTTGCTAACATTCTTAGGATACCGGCAGATAAATCTTCATTCGACGTTGTCAATGAATTACCGATCCAATATGCTCTCATGTTGTTCTGTGAACCTCCATCGAATACCACTTGTCTATCAGCTATTGCTGTAAACAAGTGCCCGAAGTCCCACCAGGATGCGAGAACTGAATTTTCAGGTGTGTTTGATTTTATCCAAGTTAAAGTATTATACATGTCATCATTTGTACTTCCAACTGCTTGAGATGAAGTTAAATGATCGGCATAAACTGGACCTACAACGGCTAATAATACCAATATTAATGCAATGAATGTTACATAAGATTTTTGTTCGATTTTTAAATCTATATACTTTAAAAAGATACCTATAGAAATACCGGCCATTAAAGCAATAGGTACTTCAAATTGTTCTATAAACCTAGTACCTTGAGTTAACATTATTGCAATACCTAATGTCCATAATACTAATAGTACAAATAGGAACAAATTATGATATTTTTCAGTTTGTGTCCATTCAAATTTTCCAGGTATAAACTTATGCTCATGAGCATGAGCTATTTCTTCAGCTTTTTTAGTTTTAGGTTTGTATCTTCTTGTTTTTAGTTTTCTTGCTTCTTCATTTTCGTCTTCAAGAACTACTTCATCTTCTTCTGTTTTAGGTTTTTTTCTTAAACCATGGAACATTAATACAAATCCCATAAGTGCAAATAACATAGTGAATAATCCACCACTGTTATTTATGATATCAATTACCTGTGGAATTTGCATCTCACCTACTGACACATAAACATTAGGATATGCTGAACCTGCTGTCGCACTTTGTAAACTTGTAGACATACCTAAAATACCCATCGTAGTGTCAACAAATGTTGAACCAACAGTTAACAGTAACAATACGAATGCTACAATTGCAAATACAACAAATGGTATTGTTGCAGAATTATTTTTTAACCATTCTTTTATGTTTGAAACATCCTTTCCATCCCATTTATCAACAATATATGAAATTGGGAAATATAATATCAATGTACCAAATGTTAAAAGTACCATATATGCATACCCACTCCAAGACAATGAAAACAATGCAAGGAATATTGCGGATAAAGCTGCAAATAATGCTTTAAATATTGGTTTATTAGCACGTACACTCTCAGTTAAGAAAAGTACTGTCATTAATGGGAAGAGAACGTTGAACATATCTGTATCAAAGAACCCACCATATGTGTGTGAGAAATATGCTGGAGCTGCACCGGCTATAACACCAGCCACAATTGCACCCCATGTACTTCCAGTAGATCTTTTAACTATGTAAAAAGCAGGTAACACTGCTAATGACCCTATAAATGGACCTAACCAAAATGCTACTTGTGTTAATGAAACATTTCCAAACATGTTAACAAAATTGTATACCAAAGCTGCTAACACAATTATTACTGGTTGATAGTTTGCTTCCCTACCATTAGGAGACGTAGATAACGAATCCCAATCCGTTCCATTTATTTGAGTATCACCTAAATGACCAGTACTTAAATAATTTTCGGTTAAACGATAATTATAATAAGAGTCTATCTCTGTGAAATACGGCATTCCCGTTTCATCTTGATATAATGCTTTCATATCTGGATCGGTTATTCCACCCAAATTAATCGTTTCTGCCCTAATAGCAAAAACGGCAAGTACTAATAATAACGCTATGATAATTGGTGCTATTTTTGTAATTAAATTCTTATTGACCATGTGTGATTCTCCTTTAACCTCCGATGATTAGATATAAATAGGATAATATCATCTAATACGTTTTTAGTTATTCATTGGAATTATAAATCATTCACTCGAGAATATATTGTAAATATAAACGTAAATTATTATTTTATATAAATAACTTTTTAAATATCCTTATTAAGATTTAAGTTTTAAGATATATTTAAATTATTAGAATTTATTTTAAACAAAAATGAAGTAAAAAAATGAATTAAATAATAGACTTTAAAATTCAGATAATTTAAAAAAAAATGATTTAATAACTAAGAAAGTTAAAATATATAATTTATAACATATTTGATTATTACGATTTTTCAACAATACTTAAAACGATTGAAAATCAGATATCAATATAATAGATTATAGAATTTCAGGATAAATTCATAGATAAAAGAAAATTTAGGTAGTATACAATGGTAAAAGAAATATTGGAGTTTTTTCAGAACAAAAAATGGTTTAGAGACCGAATCGAACATGTTGAAGAAATACCTGCTAGAAGAGCAAGATACAGTCAAGAAAAAATTGAATTTCCAGCACCAATACACGATTATCTTGAAAAACAAAATATCAAACTGTATACGCACCAATACGAAACTTTAAAGGAAGTTAGAAAAGGAAAAAATGTAATTATTACAACACCTACTGCTAGTGGAAAAACTTTATCTTTTACGTTACCTGTTATAGAGGATTTAACCAACAACAAAAATGATACTGCTCTATATATTTATCCTACAAAAGCATTGGCAAACGACCAACTAAAAAGTTTATTAAATATTGATAAAGAGTGCGATTTAGGAATTTATCCTGAAAAGTATGATGGGGATACTCCAAAATCCAAAAGACCTGAAATTAAAAGGAAATCGCGATTAGTAATTACAAATCCTTATGAGTTACACTTAATCTTACCTTGGCATGAACAATGGCAACGATTCTTTGAAAATATAAAATATATCATAATTGATGAAGCACACCAATATCGTGGTGTCTTTGGTTCCAATATGGCTTTTTTAATTAGGAGATTAAAAAGAATTTGCAAATATTACGGTTCAGATCCACAATTCATCATTTCAACAGCAACTTTGGCAAATCCTGAAGAATTTGGAGAGAAACTTACAGGACTTAAATCGGAAATTGTTGATGAAAACGGTTCACCATCAGGAAAGAAATATTTCATCCTATTCAATCCATATGCAATAGAATCAAAAAATCCATCAACACACACAGACACTTTGGAATTATTTAATACATTTGTAGAAAAGGATTTTCAAACTATTTGTTTTGAAATATCAAGAAAAATGGCTGAAGTAACTGCATTAAATTCTAAAAATCACTTTAAAAAATCATTACCCGAATTATCCGACAAAATAACCGCATATCGTGCTGGATATACAGTTGAAGAACGTAAAAAAATTGAAGACCAATTAAAAGAAGGTAAATTAAAAGGTATAGTTACTACAAATGCTTTGGAATTAGGAATAAATATCGGTTCCCTAGACAGTGTAATTATATCAGGTTATCCTGGAACTTTGATTTCAACTTGGCAACAAGCTGGAAGAGCTGGAAGAAAAAACCAGGAAGCAATTATCACTATGGTAGCATTCCAAAATCCATTAGACCAATACTTTATGAAACATCCAGAAGTATTTTTCAACAAAACACATGAACATGCAATAATTGATTTGAATAATCAACAGATATTAAGAGGCCACCTGAAATGTGCCGCATATGAAATACCGTTAAAATTAGATGAAATAGAAAGTTTTGGATTCGATGACGAAGGAATCGTTATAGACGAAATAGATGAATTGGAAAACGATGGCATAATTAAATACAGGGATGGAAAATGGCATTATAATGATATAAAACTATTAAAACAGGATAAAAGCCCTAATTTCGAAGTTAACCTTAGTGACGCCATACTAGAACCATACAAAGTATTCAATGGAAATCGTTTCCTGGAAGACATGAATGAAAAACAAGCTTTTAGGGAAGCACATGAAAACGCAGTGTTAATACATAACGGTGAAACATACATCGTTAGAGAAATGGACATGAAAGAAAAAAGAATTTATGTTAAAAAACAAGATTTAAATTATTATACTCAGGCAATAAAAGATGTTGACATTAAAGATCTTAAAAAGGAAAAAGAGGAAAAAATAGGTGATATCACCCTTTGTTATGGAAAATTAACCGTAACTGAAAAATATGAAAAATACAACATAATGAAATACAGTAAAATTACGGCTTCTAAAAAACTGAATTTGCCACCATTAGAATTTAAAACCAAAGGATTATGGTTTACAATTCCATACTATATCAAAGAAAAACTTGAAGAATATCTCGTAACGGACTCCAAATTTAATGATGTTTTCATGGGATGTTTACAGGGTGTGGAAAATGTTCTCTTATCTGTTGCACCATTCCATGTGATGTGTGACACCTACGATTTGGGTGGAGTATGTAAAAATATGCATGAAGACACAATGAATGCTACAATATTCATTTATGATGGATTTGAAGGTGGAGTAGGATTAACTGATAAGGCATTTAAACTGTTCGAAGATATTATAAAAATGGCTTATGAATTAATTAGGGACTGTGAATGTGAATCAGGTTGTCCTGCTTGCATATACAGCTCACAAAATCAAACAGATGATAAATTTTTAAATAAAGAAGGAACTTTGTTAATTTTAAAAGAATTAAATGAAACAATTTCAAATTTAAAAAAATAGTTGAGAGTTTATTCACTACTCTCCTTTTGTGATTTTTCATAATCCGCAATAGAAGAAGTGAATCTGCATTTAGGAAATCCAGTACATCCGATAAATTCACCGAATCTTCCCATACGCTTAATCAAATCTTCCCCACAATCAGGACATTTACCTACTATTTCATTTGTAGATTTTTTACCACCATTCGCACATTCAAAATCCAAACATGCTCTTTGTCTAGGTTTTCCATAGGAGATTAATGGTAAACCACATTTTTCACAAGTTGTTTTAAGTACACTTGCGCCAGCAGGCAATGAATATGTTTTTTTACAATTTGGATAACCACTACAACCTACAAATTTTCCTCCCTTAGGAGAAGAGATTATAATCAGGTTTCCACCACAGTCACATTTACCCACTATACGACTTTGTTCATAAGCTCCAAATAATTCTTTACCAATATTTTCCTGATTTTCATCAATGGAATCCAAAATACCTTCAAGTTCTGTTTTTGCCTCTTCAATTACATCATTTTCAGTAATTTTATTATCTTTAATATCTGATAAATCATTTTCAAACTCGCGAGTCATTTGTTCACTGGTAATTCTTTCAGAATATTTTGTTAAGGTGTCAATCATTCTTTCTCCAAGTTCATTAACAATGATTTTTTTACCTTCAACATATTTACGTGTATATAATATTGATACTATGTTAGCCCTGGTGGATTTAGTACCTAAACCACGTTTTTCTAATTCCCTAATAATTGAAGCCTGGTTATATCTTGCAGGAGGTTTAGTTTCCTTTTCTTCACTTTTAACTTTTGCTTTAGTGGTTTCTCCTTCTTTGATATCTGGGAATTCTTCGTTTTTGACTTTTTTATATTGGTATGGATCTAAGTTTAACCAACCTTCTTTTGAAATTCTTTGTCTTGAAAATGCAAATGGTTCTTCACCTATCTCTAAATCTACCTTAATAGATTCAATTTCTGCCACTTCACCAAATAAACTAATAAATCTGTAAGTGATTAAATCATATATTTTTTGATAATCTTCGGAAATATCTTTTGGCAACGTTCCAGTAGGATGTATTGCTGGGTGTGCTTCATCTGTTTTATTTCCTTCATGAGGTTTGAATGGTTCTTTTAATTGTGCTATTTTGTCCTTAAATTTTGGGTTTTTAGATAAATCATTTAAAATATTTGATAAACCCAGTGATTCAGGTAATTTTTGTGAAGATGTTCTAGGATAAGAGGTATATCCTTCAACATACAAGTTTTGTGCAATTTGTTGTGTTTTTCTAGGAGTAAAACCAAACTGAGCATATGCTTCTGATTGTAATGTTCCTAATTCAAATGGATATGGTAAATCCTTAATAGATTTTTTGTTTGTTATTTTGGTAACTTTTGCATCTTTTCCTTTACAGTTGTCTAAAATTTGGTCAACTTCTTTTTTATCGAATATTTTACCTTTTTTATGTTCTGCAATTATATCCTTCTGAATTTTAGCTTTAATTAACCAGTAAGGTTCAGGAACAAACTTTTTGATTTCTTTTTCACGTTCAGTGAGAATTGCTAAAGTAGGTGTCTGAACTCTACCTGCAGATAATTGCACATACCTATTTGTAACATTCAATACTGAATCAGTCATTGATTTAGAAATGTTTACTCCAAACAAATAATCTAGAATGTGTCTTGCTTCACCACTGTCGGCCCAACTTTGATCATCCTTTAATGGATATGCTTCTGAATATGATTTAATCAAATCTTTCTTGGTTAATGCTGAAAACTTCATCCTAAAACATTTATCAATGGAATCAGCACCACAAATATATTTTAATGCATTGTATCCAATCAATGTTCCTTCTGTATCATAATCGCAAGCATGTACAAAACGGTCAGCATCTTTTGAAAATTTTTTTATGGTATCTATATAATTTTTAACATATTTCTTAGATTTGTCTGTTTCATATAATGGAACCCATTCAACATCATATAATCTTTTATTTTTTTTATTTTTTGCCTGAAGAGAAAATAAGTGACCTACAGCAGATAATACTGTGGTCTTTTCACCATTCTCTTTTTCAATTTCATAATAAGGCACTCTTTTATATGAATTTTTAACGGGTGAATCTGATAAAGCTTTAGCAACCTTTTCTGCTACTTTTGGCTTTTCACATATAATTAATTCACTCATAAACCCTTCTCCCATTTACATTTAATAATTTCAAGTAATAATTAGATTAAACTAAACTCTTTTTAAAAAAGCTATTAAGATTTATTCTCTATAAAATGTTATTTTAACAAATCATATAAATATTAATCTAAAATAATTCTTAAAAAATTATAGATTTAATGAATTATAGAAATTATAATAGAGAAATAAAAAATTATAGAGTGATATATTAATGTTAATAGGAATTATTTCTGATACTCATATCCCAATTCGTACCGAATCAATACCAGAAAAAGTTTTTGAAGTATTTAAAGATGTGGATATGATATTGCATTGCGGAGATATTGAAGTTAAAAGCGTTATAGATGAATTAGAAAAAATAGCTCCAGTTGTTGTTGTACATGGAAATTGTGACCCTTATGTTGGATATAATACACATGAAATCATTGAAGTTGAAGATATCAAAATAGGCCTTACTCATGGTGTTGTTTATCCGAAAGGAGATACACAACAATTATATTATTTGGCAAGAGAATTGGGAGTTGACATTTTAGTGAGTGGACATACACACAAGCCCATGATTCAACAAGAAGGTGAAGTTTTATTGTTAAACCCAGGCAGTCCAACTCAACCACGTTTAAGTGAACCTAGTGTTATGTTACTTGAAATAAACGGAAATGAAGTGGATGCAGAAGTAGTAAAAATAGGAAAGCCAACATGTAAAGCACTGGACTTTTCACAATTTAATCATTGAGGAATTATTATGAGTAGATGGAAAGCAAAACATGACAAAGAGCATTATTATAAATTAGCAAAAAAGCAGAACTATAGATCTCGAGCTTCATATAAATTAAAACAGCTGGACAAAAAATATGGATTATTAAAACCAGATTATAAGGTTGTAGATTTAGGTGCAGCACCTGGTGGTTGGAGTCAAGTTGTTGCGGAAGTTATTGGTGAAGAAGGAACAGGCCAAGTAATTAGTGTGGATTTAGAATACATAAAACCAATAGATCATGAAGCATATACTGGAGTTAAAGGAGACTTCACTACAGAAGAAGTTCAAAATACCATAATTGAATTAATTGATGGCAAAGCGGATGTCATATTGTCTGATGCATCTCCAAAATTAACAGGTATAAAAGACATCGACAATTTCAGAGCATACGATTTGGCAGTAGCCGTATTGAACATTTCAGACAACATTCTAAAAAAAGAGGGGAATCTGATTATGAAAGCGTTCCAAGGTGAAGCTTACCAAGATTTGGTTAAAGAACTTAAAAAGAAATTCAGAACCGTGAAAACTACAAAACCGAATTCATCCAGAAAAAGAAGTTCAGAAATGTATGTAATTGCACGTGGCTTTAGAGCACCAAAATAAAAAAAAAATATAAAAAGAGTAATTAACCAGCTATCTGACCATAAATATCATTAGCTTCGCTTATTTTATTTTTTGTTTGATTCAATTTACTTTGAATCTCTTCTTCCGATTTTCCATTATTGATGTCATTCTGAGTTGAAGAAATTAATTGACTAGCTTCAGATAATTTTATTTTACCTGTATTAAATGTAGTTTTAACTGAAGGATCAGGATTTGTACCTAATTTTTGATTTAAAGTATCGTATTTCTTGTTTACTTCTTCATACTGAGTTTTTACTTGATCCAATTGATCATAAGCTGATCCACTACTTACTGTTGTTGAAACAGAATTACTTAAACCTGAAACTGCAACATATCCTATTACCCCTATCGTTAATAGAATTAAAATTACACCTATTAAAGAAATAGTTAAGGAAGTAGTTTTAAATAATTTTAACCTTGACTTCTTCATTTGAAACCTCTACCATTTTCTGTTATGAATATCATTTTATTACAATAATTTATATTATATAATTCTTTAATTTTCTAAATATAAAAAATATCTGAAAAAATTAATAACTAGATATAAAAATTATAAAAATAATAAGTATATCATATGACTACGACAACAGCAGAAAATAATAATATTAGATCTTCGGCATCATCCATTGTTAAATTGGAAGAATTTTTCAGTGAACTTTGTAAAGATGAAATATTTGCAGTTCTAGATGTTTATCCTGAAGAAAAATCTGTAATAATAGATTATAATGCATTAGAAATGTTTGATCCAGATTTAGCAGATTTACTACTGGAAAAACCAGATGAAACTTTGGAAGCTGCAACAAAATCCATTACAAATATAGATCCACAGAGAAAAAATGCACAACTTAATGTGAGATTTTCCAACATCCGTAACCACGTACCTTTAAGAAATCTACGTAGTGAATATATTGGAAAATTTATAGCTGTTGATGGAATTGTAAGAAAAACTGATGAAATTCATCCACGTATAATGACTGCTGTTTTTGAATGTAGAAGCTGTATGAGAATACATGAAGTTGAACAAAAATCAAATATCATACACGAACCTGCAGTATGTACAGAATGTGGTGGAAGATCTTTTAAATTATTGCAAGAAGAATCACATTACATGGACACCCAAACGGTTAAATTACAGGAACCTCTGGAAAATTTATCCGGTGGTGACCAACCAAGACAAATAAACATTGTTTTAGAAGATGATTTGGTAGATACGCTTACTCCAGGAGATAAAATTAGAGTAACAGGTATACTCAAAACTGTCCGTGATGAAAGAACAAAACGTTTTAACAATTTCATATATGGAAATTACTTTGAACCACTAGAACAAGAATTTGAAGAACTAGAAATTAGTGAAGAAGACGAAGAAGAAATTAAAAAACTTGCCAGTTCACCAGACATATACCAAAAGATTATCGATTCAACAGCACCTTCAATACAAGGATACTACGAAGTTAAAGAAGCTATTGCTTTCCAATTGTTTGGAGGTAGTGCAAAGATACTTGAAGATAAAACACACATGAGAGGAGATATGCACATCCTCATTGTAGGAGATCCGGGGATAGGTAAATCCCAGATATTAAAATATGTATCAAAATTAGCTCCACGTGGAATTTATACCAGTGGTAAAGGTACTAGTGGTGTAGGGCTAACTGCAGCAGCTGTTCGTGACGATTTAGGTGGATGGAGTTTAGAAGCTGGTGCATTAGTGCTTGGGGATAAGGGTAATGTTTGTGTAGACGAACTTGACAAAATGCGTGAAGAAGACCGTTCCGCTATTCACGAAGCATTAGAACAACAAACAATTTCAATCGCAAAAGCAGGAATTATGGCTACTTTAAACAGTAGATGTAGTGTACTTGCAGCGGCAAACCCTAAATTCGGAAGATTTGACAGATATAAATCAATTGCAGAACAAATTGATTTGCCAAGCCCTATTCTTTCCCGTTTTGATTTAATATTCATCATAGAAGATAAACCTAATGCTGAAAGAGACCACAGTTTAGCAGGACACATCTTGAAAATACACCAGGACAGAAACATCAACTATGAAATCGATCCTGAACTGATGAGAAAATACATTGCATATGCACGTAAAACTGTTCAGCCGGTTTTATCCAAAGAAGCTGCAAAAGTTTTACAAGACTTCTATGTAACAATGCGTAGTGGTGCAATAGATGAGGAATCCCCTGTACCAATTACTGCCCGTCAATTAGAAGCTCTCGTTCGTTTATCTGAAGCAAGTGCAAAAATCCGGCTCAGTCAGGAAGTAAGTAAGGAAGACGCTGAAAGGGCTATAAAATTGCAAGAAGACTGTATGAAACAAGTAGGATATGATCCAGATACTGGAAAAGTGGACATCGATAAGGTTGAAGGAAGAACTTCAAAATCTGAAAGAGACAAAATAAACATATTAATTGATGAAATCAAGGAAATTTCTGAAGAATATGGTGGTAGTGCTCCTAAAAACGTAATTTATGGAAACTTAGCTGATAAATATAACATTTCAGAGAATAAAACCGACGATATGATAAATATGCTCACAAGTAAGGGTGTTATTTATTCACCAACCAGTGACCATTATAAAGTTGCTTAGAAAAAATTAAGTAATAAGGAAAACATATAGTATATTATTATGAATTATTCTAAAAAGAAATAAGGATAATATTTTTACTATTATATTTTTAATCAACAATTAATTCAAAAGGACAAGGAGGTTAATTAATGGCTAAAATCGATAAAGAATTTGAAGAATACGAAGCTTTACTAGATAAAGCATATGAACAATTACCTGACAGAGTATTTGAATCAATAAGGTTTAAAATCCCTAAAGGATATTCAGTTATTCAGGGAAATCGTACTATTATTAAAAACTTTGGTGATGTTTCAAGTACACTTAACAGAGACCCTCAACATGTTCTCAAATATTTATTAAGAGAATTAGGTACATCCGGAAACGTTGAAGGAAATAGGGCAATACTTCAAGGTAAATTTACACACTACGTAATCAATGATCGTATCAAAGAATACGTTGACAACTTTGTAATATGCCACGAATGTAATAGACCAGATACAGTTATCATACGTGAAGACCGTATCGATATGTTAAAATGTAGTGCTTGTGGGGCAAGAGCACCTTTAAAATCATTATAATAGTATTTTCTATTATATTTTTTTTAAGCTCCAACCAAAAACTCTTTTTACAACAATTAATGATATTATAATTCTTTAAAATTGAGATGATATTATGTTTTGTTTATTATGCAATAGCGAAGAAAAATTATATGATGGTTTATGTAAAAGCTGTTACCTAAAGGAATTTGAACTCGTGGAAGTTCCTGAATATGCAACATTTACTGTATGTTCTCATTGTGGTGCTACATTAAAACATGACAAATGGATTGAATCAGCATATTATGATGATGAAATAATCAATGATGCTATCCAAAAGGATATTCAAATCAATGAAAATCTAAAAAATGTTGAAATAACCACAGAAATCCTTACAAATAGAGGAACAATGTATGACTGCATTATCCATGCAACAGGACAGGTCTTAGATGATTTTATAGATAAGGATTATCCGATAGAAGTTAAAGTTGTAAAAGGAGTTTGTCCAGATTGTAGTAAATTCCATTCAGGCTATTATGAAGCGGTAATACAATTGCGAGCGGATGATAGAAAACTTGAAGAAGAAGAAATACAAAAAGCGGATGAATTTATTTCTAATGAAATTCAACGGCTATGTAAAACCAACAAATTAGCATATGTTACAGAAAGAATCGTACTAAAGGAAGGTGTGGATTATCAGGTAGGTTCCCATAATGCTGCACATAAAATAGCAGAAAATATGCAGAAACAGTTTGGTGGTATAATTACTGAATCTCGAAAGATTGTAGGACGAGACAAGTCTAAAAGCAGAGACCTTTACAGGTCATGGATTTCCGTAAGATTGCCTTCATTCCACAAGGATGATTTTATCGAATATAAAGATAAGATACTTAGGATTGAAAAGATTGGCAGCCACAAATTTGTTGGATTAAACCTATCAAACTATGAATCCGAATCCATCAGTTGGAAGGAATACGATAGGATTAAAAAGGTAGGTAACACAGATGACGTTAAGGTTTCAACAGTTACCAACATTACCCCAACCGAAATTCAGGTTCTGGATCCTGAAACGTATATGCCAATAGATTTGAAAAAAACGGAAAATATGAACCACATCAACATTGGTCAGGAGATTAATGTTATTAAGTTAAAAAATAAAATATACATAATAATATAAGTCAAATAATAAAACGGAGGAAAATAAATGGATATAGATGCAGCAATAGAAAATATTTCTAAAGATACTGCTGAAATAATTGAATTGGATGAATTAAAAGAAATATTAAAAAGAGATGAAAAAGTAGCTTACGTGGGTTTTGAACCTTCAGGTAAAATCCACTTGGGACACGCGTTAACCATTAAAAGAATGAAAGCATTGCAGGATGCCGGCTTTAAAATCAAAATATTTATAGCAAATTTACATGCTTACTTAAACGGTAAAGGAACTTTGGAAGAACTTAATGAAATTGCTGATTACAACATTAAATGTTTCAAAGCATTAGGTCTTAGTGAAGACACCGAATTTATTTTAGGTTCAGACCGTATGTCCCCTGAATACATGGTTAGAGTTTTCCGGGCTGCAACCCAAATCACTATTCAAAGAGCTCAAAGAAGTATGGCACAGGTATCCCGAGATGAAACACACAATGTTGCAGAAGCATTATATCCAGTTATGCAAGCATTAGACATTGATGACTTAAACGCAAATGTTGCTGTTGGTGGTATGGAACAGAGAAAAATCCATATGTTGGCAAGAGAAGTTCTCCCTAAATTAGGCTTGGAAGTTCCTGTATGTATACACATCCCTTTAATTCATGGAACTGACGGTTCTGATAAAATGAGTAGCAGCAAAGGTAATTTCATTGCTATAGACGACTCCCCTAAGGAAATTAAAAACAAACTTAACAAAAGTTTCTGTCCTATGGGCGTAGTTGAAGACAACCCTGTTATAGAAATGGCACATTACTACATATTTGATGAAAATGAAAAAATGTTAATCGAAAGACCTGAAAAATTTGGTGGAAACCTTGAATTAACAGAAGAAGAATTAAATGATGTATTCAGCAAAGAAGAATTACATCCAATGGATTTAAAAAATACCGTAAGCAAATATTTAATTGAAAAATTTGCACCTGCAAGAGAATATATGGAAAACCACTAAATAATAAAAAATGGTGATAAGATGGTTAAACATACAATGCGAGTGATTTCAGGATTACAGCCTAAACAAGTAGATGAAATGATTGACGAATACCATTTAAACATGCTTCAAAGCAATACTGGAATAATTCTATTTGAAGGTGAACTTGAAGATTTAAGAAGGGCTGCAAAACATGTTGTTGACGTAACTTTACCTCCAGGACCTACAGTTACCGAAATTAAAGCTGCTGTAGACAACTTTGACGTTCAGTTAAAACAGTCCGATTCTGGTCCTCAGTTACACGGAACTTATGAAGAAATAAACAATGCAGTTAATTACATTGTAGACTTAATGAAAGAAAGATTAGATATTTAAGTTTATAAACCTAATTTTTCTTGTACTACTTTTCTTATTTTTTCTTGAACATCATCCAATGAATCTGATGCGTCAACAACAATTATATTATTTTCTATTTTTAACAGGTCAAGATAATTTTTTCGTGTTTTTTCTAAAAATTGAATGTTTTCAAATGCTTCCTCTTTATCACAACGGGTTATTGCCTCTTTTTCATCCAAGTCCAACAATATGGTTAAGTCAGGACGTGGGGTATGCAAATTCACTTCATAGATCCAATCCTTATCAACGGAAGAATTGTTTTGGTAACATATGCTGGAATAAAATGATCTGTCACTGATTATTATGATGTCTTTTGAATCCTTAACATCCAAAATCTCCTCCTTTAAAGTTAGCCTGTCCGCGGCAAAAAGTAATGTCAATCTCTGTTGGTTAATGTCGTTGGTTGATTCCGGATTCAATAATTCCTTCCTTATCACTTTTCCAATATCGGATGTTGTTGGTTCAACTATTTTTTTTGTAGTATAACCTTTGCCAATTAACCACTCGTTCAATAATTCTGTCTGGGTTGATTTACCTGCACCGTCTATTCCTTCCAATACTATGTACATTTTCTCACCAATTATAAATTAATTAATATTATGTTAATCAATATTTTAATAGAATGTTATTTTTTTGGAGGGATTAATTTGACTTATGAAACTTGCAAACTTCTTTCACCGGTAGGTTCTATGGATGTTCTAAAATCTGCAGTCTTTAGTGGTGCCGATTTTGTATATTTATCTGGAACCAAATATGGTGCCAGGGATTATGCTGATAACTTTAATTATAATGAAATTAAAAAAGCTATCAAATTTTGCCATAAATACAATGTCAAAGTATTTGTTACCGTAAATATTGCCATTCTTGAAAAAGAGATTCCGGAAGTATTGGATTATGTTTATTATTTGTATAATCAGGGAGTTGACGGAATAATTGTTCAGGATATTGGTCTTGCAAGCATTATAAACGATTTAATTCCTGATTTAAGTTTACATGCATCTACTCAAATGACAATATATGATTATTCCTTTGTTAAATGGTTGTGTGATACGGGATTTACAAGTGCCAATCTTTCACGGGAAGTTCCAATAAAGAGAATTGAAGAAATTTCTTCAAAACTCAAGGAATATGATCATGACATTAATTTAGAAATTTTTGTTCATGGAGCGTTATGTTACTGTTATTCAGGCCAATGTTTAATGTCTTCCTTCCTTGGTGGCAGAAGTGGAAACCGGGGCCTATGTGCACAACCGTGCAGAATGAGATATACGTTTAAGGATTATTATAACACCCTGCTTGCAGAAGACAATTATCTGTTAAGTACCAAGGATTTATGCACTTACAATAATATACAGGATTTAATTGATGCTGGAGCAAATTGTTTAAAAATTGAAGGTCGGATGAAATCTTCAGAATACGTGTCAAGTACAACTTATGCCTACAAGAATGCGATGAATAAAAATAACAACCATGAAGATTTTTTATTGTTAAATCTTGCATTTAACAGGGGATTTACGGACGGATACATTCTGAATAAAAATCCTGATGAAGTAATAAGCAGAAACCGTGCAGGAAATCAGGGGTATCCAATAGGAAAAGTTATTAAAAGTAATGAAAAAGAGGTCACTATAAAATTTTTAAACAAGCGTTTTCCTACAAAAATTGTTAATGGTGATGGACTGAAATTTGAATATGATGGTGAAAGCTGTGGAATGTATGTCAGCAATATTGTCTCCCAAAGCAAGAACAAAATTACCATCAAGTTAAAAAAAGGAATTTATGTAAATAAAGATTCAATGGTCTATATCACATATTCAAAATATCTTAAAGATAAAACGAAGGCTATAATAAACGAAGAAAATGTTCATAAAACAAATATTAATCTACTAATTTCATTGAATGATGAATCACAAATGGAAGTAAAAGCATGTTGTGAATTACTTGAAAAACCTGTGCATTACACCAGTCAAGAAAAATTTGAAAAAGCAAAAAATAAGCCATTGAGCAAAAAAACAATAACCCAACAGTTCCAAAAAACAGGAAACACAAATTACACCATAAATAACATAAAATACAAAAACTTTAAAGACGACCTGTTCATGCCAATATCCACCCTAAATAACATCCGACGAGAAATAATTGAAAAAATAGACGCAAAAATTATGAACTCATACCTGCCGACAAAAGAGGAAAGTCAAAAATGCAAGGAACGAATAAAGGAGTTTAAGGAAAAACATTACCTCAGCAAAACAAATTATACAGAGGAAAAATGGAACATATACATAAATAACTTAAAACAGGCAGAATTAATCAAAAAATATTCCTACATTACAGGAGTTTATTACGATGGAAGCTTTAACTACACAAACATAGACGAATACATAACAAACATAAGTGAAGAATTAATCCGACTTAGTGAAATTCTACCCGACAAAGAGATAGTATGGATATTGCCACAGATACTGCTTGATAAAGAACTACCACATATCGGAGAAATAATCGTCAAGCTAAAATTCAAAAACATCAACATAAAAATTCAGACAGATAACATAGGTGTGGCAAAAAACTTGGATGTTGAATCTTACGGAAATCATCTGAATATATACAACAATTACAGCATAAAAAAATTATCACATGATCCGGAATTCAAAAGATTACAAATATCCAACGAAATATCATATGACGATATAAAATTACTCAAAAACGAGGATTGTGAACTTGAATACACCTTATTTGGACACATCCAACTTATGATAACAAAAGACAACTTCAATGATATAATTGATGAAGAGATAACAAACACATACCACATAATTGATAAAAGAAACAATGATTACATGATAAAAAAAGACTGCTACAACAACAGCCACATCTATGATTACAGAATACTCAATTTAGAGGATTATCTTGAAAAACTAAGAAAAACAGAAATAGACAATTTCACAATAGACTGCAGATTCTTCAGCATAAACGACACAAACACTATAATTGACCACTTCCAGAATGTGAAAAATAATGAAAAAAGAGAAAATCTAAGTTTAAACAATAGTTACAATCCATTCATAGGAAATATAGAAAAAGGGGTTTATAAAAATAATTAATTATACAATCCCCACCATTTTTAACCCAATATAAAGAACTAAAAGAATATGAACAATCTTTAGTTTTTTAGAATCAACTTTTTTTGAAATGTTTGCAGCATAGCCTGCAACAAAAGTGCTCGTAATAGTCAGAAATACAAACTGTATCATATTCACATAACCGATAGAATATGCCGGTAAATTAGAAACACCCCATCCTAAAATCATGTACGCAATCAGTCCACCCAGACTGGTAGCAATAATTGATGCCGATGAAGTTCCAATAGCCTTATGAGTAGGATATTTAAGAACAATCGTAAGAATAGGTATCATAATAATACCTCCACCCACACCCAAAAGTCCACATAACAGACCACCGATAAGACCTAAAAGGGAATGAGCAACCTTACTTTTACTGATGTTATCTTCATTATCGGGATACTTGATTAAAATCATGTTGATTACTGCAACAAAGCACATCAGACCAAACAATAATTTTAGAACAGAAACATCAACGTGAGTAGAAATAAATGCTCCAATAATTGCACCTATAAAACCCAATACCATTATGTAAGATAAGAATGTTGTGACGACCAAATCATTATCATAATGCTTTTTAGTACTTCTGATCATTGTAACGAAAATGACGGCCAAACTGGTTCCAAAGGATAACGGCATTGCAATATTTGAGTCAACACCATAAGCCACCAGCAAATAATATTGAATCGGAGTTAAGATTATGCCTCCCCCAACACCAAGAAGACCCGCCATCAAACCTCCAAAACAGCCTCCAACCAACAGTAAAATGATATACGTAAAGAAATCCATAATATCTTACCCATAAATTATAAAATTATTAATAAAAACTATAATAATATATGAAGCTGATTAAATTAATAGTTTAAAACTTCAAGAAAAATTAAAAAATAAGTTTAATTAAAGTATATAATATATGAAACCAATGAATGGAGGTGTTAACCATTTATGAAATAGAAGAAATTAAGGGAGTAGGCGATAAATTAATTAAAAAAATTATACAAACATATGGAAGCTATGAAAAATTTGAGGAATCCATTAAAAACTATGACATAGAAAAATTAATGAACATACCGGGAATCAGTCAAAAAATAGCATTAGATATTATCAGAAAAATACATAAAAATGATGACAATCCGTTTTTAAAGACCGAACAATCAGAAAAAATATACAATGAAATCATCAACAAAATTCTTGACTTTGCAAACACGGACTATGCGAAAACAAGAGTACTTCTGTTAAGTCCGACAACAGATTACACTAAAATAAATCAGACCCAGAATTTAATAAAAACAACACTTGAAAGCACGGAAAACCAGGATTATGGTATTATAAGAGACTTATATGAAAAAATTAAACCGTTAAACAATGACATAAAACCAAAATTCAATGATGAATATGCAATAGTATGTGAAGACTATGAGGATTACCTTTCTTTAATTCAAAAGGGATTCGACAGATACTGTAACATATTTGCAATAGAAGACCATATGAATCTTGAAGAGTTTGAATTCATAATATACCTCTATAACAACTACAATGTAGATCCCGGAGAAGCAAACAACATAGTATCAATAAGCAATCAGAGTCCTGACTACGAAATTCAACCGAACATTACCCTTGAATATTACATACAGAACCGGGAAATACTGGAAAATGTATACCAGCTAAGACAATACCTTGGAATGGAAAGCTGTATTGGTGAAGCATTGGAAGCTCTTGATGCCATAAAAGTTGAAACCCAGAATAAAGTTGCAATAACTGAAATAATAGAAGAGATTAAAGACAAAGTAAATGAAAAATTGAAAAATGAAATAAAAAATGTTGCATTAGAAGGGGATGAAATATTACTCTTACTGAATGATGAAGACCTACCTCCAAAATTAATGAACATTTTCGATAACGTGTTGGATGAAGCAAGAGAAGAACTATCAAACAAGACAGGATTACTATTCGATCCATTTGTTGTTAAATATCCTGTAGAAATAGATGAAAACGAATTAAAAAGAGTACAAGAAAACATATCCGCAAACATACATCTTAAAAAATACGAACAGGAACTAAATGCATGCAGTCTACTGGAAAAATATAGCGAACAAATACAAAAAGAAACTAAGGAAATAATAGAATATGATTACCAGTTAACATTAGCCAGCTTCACAAAGTTCTATGACTTAAACATTCCAACAATAGGTGACACGTACCAACTAAAAGGAAGCCTACACCTGACATTGAAAAATGAAGAAAAAATCAATAAAACTGAAATGCAAAAAATAGACTATAATCTTGATCAGGACAACAACATCATATTATTAACAGGAGCTAATAGTGGTGGAAAAACAACTCTCTTAGAAACGTTAGGACAACATTGTATAATGACACATATGGGACTAGGCGTATGTTCACAGGAAGCTACAATCCCGCAAACGGATGAAGTATATTATTTTACAAAAAAACATTCACTCAATGCAGGTGCATTTGAAACATTCATAACTTCTTTCATCCCTGTGACAATAGGAAAAGAAAAAAAATTAGTATTGATTGATGAATTAGAATCAATAACCGAATTGGAGGCCGCGATAAAAATAATCATAGGATTCATAGAACACATACAGAACGATAAGTCATATGCAATAATTGTTACACACATGGCACCTGAAATATTAAAAAGGACAGATAATATAAAAATCAGAACCGATGGAATCGAAGCCAAGGGATTGGATGAAAACTATAATTTAATAGTTGACAGAACACCAAAAATAAATTACTTGGCAAACAGTACACCAGAATTAATATTAAGAAAAATATACGAAAAATCAGAAGAACCATTGAAAAGCGTGTACAAAGATATTCTAGATAAATTCTAGAAATCCCCGCCAAAACTTTTTTTTGATAAAATTAGAATAATATTGCCTGTTTACTAACTCTCCAGATCACAGGTAGATTACCAACATTCCTCACCGAGCAACCCTCGTACCAGGCAATTAACATAAGTTAATAAAAATAGTATGTTTAAACTAGTATTTAGAAATAACGAAAATTAATTAGAAAAAAATAGAAGCATAAATTTACTACAAAAATCAGAAAAAACTACATAATAAATTCCAAGTAAAATAATACAAAAATAGTTAAAAATGTTTTAAAGGCCGGCAACTTTCCGAAATTCCCATAAGCTTACCACCTATAGTACAAAACAGAACGTAGATAGACTTTATTACTGAGATCGAGACGAGATCAGATGTGACCCTATCGCTATGGTCGCCGTACCAATGTATACTATAAAATATGTAAATTATAGTATATAAAGTTTATCATCGTGTACATCCAGTAAAAACTAGTATTATCCAAATACTGAATACACCTAACTAGAATAAAGAAAAAGTCCAAGAACAAAAAATCATATGCCAATCTTCAATCCATGCACGATAAAAAGCACAAAAGAAATACTCATAAAAAAAACAACAAGACAAACCTAACTGCCAAGTCTGAAATTATTTACATATGAAACTGTATAAAAAATCGGGTGTTG
>SUTQ01000015.1:0-6088 GCA_015062805.1 Methanosphaera stadtmanae
TTTTATGATAAAACTCTACATTTTAATCAATATATCTATTTTATTCTAATAAAAGTAGGTTAAAGAAAAATATTAAGATATTATATGTAAAAAATTTAATAAAAAATGAAAGATTAAAAAAATAGTGCTGTATTTTTAATAATGTAATAAAATTCAATATGAAAAAATGTTATTTTGAAATTAGTTTATAAAATGTTTTTAATATATGTTTATTTGTTTATCTGATAAAAATACATTTATCGTTATGAATATCTCTTCCTTAATCTCTTGTTCTGCAGATTCATTATTATATATCATTACATTTTTCATATTTTTAACATATATTTCTTTAAGTTTATCTGGGTTAGTTTTGATGTAGGTTTCATGTATAACATTTCTACTTCTTCCTTGTAAAAGATCTATATATTCTCTTGATAGTTGCAAGTTACTTGCATGAAACTTTCTCAATGTATGTGACCTAAAGAATCTATATTTACCTTTAAATCCCCATTCCATTCGGTCATTTATCTCCTGAAAATTTTTCATCACATATGAGCCTCTGAAAGGAAAGAGTTTATCTGTTAATTTCAGATTTTTCCTTGTTTTTAAATACTTAATTATATAATAACTTGCTTCTGATGAACAAAAAGTATAGTAATATTTATCTGTTTTTATCCTTTTTAAGTAAATAGTAGGTATTATGTCCTTTCCAGATAATTCATCTAAAATATCCTGTAAACCTGTAGATTTATAGTAGTATTTTGAAGCTTTGATAAAGTCATTCACGGTCAATGATAAAGTTTCTGCTTTTGCTGTTCCACTGCTCGACATGAACAATATCAATGCTTTAAATGGTAATGTGGATATTTCCAATGCATCTCGTATATGTTCTTTAGTCGGTAAATCAAGATAATTTGTTTCATACTGTTTACTATATTTAACATCAGGCAAGTGCGGTAATTCTATCTCAAAATGAATATAAAATGTTTTAATTTTTGAAAAATAAGTTTTGACCGTATTAGATGATAAATTATTCTCTAATAAATAATTTCTATATGATAATAATCTTTCCCTTAATCTCCTCTGCTTTAACGGAATTCCATTTAATTCATCTTCATTTGCCTCATTTAAGAGTTCTTCAAGAGTACAATTATGGAATGTGGTATATTTTAATAATGTTGACACATACCCCTGTATTGTACTTTCTCTAATATTTCTTTCCTTACAAAATTTTAAAAATAATATATCATTATACATAGAATTATATAGATTACCAATATACAGAACTGTATCTATCTTCTTAAATAAATCATGTTTAATACCTAAACATACTTTCTACATACATTAATTACAGATTATGGATTAAATATAAAGAATTTTAAAGATAAATAAAATAGTAATACTAAAAACGAGGTGATAAAATGATAAATAAGAAATTGTTAATTGTGTGTATAATACTGTTGTTTTCAACTATAACACTAAGTGCCGTGTCAGCTGAAAGTCTAACAGTAAAACCAACATCAGAGGACAGCAATATACATTGGGAATTTACCGGAACGGAAAATCCTGATTACAAGGCAGGATATGAGTTTGCTCTTATCAGTCAGGAAGATGGACAAACATACTGGCTAGGTGAAGATCAGGCCACAGAAATGTGGGAAAAAGAACCTATGATGTACCAGGTTGACAAAAGATTAAATGACGGTGAAAGTTCAGAAGATCTTAAATATGGATTTGAATTTCCAAACACCAATACTATGGAAATAGAATATTCAACAGGAAATACTATAGGTGCATTCAACGATGCTAGAGTGATTACTCACATAAAGATTAATGGGGAAGAGATATTTTAAGCATAACCTATTAATCTCCCCATTATTTTTTAAATAAACTATTAGATCATCCACATAATTATCCTATTTTTTTTGTTTAACTATAAATTCTTTCAATATACCCTCCAACTGTTCCCGAATTTCTTCAAAAACCACATTCAAGTCCAAAGTCCTTGCACTTATCCTGTTTCCACTCATGCTGTATGAATAGCCCGGATATACATCCTCATCTGTTTTTGCATACAGCAACATTCCACTTACTTCATATTCCGTATCCTTCAGTTCCGCATCCTTATTCTTTACATATGTGAATATCTGGTAAAGATTGTTTGAATGTATTGATTTGTTATCATAGTATTCCTGTAACGAGTGCTGGTAATACTTGGCATCTATTATAAGTACCCTGTTTTCCTGTGATAATGTAATGTCCGATCTCATAGTTGGAAGCATCAAGTCAAAATTGTCATCCAATTGCCAGTTAATATATGAACTTTCAGCCTTCACTTCAGGATGTTCTCGTCTATAATATTCCAAAATGAATTTTTCATACAATCGTGACATGTTTTCTTCATCTAGTTCCATCAGTTTGATATATCCCTTATTCTCTTTCTGTAGCAGAGACATGATTGTTAGATAGCAGACGTTAATCAGCATTCTGTATGTCTGGTTGTTTCTGTTATACTTGAGATTCCAGTTGATTCCGTTTAATTCCAGTATGTCCACTTCATCAAGGTATAATAAAATCTTCTTCAATTTCTTTTTTCTTGTTTTGGAAATGTCACTTCTGAGCAATTGCATAAGCGTCGTTTTTATTATCCTGTTTTTATACGTGTTTGTTGTAAGCTCATCATATTCACATACCAGCTGTTTGTGCTTAATCAATGGATTAATTGATTCCGTGATGTCAATTTTACCCTTTATGGTTGATAACTGTTCGCTATGGTTTTGATAGTTTTTATCTATTCCCCTTTTAATTTGTTTGTTTATTCCCAGAATCAGTATTTCAGAGAAGAGTTCCAGTATATTGTCGAAGTTTTCCGTTTCAAGCCTTTCATAACCCTTTTTGTGCAGTTCATAAAAGGCATAGCTGAGCATATAATAAATGTTTTTAATGGGTATCATCTAGAACACTTCTTAAATTATTGCTCCAACGTTCCACTTTGCTTTCCTCATCAAACCAATATTCCTGTAGAAGTGGTATGATTTCATATTCTATTACGTATTCAAGCTTTTTGTTAACGTTTTCCTGTTTCAGATTTGTGAAATAACTGTGACCAATCATGAAACCTTCACCCAATGTTTCATCAGAAGCTATTTCCTTGTTTAACTCTTTAATGGTGTTTATAACTTTATTGAATTTAATATTTGATAAGGCATTCCTATATTCAACAAAGTTATCCGAATCGAATGCAGGAGTTAAGTTAAAGAATGAAAACCTTCTGCGAAGAGCATAATCCAGTAATGCAAGGCTTCTATCAGCAGTATTCATCATACCAATTATATAAACATTCTTTGGAATATAGAACAATTCATCATTGTACAACAATTGGATTTTGTTGTTGCTACCACGCTTATCGTTTTCCAACAGCATGAAAAGTTCACCGAAGATTTTGGATAGGTTACCCCTGTTTATCTCATCAATAATAAAGAAGTAATCGTTTTCCTCATCGTCCTGTGCCATTTTACAGAAATCATAGAAGACACCATTTTTCAACGTGAATCCTTCGACTGATGGACGATAACCCATTATAAAGTCCTCATAACTATAGCTCTGATGGAACTGTACCATGACAACCTTTGACTTGTCCTTACAACCTAGTAATGAATAAGCTAATCTTTTAGCAATGAATGTTTTACCAACACCAGGTGCACCCTGTAAGATAAGATTTTTCTTGTGTTCAAGCAAATTTGTAAGAGTATAATAATCATCCTCCGAAATAAAGGCTTCCGATAGAAAATCTTCTTTTGAATACATCGGATATTCGGGAACCTGTTCAACATCATCCGGAGAAGTTTCAAAGAAATCACTGATAGTTTTAACCAAGTCTGGATAGTCAGTAATCTTTGTCAAAGTTTTCAAAATCAAGTTACCCTCGAATGGCCAATGCCCTTTTTCTTCCCATTTAACACCTAATGAATGTGCATATTCTCCAAGACTTTCATCAAAGACATACGATGAGTCTACAACACCATACCCTACTATTTCATGAATACCCTTCTTAACGAAAATTATATCCCCCATTTTTATTTCATGAACAAATTGCCAATATGCAAGAGAATCATTGGTATATCTGGAATTATTATTATAGTGTTTTTGTAAAGCTTTGACAATTTCTTCACGAGAAGAATACTTTGTCAAATCACCAAGATAATCTCCACCCATACCCATAACATTCCTATCATAAAAGGTCTTCCACATACTGGCACTAGGACCTGGAGCAAAAAGCCAATAATTTATTTCGTTTGAACTATTAATATCACCAATACCCTCATATTTAGCCTCTTTTTCCCTTTCATCATCTTCACGAGAAACAACATATGCTTTATAGGAAAGTTCTGGAAGATTAGTGAAATCAAAGTCTTTCTCAAAGAGGATACTTTTACACTTATCAATAAGTGATAAGTAATGTTCTCCAATAGGCGGATTCTTCAACGATGCAATTTCAGTTGCAAAATCTTTATCAAAATTATCAGGATTACTCAAAAACCATCTGCTACGAGAATCAAGGTTAATATAATCATAAGGTCTAATCCAGTACAATCCCATAGTGATATTCCATCTGATACCCATCTGTGTTAACAGTTTATCATATACTTCAACAAAATTCTTATAAACTGATTCATTCTTATTCTTTGAATATATAATAGCTAGTTCAAAGATTTCCCATAAATTATTAATATCATCTTCACCACGTTTATCCTTGAAAAAATAGAATGTTGCCATTTGTGGATTTAACATAGGTATACCTGTAAATGTTTTTGGAACTGTTGCTTTAATATTAAATTCATCCTTCATATACTTTAAAATTCTTATACGGTTTTCATCGGTTAAATGTTTATTGAATAATCCAAAGATTGTGAAAGGATCCATATCCTCAATTTCATTATTCAATTCCAACTGGGGCATGTTCATGTCAATGTTGTCCCATAATTTAATAATTTTTTCTATTAGTTCTGGTCTGTTATTTTTGTATTCAAGTAATTTATCCGCAAATTCCATATAAAAAGGTATCCAAGTGTAGTCATCGGTTGCCATAATTTATCAATCCACTTAATAATATTTTTTAGTAATATCAATACTTATTCTAATTGTTACTAATATCTTTGTTAGGATTAGTAAATATATTATTTTCTAAAAGAATTCTGTCAAAAAATATAATTTTAGACTAACATTTAACCTTCTGACATATAGAATAATTGGAGGTAAAAAATATGGCAGAACGTCTAACGGTATATCTTGACGAAAACATTACAAATAAGATGAAAAGATATGCAAACAAGAGCAAACTGGTAAAAGAAGCCTTGAATATGTATTTTATCAACAAGGATTACTTTCTTTCAGAAAAGAAGGTTGCTGAAAACAACATTAAGGAATACAATTTCAAGCTGGAAAAGGAGAAAATCAAACTTGAACGGATTGAAAAGCAGATAGAGGAGATTGATAAAAAAAATTCTAAAGGATTAGATTAGTCCGTATAAATTTTAAAGTCCTTTTTTAAGAATCACAGAATATTTTAAATAACATAATAACTAGATATTGATATGTATTTAAAGAATAAATATATTCTAAATTTTATCTTAGATTAGTCAGATTTAACTAGCATTAATAGAAGCTGAAGAATATCTAGAAATGTTATTTATATCCTATATTAGTCTGATTATAACCAAGTCCTTCAATACTTCCGATGATACTGTGTAGGTATTTATATCCTATATTAGTCTGATTATAACCCCTCATTTCTTTCGCAGACTCTACAGTTATCGTTATTTCTATCATATATTAGTCTGATTATAACAATCAGGCAAATGGTGTTGTGGAACTTGAAAATAGATTTCTATCCTATGTAGTCTGATTATAACCGTATCTATTGTTTCTGTTACTGATGGCATAGGTACATTCTATCCTATGTTAGTCTGATTATAACGTGTCATCTCCAGCATCATCTTTGTCATCTTTTCCCATTTCTATCCTATGTTAGTCTGATTATAACTGAAAAGGCTAATTTATGGTCATCTGAATCATATTTATTTCTATCCTATGTTAGTCTGATTATAAC
>SUTQ01000015.1:6188-11983 GCA_015062805.1 Methanosphaera stadtmanae
CTGATTATAACTGAAAAGGCTAATTTATGGTCATCTGAATCATATTTATTTCTATCCTATGTTAGTCTGATTATAACTGAAAAGGCTAATTTATGGTCATCTGAATCATATTTATTTCTATCCTATGTTAGTCTGATTATAACGTGATGGAACTGTTGATACAGTTACAAGTGGAAGTGCATTTCTATCCTATGTTAGTCTGATTATAACCGGTCTTCTGTTGTTGTTTCCTTAATCTGTGCAAGTTCATTTCTATCCTATGTTAGTCTGATTATAACTAGCAAAGATAAAAGACCCAGTCGGATTCACAGTATCATTTCTATCCTATGTTAGTCTGATTATAACTAAGATGACAGATGCCAACAATAAAACATATAATGTATTTCTATCCTATGTTAGTCTGATTATAACCCAAATATAAGGAGTTTCTATTATTTCATCGGTTATTATTTCTATCCTATGTTAGTCTGATTATAACTCATTACCACTCACAATAAATTCCAACAAAACACCAATTTCTATCCTATGTTAGTCTGATTATAACTCAATTTCTTCAATAACATCACCCTCAAATAGTGAATTTCTATCCTATGTTAGTCTGATTATAACCAGGTGACTGAAGATGATTTGATTTATCAGTCAAATGTTCTATTTCTATCCTATGTTAGTCTGATTATAACTTGTAAGCGTTTTTTTCAAGACAGTTAAGGATTGAGATTTCTATCCTATGTTAGTCTGATTATAACTTTAGATGAATATGTGAAAATATTTGTAATATGATAATTTCTATCCTATGTTAGTCTGATTATAACGTTGACTGTTCCTCTGACTATTCTTATTTGGTCCTGATTTCTATCCTATGTTAGTCTGATTATAACCATGTATGTCAACTAATCCTCCTCCACCACTGCTACATTTCTATCCTATGTTAGTCTGATTATAACCATTAATAAGCCGATTCTGAATATTATTAACTAACTGCATTTCTATCCTATGTTAGTCTGATTATAACATCTGCTGCCGGTGACAGGGGTTTCAGAATAACTGGATTTCTATCCTATGTTAGTCTGATTATAACCATTTCTTTGAACACTTGTTCCATCACTTAATTCAAATTTCTATCCTATGTTAGTCTGATTATAACTATTTCTACTTTTACAGGGTCTTGACCGCTGCTTGTATTTCTATCCTATGTTAGTCTGATTATAACATAAAACTGTCTGCACTCATTTCTGTTCTACTTACATTTCTATCCTATGTTAGTCTGATTATAACCAACAATAACCCAAAAAAAAATACCACTACTCCTATATTTCTATCCTATGTTAGTCTGATTATAACCATCAGTGTAGATTCTCTGTTTTTTGAATCCACGGTATTTCTATCCTATGTTAGTCTGATTATAACTCTAAAATTTCTGTATCTGTAGGGAACATAATTATATTTCTATCCTATGTTAGTCTGATTATAACAGGAACAGTACCTGAACATTGATTACTCGAATATTGATTTCTATCCTATGTTAGTCTGATTATAACCAAACATTGCCATATATAATCACCTTTACTATGCCATTTCTATCCTATGTTAGTCTGATTATAACTCATCGCAGTAGAACAATTCAAAGCCAACCTAAATCATATTTCTATCCTATGTTAGTCTGATTATAACTTGTATCACCCTTTAAAGTATTGTTTGAAAGCTTCATTTCTATCCTATGTTAGTCTGATTATAACAATAAGAGTTAAAAGAGAATTATTAACCGATGAGGAAATTTCTATCCTATGTTAGTCTGATTATAACACAGATAATACAAGTTATGAAAATGTAAGCATGTGGATTTCTATCCTATGTTAGTCTGATTATAACTTATCTGCTTCTTCTACTTGTTTTGCCATGTAAGAATTTCTATCCTATGTTAGTCTGATTATAACATCTAGTATTC
Source organism: Methanosphaera stadtmanae (assembly GCA_015062805.1). Lineage (GTDB taxonomy): Archaea > Methanobacteriota > Methanobacteria > Methanobacteriales > Methanobacteriaceae > Methanosphaera > Methanosphaera stadtmanae_C. The sequence goes on from SUTQ01000015.1 coordinate 8,134, forward strand.
CAGTCTGTGTGTATACTTCTATTGAATTTCTATCCTATGTTAGTCTGATTATAACAAAAAACTAAAGAAAGAATACCCAAAAAAAGAGGTATAATTTCTATCCTATGTTAGTCTGATTATAACTTGAGCCTTGTTACTATCCGATACTTCGATTTCGAGATTTCTATCCTATGTTAGTCTGATTATAACAAATATTATTGGTTTTGGTATTGGCCTATTTGACAAATTTCTATCCTATGTTAGTCTGATTATAACACAACAGGATTTTCAAATCAAAACACATATGAATTAAATTTCTATCCTATGTTAGTCTGATTATAACCTCGTATTTTGTTTGTATGTTTATTTCTGTTTCTCCATTTCTATCCTATGTTAGTCTGATTATAACACCGCAACAGTATTCAAAAACAAAGTAAACTTTTACTGATTTCTATCCTATGTTAGTCTGATTATAACAATCAAGTAATTGCTAATAATTTATCTCATGATAGTATTTCTATCCTATGTTAGTCTGATTATAACTTTACAGTAAATCCTTTAGATGTACAGTCTATTAATATTTCTATCCTATGTTAGTCTGATTATAACTCATTTCTTTGAAGATGTTTATCATGGTTTCTGGTTCATTTCTATCCTATGTTAGTCTGATTATAACAATTAGAATAGAAATAAAAGAAATTAATTTCAGTCTAATTTCTATCCTATGTTAGTCTGATTATAACAAGTGTTTGAAAAAATATACAAGATAGAACCTCACTAATTTCTATCCTATGTTAGTCTGATTATAACTCAACAATGACATAGGAACTATAAATTATTCTGCAAATTTCTATCCTATGTTAGTCTGATTATAACAAGACACAATAAATCCTTACGAAACATTAACGTTAAATTTCTATCCTATGTTAGTCTGATTATAACTAAAACTAAACAAGACACCATGGATTGACATAAAAAAATTTCTATCCTATGTTAGTCTGATTATAACACACATTAATGCTTTAACAGTCCAACTTGCATTATCATTTCTATCCTATGTTAGTCTGATTATAACTTTTTTACTCAACTGATTTTCTTCTGCTAAATCTCGATTTCTATCCTATGTTAGTCTGATTATAACAAAATAAAAAATATACTGATCCATATTTTAAAATATGATTTCTATCCTATGTTAGTCTGATTATAACTTTCTGCCTTGTAATTGTCTAACTCGTTTTTCATAGATTTCTATCCTATGTTAGTCTGATTATAACATAGGAGGAGTAGTAACATGCAACAGTGGAAAATTTCTATCCTATGTTAGTCTGATTATAACCTTCTTATTTAACATACTTAGTATAGTGTTTATGAGATTTCTATCCTATGTTAGTCTGATTATAACGTGAGTCCTCGTACCATGCCCTCAGGTAATGCTGTCATTTCTATCCTATGTTAGTCTGATTATAACAATTATTCTTGGATTAATCCTTACTATAACCATTTAATTTCTATCCTATGTTAGTCTGATTATAACATGTTATCTGCCCCGTTGTTATCATGGACGGATTCAAATTTCTATCCTATGTTAGTCTGATTATAACCCATGACAATGTTAAGATGGTACTGTACACAGATGGAATTTCTATCCTATGTTAGTCTGATTATAACTTTAACTGTTTGGTTTTATTCTGTGTGCTCATGTATATTTCTATCCTATGTTAGTCTGATTATAACGAAGACCATCCGTACTCCAGCGACTATTTGATTGAATATTTCTATCCTATGTTAGTCTGATTATAACCGTGAAGTGTATGGGAGAAGTACATGGCTTGAAAGTATTTCTATCCTATGTTAGTCTGATTATAACACAAATTCAACGAATACATATACCAACAAGAAGGAATTTCTATCCTATGTTAGTCTGATTATAACTTAACAGGAAGACACGATATATACCCGTTAGTTCATTTCTATCCTATGTTAGTCTGATTATAACTGGAAAGACCAATAATCATAAAAAGAGAACAAACAAGGTAATTTCTATCCTATGTTAGTCTGATTATAACCCGACGCATGGAGTTATGGTAACAGCCAAAGTTACAATTTCTATCCTATGTTAGTCTGATTATAACTGTGTTCTCTCCTCTTAAAATCACTGCAATTTCTGATACTATTTCTATCCTATGTTAGTCTGATTATAACTAATAATCATCCTCCAAACTACCCAGAAAATACGCATTTCTATCCTATGTTAGTCTGATTATAACGGTTAGTTTGTCACTACCGGATATTGGTATCATTGATATTTCTATCCTATGTTAGTCTGATTATAACACAACAGATGAAAATGGTATTGCACATATCAACATTGAATTTCTATCCTATGTTAGTCTGATTATAACCTGTTCCACTCCATGTTATGTCGCTGTTGATGCCTTATTTCTATCCTATGTTAGTCTGATTATAACACACATCTGGCTACAAATCAACATAGACGGCAAAGGCATTTCTATCCTATGTTAGTCTGATTATAACTATAAGAAGGTGTTTAAAATGAATAATATTAAAAAGATTTCTATCCTATGTTAGTCTGATTATAACTTGATTTTTCATTTTTATTATTTTATCCTGTTCTTATTTCTATCCTATGTTAGTCTGATTATAACTAGATTTATTAAATTTTAATTGTATTTCTGTAATAGATTTCTATCCTATGTTAGTCTGATTATAACTGTTAATCCCATTAAACCGTTTTCGTTCACGTAGTCATTTCTATCCTATGTTAGTCTGATTATAACACCAAGCATTCCTAGACAAATACGAAAAGATAACAATTTCTATCCTATGTTAGTCTGATTATAACTTGAAGATTTTAACATGAAGTCATTTGATGATTTGGGTATATTTCTATCCTATGTTAGTCTGATTATAACACTTTGGATGAGGATGAGGATAATGTTTTCTTTGTTCATTTCTATCCTATGTTAGTCTGATTATAACCATAATATACACAACACTCACAGCCGGTTTTAGACTATTTCTATCCTATGTTAGTCTGATTATAACTTGTATGCGACAACAATGGACTATGGACTGTACTATTAGAATTTCTATCCTATGTTAGTCTGATTATAACCTGTTACTGTTACAAATGGCATTCTGACACGCATGAGCCTATTTCTATCCTATGTTAGTCTGATTATAACACCATCCCAAGAGTTTTGTTCTCTTTTGATGAGTATATTTCTATCCTATGTTAGTCTGATTATAACCTCCTAAAAGAAGACAACATAATCCCATCGGAACTGGATTTCTATCCTATGTTAGTCTGATTATAACCCTTTCAATACCTTAATCTATTTTTTCCTAAAAAAAAATTTCTATCCTATGTTAGTCTGATTATAACCTGTCTCCACCCATCAACATCACTGCATTTGAAGAACATTTCTATCCTATGTTAGTCTGATTATAACCATGTATTCAAAACAAGCTTTAATAACAGATGGAAAATTTCTATCCTATGTTAGTCTGATTATAACCTTATTTCAATCAAACTAACTATCCTGTAATGCTTTAATTTCTATCCTATGTTAGTCTGATTATAACGTTTTCTTACTGCTGCACCTGTTCTTTTAGCACCATAATTTCTATCCTATGTTAGTCTGATTATAACACAACACTTCCCCTAATGATATCGTTTTTGTAGTATATTTCTATCCTATGTTAGTCTGATTATAACAAGATAAAAGCACTTTCGTAGTATCTTCATAAGAATATTTCTATCCTATGTTAGTCTGATTATAACCATAGAAACCATTTCCGGAGTGATTGACAAGTATATATTTCTATCCTATGTTAGTCTGATTATAAC
>SUTQ01000015.1:12083-56070 GCA_015062805.1 Methanosphaera stadtmanae
TATTTCTATCCTATGTTAGTCTGATTATAACAGGCAAAAATTTTTGTTATTTTTGCCATTTCTATAAGTATATTTGTTTTTTAAAAGGTTATATTTTTTTGATGTGTAATTATGTAAAAAATATGGAAAATAAACAAAGTGTTTTTCATAAGTATAAAAAGATTTTAACCTAAAATAATATTTTTTTTAATGAAATAAAAGTTTTCAAAAGGAAATTTTAAAGTATAAGATCTATTTGAGATTTTTCTATGCCAATTACTTGCCTATCTATAAAATCCTCTGTTTTTGTAGTAAATATAATTACTGAATCTTCTTCCTCATCTATTATTTCTTTAAGACTTGATTTAATTTCTGTTAATTGACTTTTTGTTACTTCTCCTTCAAATACCGAATTTTGTATCCAGAATAAGTGTTGTCTCAAGAAGCTTTTTACCTTATTTACTCTATCTACTTTTATATCATAAACTATTATAACATACATCTTCACCACCAAATTGTAAACGGTTCATACGATTTTTCATTTAATAAATGTTTTTTAAGCTTATATGCTTCCAGACGAATTAATCTTTGATAAGAAACTTTTCGCCCTAAATCCTTGTGTTTTATAGTTTTCTGAAGTCTTTTGTTATATTCATCTATAAATTTGTTTCTTCCCTTTTTGTTTAGTAAACATGAATTTAGATCTTTTTCAAAGTGTTTTTCTGTAATCATCCGTTTATTAACTAAATAAAAGATTAATCTATCTACTATAAATGGTTTGAATATTTCACTTAAGTCCAATGATAATGAGTACCTTCTTTCAAATGGTTCATGTAAATAGGAAATTGTTGGATTTAATTGTGTGTTATACAGTTCTGAAAGTACTGTTGCATACATCATAGAATTTCCAAAGCTTATTAATGAATTAACCATGTTTTTAGGAGGTTGTCTTGTTCTTGATTCCATTTGAAAGTTTTCAGGTAATATTTCATCAAATTTCTGATAGTATTCGGCTCTTATTCTACCTTCGACATTCATTATTTCATTGATTGTTTTAGTTTGAGGCAATTCTTTCAAAGTTGTTTTTATGTTGCTTTCTATTTTGTAATAAGATAATACTTTTAAAATGTTTAAAGCAGAACCCTTTACGAAAAGTTTTGCCAGTTCTAAACGTTTATGGTTTTTTATATAATGTTCACTTTGTTTTATAGTTAAATCACCAGATATCAACGTTTCTCTGGGATAATATGTTCCATTATAGTATCCATAGTAATTGAAGAAATGAATGGGAATTCCATATTTTGTGAATAAATTTAACACTTGTGATGATACTGTTATTTGACCATAAGCATATACAGAATATATTTTATTTATTGGTATTGGCTTTTTTCCATTTTTATTAATAAAATAAACCGTATTCTCATTTCGTTTAAGAATTCCGTCTGATGATAAATAGAAGTTTTTACGATTCATAATTTTTCCTCATATAAAGCAAAATTCATAGTAAGCACATTTATAGCATTTTTTTGTTTTAACGGGTTTAGGCATGCTTTTATCAACTATTTCTTTTATTTTAGTAATAATATCCTTCATCTCTTTTTTATTTTCATCCGTTAATTCAATCTTTTTTGTTTGTCTTATTGTTGGATAATTTAGGATTCCAATGATGTTTTTAAAATCCTTATATTTTTGTAGATAATACATGTAATACAACAATTGATATTTATGAGCTAATTCCATACTATTGCTCTTCTTTACTTCATGAATTTCATAAATATCTCCGTTTTTCCTGATGAAATCCACAGCAATTAAATTGTCAATCAACAGTTCATCATCACGTTTATATGATTCTTCATGTAACTTTCGACCTATTCTAACATTATCTGATTCATTTTCTAATTGAACATCATGAGAAAATAACCATAATTTGGTTTTGCAAATGAAATAATAATTTATCATGGATCCATTAACTTCTTTTGGCATACTATCACAAGATTTCCGTTTCATCTTCACTTTCATAATTGTTTAATCTTAATCCAACCTCCGAATCATAGGGAACATTAACAAATATAGTGTCCTTTTCATATTCTATGTTATTCTTACTTTTTTGAATTGAATACTGTTTATTACTTATATTCAATGTATAAACCATTGCTTCAAAGTATTTCTTCTCATCCACCAAATCACAATATTCTGTAATAAATTCATATGGAACAACTTCAACCGAATCAAACAATTCATAAAAACCGTTATTTGATTTATCGTTGATAAAAGGAACTAAATAATTGTAAACTTCATTAAAACTATTTGTAACATCATCAAATATTTTCTGATCTTCTTCATTATATCCATCACAATATACTTCATCCAATAATTCCTGAATAGTACTTTCATACAAAATGTCAACATTTTTAAGGGAACTTATGGTCTTTTCTATATGACTGGCATCATATATTAAATCATCATATTTAGAACCAATTGTACAGACATTTGCAGTTTTTATAATTCTTTCTTCCCATCCTTTACGATTTACTCTGCCAAAGCGTTGAATTAAAGCATCAAAAGGAGCTGGTTGTGAATATAAAACATCATAACTAATATCCAATGAAACTTCAATGGCTTGAGTACCTACCAGCAAATCAAGATTGTCTAATTTCGACTCGATAATTTGTCTGTCCCTTAATATAAATCGGCTATGCAATAAAGCACTGTTTTCCACGTTTAACATTTCATAGATTTTCTGTGAATCTTCAACAGTATTACATACTATTAAGACTTTTTTACCATCACTTAAGTCATTGAAAATGTTTTCAATAAAATCAAAGATACTACCTTCCAAAACATTTACTTTATGTCTAGTATACTTGTCTAATTCCTTTTTAGGTAATGAAATAATATTATCAATTCCCAATTTTTCACTAAAGAGATCTAGGATAAATGAGGGTAATGTAGCAGACATGATTAATATCGTTACTTTATATTGATTATGCAAAACTTTCAGTATTGATAATATCAAAGCAGTTGTACGTGAATCATAGGCATGAATTTCATCAAAAATCACCAGGCTGCCTGTCATTTCACTTAATCCCATTTCAAAACCTTTCACTCCAAAGAAATATTTGATAATTTGGAAAGGAGTTAAAACTTTATATGGCTTATAAATCTTTTTAGTTACATTTTTCAATTCCTTTACATATTTCTTTTTATCTTCATAAGAGCCTTCACTTAACTGTTTATATAAGAAATAAGAAGAATTTCCATGTAACATACCAACTAATTCTTCACTGAATTCATTCTGAAAACGTTTATACATTGCATTGATACTGGCCGTAAAGGGTAACACATAAAATAATCTTTTCGAATACTGTTCATTTTGATTATTCAAAGCCCATAACAATGCTGCTTCTGTTTTACCAGAACCCGTTGGTGCAATTAAAAAAGTGCTCCCGGTAGTTTTTGATGCAGTTTCCTGTGTAGAACGTAAATGATCCTTAATATTTTCATAAGAATTAAATGTTTTTGAAGCATGCAAGATATAATAAATTCCTGCAGATGCCAAGTGATCACAAGTTGTTAGAAATCCCTTCAGAAAAAAACCATACAAAGATAAGATAGGATGAGGATTTTCTTCCATACTTGATTGGTAATCATCCATCATATTCAAATATTCACCAACACTTTCAACAAAAACCGGTTTAATCTCATTGATACTAATATTGTTAGGTTTTTTTAACTCATGACCTAAATACAACTTACTGAATACAGGTAAATAATCAAAATAGGTATTTAATTCACCGATATTTTCTTGAAGAGTAGCCACTTTTTGATAAAAAATATCATATTCATTTGAAGAAGGCTTGTAAAAACCGGAATATCTCTCATCCAAAACTTGAATATCCTTATGGTGCGTGATAATTCCAAGGGCAATAGCGAATGTGGAATAATCATCAATAAATCTTAATGACCTTACAAAAGAAGCTGAAATTACTTCATGCCTATAATTCCAGTATTTTTCTTTAGATTCATGTTTTAAAATTTTCTGAAATTCAACTGAAGCCTTACCGAAATCATGCAAAAATAAGGAATAAAAAAGGATATCCCAAAAATTATCAATACCACATATTTGTGGAACTTCGGGATAAGCTTCTTTAATACTTTTTAAAACTCTCAAAGTATTTTCGGTATGTTCCAATAAAGACTCATCTTCTTTGGCTAAAATAACCATAAACTCACCATAACCATATGCCCTTATCCAATTCTTCATCGTAGTGACATTCTTCAGAATAATTATAATAATTATCCATCAAAATAAATGGCTTCGTTTGAGCTGTTTTTCTAGGAACATCTTCTGTAAAGGAAATTGGTAATGCCTGCAAGATACCATAGGCTCCTTCTGTTCCAAATGGCAATATTGTCTTTCCAAGCTTAACATTTGATTTTTTTGACAAATCAACTGTATCAATGCATTTTATCATTGCTAAATCAGAGGATCTGCCTAACAGAACATGGTAATATGGTGATTCAAAATATTTTCTAAATTCCAAATCATTAACATACAGGTACATTTTGGGATTAACCAAAAATTCCCTTTTAATTATATTTGATTTATTTCCCGATAATGATTTTATTTCATAAATCTGTTCCAAATCTACAGCTTTTGATTCGTAATCAAAAATGAAACCTACAGTCAAATCATCTGGTTTAACTATTTCTCCTTTTATTGAAGATAACAATCCATAAATTGTACTTAAAGGAGGAACAGGAAGTGTTGGTTGAAAACCACTTACAAAAGCAGGGTATCTGAATGAAGCGGTCCAACCTTCAATCAGTACTCTTAAAAATTTCATTTTAAATCAACTCATCAATTTTAGATGTAAATTTATCCGTTATTTCCTTGATTGTTCCAAATTCTATATTTTCACTTTCCTTTGCAAATTCTTCAAGTTCTTCATAAATATTTGATAAGAATCCTTTTCTCATACCAATATATACTTTCGAAGTTAATTTATCGTCATAATCGGATAATACTTCTTTTAACGCGTTTAAATCAAATATTAATTCATTTTCTTCTTCACGTACTATGTTCATGAAAATATTATTTCCCGTTGATATTGACGTTAATAGGACCAACTTCGGTGATACATCAGTTAAATGAGATGTATTTTTTGCTCCACCAGCCAAATAAGGAATAGCGTTAATCACATCCGAAGCACGTTTTACACGTTCTTCATTAGATAATTTACAAGAGGTCTCATCCTGTTCCAATCCTTCGGATTCTGCAAATTCTATTAACTTAGGATACATGTTACGATATCCTGTTTTTTCAATTTTTGAAAAGTTACCTAGTGAATCCAAATCTAATGCAAAAATACCTTTAAATACTGTTGAATAAAATTCATGTTCAAATGGGACTGGATCACCTTCTTGTCTAGCCATAACACCAAAATCATTTGTTGGATACTGACCAACTATTGAAATTAAAGGTGAATTTTTTAACGGGGAAATTCTTGTTACTGTTCCCCCTTCTTTTGCTTTGAGTGCTCTCATATAACCAAATACATCATCATCGGGATATTTTATTGGATTAGCTTCCGTAAATGCTATCTTCTTTTCTCTTATTATTGGAGATAATTCCCAGTTAAACTGTTTTTGAAGAGTATCTCTCCACCAGTATCTTAATGCTTGTCCTGATACATAAGGATATACCTTTCCGTTTTTTCTTATTGATTTGACTCTCACTATATTGTCAGTTCTATCTCCTGCATCACTACCCGCATTGTTTAATGCTGAATGTGGAGCATCCATTAACATAAATCCTATTATATTTTTATCCATATTATCACCATTTACTTATTGTCTATTAACCATTCACTTAAATTCTCATATAATCTAAAAAGTATTAAATCGCGTGTTTCTTTCCAAACTTTGTAGTCCGGACAAATATAATTTACAAAATCATCAAAAGTACATAATAATTCTTTATCACCTTTTTCCACCTTACTTTTCATGATTTTACGCAGAATATTTGTGAAATTTCCATAGGTACTTGCTTGTTCAATATCTGTCAATACTTTTTTATCATCGTATTTAACGATATATTCACTCAAGGAATCACCTAATTTACGAATTGCTTCTATACGGTTGTCACTCATATTTTCAACCTCACCCAGGTAATATTTTAATAATTCCCATGAACAGAATGTTTTTTTATTCTTTACATCAAACAGATAATGTAAGATTGATTTTCCATTCAAAAGATTTTCATAAATTCTATTTTTCTTGTTTTTATATTTTTCCTCTTCCTCATCCTTTTTAATATTGACGTATTGACGTCTAATAATATATTTCCAATTATTTTCTTCAGTTGAAGGTATGTAAGTCAAAAAATTAAAGACATTGTTTGGAAAAGAATATAAATCCAATTCTGCACCCTGATTATAATTTGTAAAGTAATAAAAATTTAATGAAGGATTAATGTTATCCCAATGTTTTCTATCATATGTTTTAATCATTTTCTCTATTATATGAAAGATTCCATTTACCGGATTTTGATATTCTTCATTAAAACAACCAACATAATCTCCACTGGAAACTTGTTTATTGTAATTTTTTATTGATTCAATACTCCAATATTTCATTACTTTTTCTGAATCCGAGTGGAACAATATAAACTTACCGCCTGAACGATATAATACCAAAGGCATAAACTGGATTAACAGTACACATAATGGACAATAGTCTGCACCCTCTTTTGCATATGAAAAGAAGTTTTTGAAACTTACAGAACCTGTTAATGGAACATCCCGTTTAACATGTTCTTTAATTGAATCTCTTCTTCCACAACCAATGCATGTACCATTGTCTGTTGTATCATTTATTGAATTAAACAACTTGTCTAACTCTTCAGGATATAGCTCTTGTTTTTTATCCTTATAGACATTATTCGTTAATATGCTATTGGGAAATATACTGAACATATTCTTATTCCATGCGGGTGTTAAATAAAGTTCAGAAATTAACTTTATACCCTCATGTAAATGATTGAATGTCATATCATTGATTTTAGTCTCTTTACACACCAACATATTCAATGCATAAATTCCCGAATCAATAAAAGGATTTCCTGTAATATGTAAATCTAATTTTTCAGACATATAATCAACCTAATGATAAATATCAACTAAACCAAAACCTTGACTGTTTTTACTGGATATTCCACAGTCATATGCAAATTTTATTAAATCAACATCACCATCCAATACGAGATCCATATTGTATGCTCTGTGATATGTTGTGTTTTCACCTTTGTTGATAGTTATTCTTTTTCGTTTGACTGACTTCATATTTGAGTATACATTAATAGTTTTATCAGTACTTTCTAAATTATTGAATTTTAAATACTTTTTTATCAGGTTATTTTCAATACCTCTATAAAATTCTTCTGATGGTGCCAAATCCCATTCACGTAGCTTTCCATCAACTTCTCTTTTAGTGGTTACTATAATGGGAGATAATGTTATAAATTCCATTTTTGAAGAAAACTTGGGTTGTTTTATAATTTCACATTTTACAATTTTCAGTATTTGACCTATGAAATTGATTTCAGATTGGTTTATTATTCCATTGACCAGTTCTGTAATTAATCTGTCATCAGGACTGGAAATAATAAAACTTATTTTACCGTTTTTTGAAATGAATCCTCCATCAATCATTTTACGTTGAGATATATTGATTCTGCTAAAGCAAAAATATTTAAAAGTTGATTTAGCGTGTAATTTATTTGCATAATCAATATCTTCCATTAATCCATAGATTATTGATGAAAGAATATGATTATAATTAAATGGAACATTTATTATGCCATTTTCGTTTGTTAAATATAATTTTAAACGCATATCTACCACTTAATAAAACTATTTTTTTGTATAATAATTATATTGTTAAATATAGTATTTAAATAATATGTTTTTATAAATAATCTTATATTGGATAATAAAACATAAAAAAAATTAAACCTAAAGTAGGCTGATTATAAATAATCATATATTTTTCTATTCTTAAAAAGTCTGATTAGTAATATTATGTTCTTCTTAAAATTTATATATAACTCTCTGAAACTAAGTTCGGAAATTTATAATGTTTTTACAATTTAAAAACAAGTTGATTAAACTAATTGAATATCCCGTTTCAAGAAATTAAGAATTGATTTTCATATTTTATCTTTTATCATGGAATATTTTCTGTAAATGATGTTTAGGGAAAAGTAATTTGTGAAAATGGGGAAGATTTGAAGTTTAAATAAATAAAAAAATGATTAAAATATAGAATATTTATTAGAATAAATATTATTAAAAAATTAGTGAATAGTATGTAATATATGGAACATACTAAAAATATAAAAAATAAGCAAGTGATGTATATGTATTAGTATAAAAATATGAAAAAAGAGGAAAATCGCCTATGAGCAATATTAATTTCTCAAAAAAGATTCGATTTCTTGATAAATATCTGATTCATATGTGTCCTTTCCAAAATATTCTTTGGTACAATATTGTACATTTTCATTAGAATTTCTTTTAATAATGTTAGAATCAGTTACATTATTAACATTTAAACAATTAACCGTATACTTAATTAATTCCATTGAATCATTTATATCTTTTCTATCATGCAAATATAAGTAAAGTTTATTGTTTTCAATATAATATTTAACCATATAATTAGTTGTATTAATTAAATCTGCTTCTTTGAGACTTAATTGTATTTTCAGATATTCCTCTTTAAAAAATATTTCAAATAATATCTTATTATTTAATATGTATTCTACACATCCTTTTTCACGTTTAATTTTAATTTTATTATCGTAGTTTATTATTTCATTTTCCAATATTTCATAGATTATTTGTACTTTAGAACTTATTTTATCTCCATTTAAATTAACATTTTCAAAATCTTCTACAACAAATGTTATCATTTGATCTAAATTAATTTCTGATAAATTCACAGGCTTTTTGTTTACATAAACTCTTATATGATAGAACAATAAGCTTTTTTGAATGTGATTAATTATTTTATTACTTTTACGTTTATATCCATAAGTATCTAAAAGAGTTCTTAGTTTTTTTCTTGAATACGACCTATTTTCTAGTATTCTATCTAATCTAATTGTCATTAAATAATAATCAACTAGTTCTTCTTCAGAAAGGCTATTTTCATAACTTAAACCTAATTGTTCATAATCCTTTTTAACCATTCTCTCTTCATTCAAATATTCTTCAGAATCTATTAAATATTCAATTACTTCCTGAATATCCAATTTGAAAATTTTTTTATCATTTTTATATTTAGGATGTATGAAAGTAAAATCAATTTCATACAACATATCAATTACTTTAAATTGTTTTTCTATAGAATCGTTTTTATCAATAAAGTAATATGCCATTACTTCAGGAGTATAATAATTCAATATTACCACTTATCACTTTTTTTACTATTACATAATGAACAAAGTAATTGAAGATTATCAGGGATACTTAAACCCTTTTTATTTAACGGTCGTATATGATCAACTTCAAAATCTATCCTATTCTTACTTTTTAAATGAGATTTTTGACATACATAATAGCCATCCTTATCTAAAGCTTTTTCATATGTTCCATCTCTTAATTCTTTCTCATATTCCCTATCATATTTTTTGATTTCAAAAAGACTTAACTTTAGAATATCTCCATTTGGGTTAGGTTTCATATGAATATTAATATCATAATCTTCAGGATTTAAAAGTTTGTCTATTTCGATTGTAACTTGTTCTCTAAAGAATTTTTTACGACTAGCATAGAATATATTAATTAAATTATCTTCTGACTCCCAAATAGAATCCAAATATTCTTTCTTTTCAAAGTCTGACAAACCCTTTTTAAGTATTTCTACTGCAATACTACTAACATCCAATTCCTCTTTATTAAAGTCAAATTCATGGAATAAAGGTTTTTGTTCTTTTTGTGCATAGAATTTTAATAACGCCATGATATCTTTGTAATTATATGGTGGAATCATTTCACCAGTAAAAAATACTTCCTGACATTTTTCTTCTAAGATACTTAGTTGTTCATTAGTCAAATATTCATCAGTTACCCCATATCGTTCAAACAATGCCCCAATCTCATTTAACATGTTCTCATAAGCATCTTTTGTACTGTCATATATTAGAATTTGGTGTGAAACATTATTACAATCATCAAACTCATCAGATTCCAAATATTTAAACGTATACATTCCAATTGGAATTCTTTCAACAAATGGAATACATTGAAGTTTCTCTGAATCTATACTGCCATCCAATATACGTGCAAATTCTTCTATTTTGTTCAATGAAATTACTTGCAAATCATATTGCTGATTATTAGTTTTCTTATCTACAAAATCATTTATTTCATCTCTAAATAGATTGCTAACTGGTTCCCATTGAACTTGATTGTTCCAATTATCAATAAATGAAACAATATACGCTACTTTAGTTCCACCTTCTGTTTTTGGTCCCCTTTATGCACGACCAACCATTTGAGTCATTAAAATGTTTGATATTGTAGGTCGTGTTAAGAAAACTGTCTGTATTTGTGGAATATCAGAACCTTCACTCAATATATTTACATTAATAAGAACATCTAATTCATCATTCTTAAATTTGTTTATAATCTTATTATTATCACGTTTCGTATTTCTACCAACATCTTCCACATCTCCAGAAATGACAAAATCCACTCGTATTCCCTCATCTTCAAATAAAGTATTTAATTGATTAGCTTGAGGTCTACTAATTGCAAAAATAAGTGTCTTACCGTACTTATCCTTATTTTCAAGGTAGTGTTCCATTATCATCCTATTTCTCGTAGCATTTTCTGCTAATTCCTTTTCAATCTCTGGGGGAAGATATCCCGTTCTATTTATTGTATTTAAATCATCAACACCCAATGTACCTTCAAATTGGAAATCTGTTTTGGGTTCAACAGGTATTGGTTTTGCAAGATAATTCTTTTTAATTAGTTCAGATAACCCAATTTCATAACAGATACCTAGAGTATGTTCATCATGAACAGGTATATTATTAACTATACTGTCATTAAATATATTGGTTAATAATCCTTCTTCTTCCTTAATTGTTCTGATAGGTGTTGCCGTAAGACCAATAATCTTAAGACTTTTTATTCTGGATCCGATATAATCTATAATTCTTCTATAGCTTTTAGCTGTAGAATGATGAGCTTCATCAATTACCAAAAACAGTTCATTTTCACCATCCAACCAGTCACCAAGTGCTTCCATATTTCTTATAAGACTATCCTTGCTAGCGATTATAACATCATCCTTTGCTTCAATATCACCCACACGGTCATGTTTTGGATGATTACCTGATATAATCCTATAATAATATTTACTCCTATTTGGTAGATAGGTCAACAGAGAGTTCCTATCAAAGCCTTGTAAAGCTTGATCAAGAAGCATCTGTCTGTGAGCAATCCACAATACTTTAATTTTTTTATCAATGGCATTTGTTAAAAGCCAACTGGTAGCTGTAAATGTTTTTCCACCACCAGTAGGAAGAACAACAAGAGTACTAAAAGAATCTTGTTTATTCATTATATCTAGATTTTTTTTAGCATCATTTTGAAAATAATATGGTTGATTCAATGGCTTTCCTTGACCTACTTCAAAGAATCCATTTCCAGTTTCAGTAAATTTTTTGTTCATTATATCACTCTTTGTAAAATAATCATAAACAATATTATAAATTAGATATTTAAAAGTATGTTAAATGTATTACAATCCTTCAAAATATTCCCTAATACTCTTTGCTATGAGTTTTCTACGTTCTACTAAGAATTCATCATAATCCATATTCCAGAATTCATATGGTAAGTCATATCGCTCAGAATAGTTATCTTCCAATTCATTTCTTTCATTTTCATTAATTAAATCAAGCATCATTGGCCAATAATCTCCTGGTGCCTTATCGCTTATTTTAATATTATCCCTATATTCAATATAAATCATATTTGCTTGCTGATTATATTGTGTCTGGTTTAATCCCCGTTTTTTAAGGTAGTTTTGTGGGAATATGTGATGCTTGTCTATGGATTTTTTAGGTGATTTAATATCGGGCCTTAGTTGATCCCTCAGCTTTGTATGTGAAAACAGTATATTATCATCTTTATAAACCAATGATGCATTGTAAACCTTATATGCATAGTTGTACATACTAGTTACCATGCTCCTCTGAGGCAAAGTGATATTCCAAAAGTCATTTGTTATCTCATTGTTCATTATGTTACTTAATGTTTCAACGTATTTTTCAGAGTTTTTAATCCGAATTAAATCCTGTTCAATTATAGATTCTGGCGAACCTGAATATCTTTGCGTTAGTTGACTAAATACAAACCATTTACTAATTACACTGTTCAATTCATAACTGTTTACATCAAAGGTAAGTTTACCTATTAAATACAGTGCATAAGTAACATAAAACCCAACTTCTGAACTAATCAAGTCTTTATAATTAATAAAGCCAATACTGCTAATTAATGTTATGTAATCCTGCCAATAAACAAGATTAAGAACATCTTCCAAAGCTTTTTTAAATATATCAAGGTTTTGATTCCTTAATTCTTTAGTTGTTGTACGATTTTCAAAATCCCTGCCCTTAAGAATCAGATAAGCATACTTAAGTCTTCCACGATAAAAAGCATATGCTACAGCACTACGCAACAGATGTTCTGGATTAGGTAATGCATTAATTCTATTATATGGTGAGGAGTGACCATCAATGCTTGGCACTTTACACCCTTTACTGAATTCCTCTAAAGCAACTCGACCCTCATCATAATAAATACTTAACAAGGTTAAAATGAAATCAGATTGATTTAAGACCTTCCCTTGGAATTTATACGGACAAATATCTCAGAAACCTCTTCAGGATCTAAATCACTAGACAATTCTAACACACTGAAAGGATAATGTTTAATATCTGCAATCCTATCAATATTCTCCTCAATCAAGTCTTCATCAATATCCATTTCAGGCTTCTTGTCATACAATGATTTAATATATTCTCTTCTTACATTACGTTTATCCATGAAAATATCTGTGATGTTATTTATCCATTCAACATCCTTTTCCTTACTGGAATTAACGACATCAATTTCTTCCGTTAAAGGATTAAAACATATACGAGGCAATCTTTTTTTATAATTTTTATCCAGAACTTCCTTTCCGGTGAATATTGTGAATAATGAAGTCAGTCTCTGTTGACCGTCAATTACAAGACGACTGGGTGTGGTTGATTTATCAAAACCAATAGGCTTAAATTCACTTCCATCACCAACTTTCCACAAAATAATTAAACCAGCAGGTAATCCCTTATATAAAGAATCAATCAAATCTCTTATTTGAGTGTCTTTCCAAACAAAAGGACGCTGCAAATCAGGTAAAGCTATGGTACCCGAATCCACTTCACTTATTAAATTTGTTAACTCATAACTAGTATTATTAAAAACTACACCATTACTCATTTGAATCACTATAAAATCTTAAATATAAATTTATTATTTTTAGATAATAAAATCTTTTAAAGAAATTATCATTTTTTTTATTATAAATAAAATCTTTTACTACAAGACTAAGAAGATTCAGATTTTTCTGATATGTTATGACAATACGAAATTTATCTGTTTTTACAGTCTATAAAAGAAAAATCAAAGCTAATCACAATTATGATGAAATTTCCCTAGTTTTACAACAATTCTTGGAAAAACCTTAATTAAAAAAGATTAAAACACGAAAAGAAATATTAATTTATTCAATTATAAAATGTTAGAATGGACTTATAAAAAGAAAAAGACTGTTTAAACCCATAAAAATTTACGACCTCTTTTATGATTGTTTTTTATTATTTCCAACAATATTAAATATCCTTTAATATAAACCTATTTTTAATACAGTTAATGTGGTAGATGGTAATGTTACAAACTCCTGATGAAAAACAAGACAAAGCTATATATTACCCATTGGACCCCGTATTGATAGAAGCAGGTCCTGGTGCCGGTAAAACGTATGTATTGATAAAAAGAATTGAATATCTGTTGAAAACCAAAATGATAAATCCTGAAAGTTTATTGGTAATTACATTTACCATTAAGGCTGCTGATGAGCTGAAGAAACGTTTAAGTTCACCGGAATATGACATATCTTCTGAAGACTTGAGTAAAATGTTTATTGGAACTATTCATAGTTTCTGTAACCATCTTCTAAGTGAATATTCAATGAATGATATCCAACTGTTGGAAAGTGAGGATATCAACGAACGTAAAGTCCTATTTTTACAAAAAAACTATGAAAATCTGGGTTTCACTGGATACAATTTTATTGAAAAATGGGAAATTGATACAATAATTAAAAAATACGACCAATTCACCAATTTTGGTCTAAAGGATGATGAACTGGCAGATTATCTTGAAACAAACTACAAAATATCTGAAGATTATAAGAACTTTGTGAACGATTATATGGATAACTATAAAGTATTTCCTAAAGATAATATGAAGGATAATGACGATTATTATAATTCATGGTATTTTGCCAAGTTTATTGCATTGGTCAAATCCTATAAGATATACGAAAAACTGTTGAAAGAGAATAATTTGTCTGATTTTGCCTTTTTACAGGTTTATGCTAAAGAGCTTTTATCCAATGATGATGAACATATAGCAAAGCTTCTTCCATATAAGAACATATTGATAGATGAATTCCAGGATATTGATCCCATTCAGAAAGACATTTTTGAAATATTGCAGAAATACTCCGATTCCTTTACTGTTGTAGGAGATGATGATCAGTCAATATATGGATTCAGAGGTAGCTTTTCTGATAACTTCGATGATTTTGGCAAAAGGAATAACAGAATTAAACTTGATATTAATCATCGTTCAGGAAAAAATATCATAGATTTTAATGAACACTTTATTAGGAAATATCGTAAAAATGAGAAAAATCTCATACCTAAACAGAAACCTATTGAATCTAACGTGTATTATATGGTAAGTGAGAAGGCTGATTCAATTTCAAATCCTGAAGCAAAAAATATTGCATTGATTATCAAATCCTTAAAGGATGAGAATATAATTAATAATTATTCTGATATTGGTGTATTATTCAGGGGTATTCAATCATTTGGAAATCTTAAAAAACCTATAATGGCTATTTTAGATAAATTTGAGGAGTATGCCATTCCATACAATATACATAATGCTTCACCATTGACTGATAAAAAAGAAGTAAGAATCATGATGACCCTTTTATGGTACATGAAAAAAACATCACCTCGAACATATTACACTAAAACAGAAAGAGAATGGTTGAATTTAAGAGTATTTTCAGAATTGAAGGACTGCTTGAATCTTAATGAAGAAACCTGTAAAATATTGTCTGACATTGAAGATAAGTTTGAGGAGGATGTTATTGAAGCAGAGCTTAATCATGAGAATGGATTGTATAGAAATAGAGCTAAAAATTTACAAGTAATGTATGATAGATACCATAAAGAAAGAGCTACTGCTTTGTTTAATGAAATATTGAATAGTGTTCCACATTTCCAGTTAAATGAAAAAAGCAGAACCGATTTAATGGACATTGGCATAACCGATGAACACAATCTGGATTTCTTCGAAAGGCTATACAAGTATAGGAAAGAATATTATGAAAGTTCAGAAGAAGAACGTGATTCATTACTGACCGTTTATTATAAACTATTGGACATATCGGGATTGTTAAAGGGAAGATTTGTTGAGAGCAACAATAAGAATGACAGAATATTAAATAATCTGGCAATATTTACCCAAACAATATCAAATTACATGGAACTTATGGATGAAAATGATTTGAATGGATTGATAGGATTTATTTTATCAAACTACGACAGCTATTCAAGCCATAATGAAAAAACTGGTCTGGAGGATGAAGTTCAATTATTAACTATTCATAAGGCTAAAGGATTGGAATTTCCTGTGGTGATAGTTTGCTCGTTAGAAAATAATGATTTTCCGTTTAAAGAAATTACCAAAGAATCATTGGATGAGTTATCCAATAGCGAGCGTGGACGTCCATCATATCCTATTAAACCGGATTTCTTCAAATATAAAAATTATGATGAGGAAAGGGAAATTGAACTTGAAGATCTTGAAGAAAAACACATATTCTATGTTGCCTGTACACGGGCTGAACAGCTGCTGATATTATCAACAGTACTTGACAAGGAAGGAAACAAACCAGAATTCATTGAAGAAATGGAAGAAAACACACCACTATCCGAAATATCCTCAAATGAATTCAGTAATATCAATAAATTAATAACCAAGAAAGAAGACGAAAAAACAGAAAGAGTTAAAATGAGTTACACCAGCTTTTCAGCATACAACAAATGTCCTCGAAAGTATAATATCGGTTACAATTACCAGTTCAGGCTTCCTGTTTCAAAGGTAATAACTGACGGATTGGCTGCACATACAATACTGGAACGAATGAATAAAGAGGTTCTACAGGGAAAAGATATACAAACAGAAGACATTTCCAGAATATCTGATGAAGTATTAGAAAATTACCCGGAAATTGAAGAGGAAACATTTAAAAATGCAATAAGTGGAATAAACAAATACTGGAATGATTATTCAGCTAGCCAATGGGAAGTGATTGGCTCTGAAGTTCCATTTAAGATTATTAAAGAAAACTATGACATAGAAGGAAAAATTGATTTAATACTTAAAAATTCCAATACAAATGAAATTAAAATTGTAGATTATAAAACTACCAATCAGGAAAAATTAAAGGCCAGGAAGAAAACTCATGAAGAACAATTATGTATATATGCCAAAGCATTAGAAAATTATCCAGAATACAACCAGTATGACATCAGATATGCCAGTGTATATAGCTTATATGATAATTATGAACTGAAAATAGATTTAACGAAAGAAAAAATAGAGCAAGTAAACGATTCATTAAATCAAACTGTAGAAAACATTTTGAATAAGGAATATTCTAAAATCAACGAGGAACATTGTGAATATTGTCCTTATTATGACATTCTCTGTAAACATAATAAATGATATTAAATTATATGGAAATGAAGAGAAAAGAAGTATGTGGTATTTAATTAATGATATACTCATAAATATCTCTTCTAACCTCTTTGTCTAATTTAAACCTAAAATTCACTATTGATTTTTCTTCATCTTGATCTTTCATTATTGTTGTTTTTTAGTATTCATCAGGTTCTACTTGTCCAATAAAATAGAATTCATTCATCGTCACTTTTATTGATGAATGGTATAGTTTATTCCAGTTTTCTTGTATGATTATTGCAAAATAAAAATAATAGTGGTCATCTCCATTCTTTATTAATATAAATGTCTTTAAATCTATAATTAATGTTATTAAGTCTTAAACGAAGAAAAAATAAATAAAATTGTTATTTAACTTTCATAGTAGTACACTAAATCATCTTCTAACTTAAATTCCCATCCTTCTCCAGCACCAACAATGTATTTTCCTGTTTATGTATTTTTTACGACACGAGATAATAATATTGTTTTATCTTTTATGTTCAAAATATATTCACAGACATTAACATTATCCGGATAGTCTTCATCAATGATTCCACTGAATACATAAGTATCATTCCCTTCTTCTGTTTCTGTGTGGTATTCTGTAAAGTTGTCTAACGGTTCTTCGATTATAGGTTGGTTTTGTATATCTTCTGGTATTTCTAATTCAACATTAAATTTTTGTAACAATTCTTTAATGAAGTCATTCATATCATTCCATATTTTTACAATTGCATTTTAGTTTTATAAAAAATCATTAATTAAATTATTTATTTGAACAATATTCTATTTAATACCATGAGATTTTACAATAATACCTAAAAAAAAAACATCACAATCTTCATAGATAAATATTACTATACTTTAAAATCCAAAAATAGAAAAAACATGAAACAAATCAGTAATTACTGCTGAAATACAGATTCAGAAATAATTAAAAAATAATACAAAAGACGAAAACGGAATATTAAGCTGTTATATTATCAAGGGTCGAATAGACTGATAAATAAGAAAAAGATGCTTTAAGCCTAATAATAATTTACCATCTCAAAAAATATAAATATCATATCTTAAAAACCAATTAATAAGAAATAATAATTTTTAATAAAAAAATATGAGTATAGGAATGATTTTATGAAAAATAAAAAGATTAAAATGATGTTTTTATTTTTTTCATTATTAATATTATTATTTGGAACAGTTAGTGCAACAGATACATCAAATGAAACTGAAATCAACTGTGTCCAAGACACTATTCAGGATACTGATATTTCTGAAAGCATTGTTCCACATAATCAAATTGTAGAAAAAAATGATCAGATCATCAATAAAACAAATACAAAGAAATCAAATAACCAAATTCCAACAAAAATTACAATAAATCCTATTGAAACAACACAGTATACTAATAACGTGACCATATCCGGAAACTATAAAGATATAACTGGAAGAATATTAAGGTATACTCCATTAAATGTGAAAATCAATACAAATTCATACAGAATACAAACGGATGTCAATGGAAACTTTATTGAAAAATTTAGAACAAACACGGTAGGTACTAACACCGTTACGATAAACTATCCTGGAAACACGAAATTTGAAGGCAACACAACCACTAAAACTTTCACTGTTACCAGACAAGACACGAATATTACAATAAACACCCTTAAAACAACAGAATATAGTGATTATCTGACAATAACTGGCAAATATACTGATAAGAATGGAGTTAACTTAAGATACACTCCAATTACATTGAACATAAACGGAATAAAATATACCACTACAACAAACAACTATGGTGAATACATATTCAATTATAAAACAAATAAAGTTGGATACAATAGTATAACTGCTTCCTATCCTGGAAATATGAGATATCAAGGTACACAATATTCAACATATTTTTATGTTACAACTAAAAGTACATTAATTAATTTAGATCCTATTGAATCAAAGAGTGTTGCTAGCATAATAAGATTTACCGGAAATTATGAAGATACCAATGGAAAAAAACTTAGATACACACCATTAAATATTAATATCAATGGATTAAAATACACGACTAAAACGGATTATTACGGTGAATTTGCTTTAAATTACCAGACAAGAAATGTTGGTGAAAATAAAATTATTATAAGTTATCCTGGAAATGGAAAATATAGTGCGGCCACAACGGAATCCACATTTGAAGTAACAAGTAAAGCAACCAAAATTACAGTTCAATGTGATGATTATATTCAATACACAAATCATGCTTATATATATGGATCTTTCTTTGACTGTGATGAAAATCCTCTTATATACACAACATTGAACCTTAATATTAACGGAAAAAATTATTATACAAAAACAGATAGGGAGGGATATTATTATTTTGACAAATATAAATCTAACCAACTAGGAATAAATAATGTAACCGTATCCTATTCTGGAAACACAAAATATGATGCTCAAAGCAGTTCTTCAACATTTATAGTTACACCAAAAGATACAATTTTAACAATAAATCCTGACTATGACTACAATCCTATTTACAATACTGAATCAGCTATAATCACTTTTGAAGGTAATTTTACAGATAGTTCTGGAAATCCTCTTAGATATACACCATTACAAATAGATATTGATGGAAAAAAATACTCTACAAAAACCAATGATTATGGAAAATATACTTTTTCATTTAAATCCGAGTATTCAGATGAAAATCAAATTACGGTATCTTATAATGGAAATTCAAGATACTATGGAACTTCAGTTAAAGATTCATTTGGTATCAGAATTACCCAACTATACCTCAATGATATCAATGAAGCAAAGATGGGTGACTATATAGATGTAAAAGGATGGGTAAATAATAATCTCAAACTTCGATTAATTAACATTCCTGTAACCATTACAGTAAACGGAGAAAAATATAATACAATTGTGAATGAAGAAGGATATTTTAATTTAAAATATCAAGTCAAAAAAATGGGAGTCAATAATATAACTGCTAGATATGATGGAAATTATAAATATGCTTCGTCTTCAAAAACCATTAGATTCATAGCGGATAGAATTCCTACAAGAATAACAATTTCAAATACTCTAAAACAACCTAATGGTTATACGATAATTAAAGGACAATTCTATGATTATAGAGGAAACATGTTAAGATATACACCATTGACTCTCAATATAGATGGAATAAAATATACAACACAAACCAATCAAAATGGATTATTTACCTTTAACTATGATGGAAATCCCAATATTCAACATTCATTAATAGCAAGTTATGCCGGAAATGCCAAATATGACTCGACAGAAACACAAATATTTTTCAAAGCCCAAACACAAGAAAATAAGATTGAAATATTGACACCACATACAAAAGAATATTATTATGAAAACGATCATGAAGTATTATGTAAAGAAAATTATGAAGACATAAACATTTGTGATACAGTACACTTAGGATCTGATATAATTTTTGGATTTACCACTTATGTTGAAGGTCAAATGATGCCTGGTACATATATCGAACAAAACGGGTTAATTATCGAAGAAGAAGCACCTGCAAACACTATAACCAATGTAGAGTTCTATTATAAAAGTTATGATGGAGATAGTACCTCTTTTATAATTTATCCGGAGTGGGAACAAACCAATATCTTTGACTCAGAGTTAATAAAAGGATACATACCATATAAAGCAGTGATTACATATCATCCTAAAACACCAACAGAAATACGTGAATACTATACACCGTTTGATTATCCAAATGAGTATCAATAAGTATTGGAAAGAATTTTATTTTATTAAATTTTTTTCACTTAAACTTTTTTTATTTTAACATTAAAAATCTTTCAAAAAATATTAGAATTCAACTTTTTCTTTATTTTCCCCTTTGATTCATAAAACGTATACCATAATTATAATTTATTTAATCAAAGTCTTTACATACCCTAAGATGATTTAAGGTTTTGGCAATCATTCACTTAATGCTTTCAGAATTTTCTCTCTATCGTCCAGTTGCAATCATTTGTCTCCTATAAAAAAAAATGGTTAAATGGATTTAAATATGAAAAATCCAATTAAACTTGCTTGTCCCTTTCTTCTTTAGCAGTGACAAAATCTCCACTGGATAATGTTGTGGAACAGAAATCCTTATAGTCATCATGTCTTTTTCCAGATTTCATCGCATTTTGTGATTTCCTCTTGGCAAAGATTTTTCCACAATGTGGACAGGTAATTTCGAGCAATCTTTCATATTCGCCTATCCCACACAATACGGAATTTTCATCAATCAATGATTCAATCCTGCCTATTGCTTCATGCTCTGTGTATCCCTTTAATTGAGGCCTTAATGCAGTATAAACATATTCCTCTCCACATTCACACCTGGAGAAATAGGTTATGCTGTTTAGATCCAGTTCCTTTTGGGGATTAAAGTCTTCCTCAAATAGCACATCCCTACCGCACTTGTGGCACTTCAGATTATCCAGTAGTTCATATTCCACAAGTGTACCAATCATTCTGTTTTTATCGTTGTCGTATTCCTTTATCAGCTCATTCCTATCCCTGAGGGGATATTCCCTTTTTACTTCCTCCAACGAATAGATCTTGATGATTATATCACAATTGTCACACATTGTTTCGTATAGACAACCTTTTGCCAGTGATGGTCGTGCTATTGGAAAGTGGTTCATTACATAATCATGATATTCCAAAACGTCATCACTCATTAAATGGAATACTGTTTTCTTTTGCCTTAGTTTTTCATATTCGTCCAATGAATCCATAATTATTCACCTATTGCATTTTTAGTTAAACCATATGTCTATAATCTCCTCTTCTACCGGATATTTCACTTCATATGCCTTCCTGATGTCATCCATGTTTCGTTTGACCTTAGCTATTGCACCTTCCTTATCATAATGCATGGAAGAGTTCATAAGAGCGATTACCACATCTTCAACATATTCCCTCAAAGAACTGTACTCCTTGGATTCACTGGATGCGGCTGCGGAGTCCTTCATTTTAATATAAAAACAGATTGCATCATAAAACTTTTCAATATCCTCATTATCCGGATATGCTTCAGCAAGTTCTTTTGCATAGTTTAAGGCTATCACTTCATCATCTATTTTTGAATATAGCCTTGCCTTATCGAAGCATAAATCCATGGTCTGTGACGATTTCTCGAAGAGTCTGGTGAAAAATTCTTCATAGTTTCCTGTAAAGTCCAGGATACATCCGGAAAGGTGTTCATCGTACCATCGGAAATTATCCAGTTCATGAATCTGTCTTCCGGATATAATGTCATATCCCAAGTAATCGATTGATTGAATGTTATTTTTATAGTCCCTGCAGGCTTTCAGAACGTTCTTATAGCATTCAAAAGACTCCTTTAAAAATCCCGCCTTAAACAGTTTGTATGCCTTTGTTTCAAAATAAAGCAACTGTTTATCGTATCTCAATGGATATTGATTTGTCAGTTCCTGCCTTAGCTTGAAGATGTCATCATCTTCAGGATATTCCTTAAGATATAACATTAAATTTCTGTAAGCCTCTTTCTTATCCTTTCTTTCGTAATAATCTTCCTTGGCTTTGTTTAGAAAAGATTTGGCACGATATTGCATCACACGCTCGTCATCACCATCAAATCCGCCCAAAGCAAAGGAACGATTATAGCAGTCCATGGATTCATCCGTCCTGTATGAATCCGTCAATATGTATGCCTTGACATTGAAAAACTTATAGTTTGTCGGATAGAGGCCTATTGCCTTATCAACACATTCCAATGCTTCACCATACCTTCCCGAATAGAACAATGATGAACTCCTGTATTCCAGTGCCCTTTCATTATCCTTATCCAATTCGAGTATCCTGTCACATATCTCCAGGACGCTATCGTAATCCTTTATGCCATATGCCGATTCGCATTCATCCAACAGATCTTCAATAGTGAATTCGTCTTCCTTGTACTTCCTGATGATTTCCCACATTGTCCTGAATTCATCAATACTCAGATAATTCTCCAGTCTATCCTCAAGGATGGCATCGATATCCAGGCAGCTGTCAAAACTATCACCAACAAATGGAGAATGTATAGTCGGATACAATCCCCCCTGATATGTCATGCTTTTCACGTTTATCAGGACCATTGCAGAAGATGAATTACCTTCATTTATTGAAGTGAATCTTTCGCTTTTAAGATACTTCCAGAAGGAAGTGTCCCTGTCCTTCAGTTTGTCATCCCTGACGATAAAACAGGATGTTCCCATTCTTATCAGGGAGTTGTCATCATTTTCTATGGATCTGTTGTTCCTGGCTTTCTTAAGTATATTCCATATTGTTTTAAATTCGTCAACGCTGAATGCCTTTGACGGACTTTCATCCACAATCGTCTCTGTCAGTTTGACCGGATATTTTACCCCTGTTGCATATAGCATGCTGTTTACATTGATATAAAATATGTTTAAACTGCATGCCACCATATATTCGGGTTTTGAAGGTCTAAAGCCTTCCTCCTTTATATACTGTTCAAATTCTTCCTTTGCATCTTCACCGGAATCTTCCCTTACCATGAAACATGCATTTCCGGCGAACAATCGCAACGCACCCATAATCATTCCTCCTATATTAACACCATTCCGTGTTCTTTAGATTTCCTGATTTAAAGATTACATTCCTTTCATCAATATCAACATGTTTCAGATATTTCTCATAAACAGAAAATTTTCGTTTTCTTTTTAGAGATCCGGGGCTTTTATCCGAATCATCCCATATTCTCTTGGGTCGTCGGCAGTTACACAATTTGCCAAAGCTATCTGCCGTTTTATTACATCTCGTTTCGTTATCTATTAAATTTATTCTTTCCGTAATTATCTTATTAATCTGATTCATGTAAATCACCTATATTTTTTTTCAGTCTGGGTAAATATATATTTGGAATAATTAATATTTAAATATTTCTATAAGTATTCCATTTATTTATATAAAAATTAGAATAACTTATTATGAAATATAACAAAACCAGTTAAAAAGGAAAACAAGCCAAAATAACAAATAATATAACAATAAGTGGAATAAAATTTTTAGCAATTTTTCTGATATTTGCAAATAAAATATTCCAGCAAATAAACCAGGCACTAAAAAGCTTTCTTAAATAGTCAAAAAGCAACTATAAAAGAACACTCCAATTAAAACTTTAGATGACTTATGCAGATAATTTCAGATGTTAAAAAAAATAGAATAAGAAAATAAGGGGATAAAAAAATAAGATTACTGCAATCTTTTAAGTCCACTCAACAGTTTTTTATGAGTTGTCAAAAGATGTAACACTAAAAAGATTAGACTAATTATTGAAGAGGATTTATGGATATCTGACATTTTATTGTTTCCAATTTTAATGCTTTTTAATGATTTCTGGCTGGTAAAAATTCCTGTGATGATAGTTATTAATAATGAAATCAGTAATCCTATATTTATTATGAGATTTATTGTTCTTTTTATGGTGTATTTTCCCTTGGTTATTGCTTTAAAATACTTTTCATTTAGTTTTAAATGTGCCAATATTAAAAATATTAACCCTATTCCCAAAACTTCATGAATTAAAATTGGAAGACTAACAAATTCCAGTATGATTGTAACAATCATTAATATGTCTACACTAATTCTTTTTATCATCTGATTTTCCATATAAATACTATATGCATTGATTAATTTATATTTTGCTTTTGGTTAAACAGATTTTCTTCATTGTTCAGAAAAGATATAAATGGGAATCTTACTTTTGAAAAATAATTCATTGTCGAATTGAAGAAATATTAAGTGAAATATACTTCAATTGATTAAGAATGTAAAGAACTATAAAAACAAATATTTGTTCAAATTTATAGAAAAGAATAATTTCAATGGTATAAGTGAGCTATAAATAATAATTGTAATACACTGTAAAATTATTACAAAAGAAGTTTTAGTAAGAAATGTTATATAGGTGGTGATACAAAACAATAATTATACAAATGTTAAAGTGGTTTAACCTATGTGAATAGGTGATTCAATCATGACAAAATTAGATTAAGGTAGTAATACATATCCCATTTGTCCTGGGTTATTACTCCTTCTTTTACTTTGTTTTACTCTTTTTATAGAATATAATTATCTTTAAAATTTTCAACAGTTAAATTCTGAAGTAATCCCACTTACTTTTTTTGTATAAATTATTTGTATATATACTTAAAAATTATGTTTTTAATCATAATAATTCATTATTTTATAATGGAATATTCATATAATTTAAATAAATAAAAACTTTTATTGTAACTTAGTATCTCTTTTTATTATTCTGTATTATTGTTTCATTCAAAAAAAATTTTTCATTAAATATTATATTAATCTCATTAACCTAAAAAGATAAGTTAATCTTTGAAGAAAAATAACATTAACTATGGATTTTGGTGAAAATATGAAAACCTGTAGACTGGAAGTACTTGATGATTCCTATAAAGAAAAAGCAAAGAAGAAAAAATCAAAATCTCTTCCCAAAATAATTTCAATCGCACTTTTTATACTTTTAATTATACTGATTATATTGAAAATATCATTACATTAATCTTGAAGACTAAGGTAATAAAATGTCGATTGTATAATTTCTTCATCAACGATAGAAAAACAGATTGAAGGTAAGGATAACTGATTAATACCCTATCCGGTTTTGATGAAATTCTTAACATCCAATAAAAAAAATGTTATCAAATTATATATTCTAATATAATTCTTCCACATCATATCCAAAAATTTTATTCGTGCTTTGATTACATGCAAATGCTATCTTGTAATTTTCCACATCGAATGAATTATATTTAATATTATTTTTATCATTATTTTCTATGATTGTTGTAAAGGATTCTAATTTTAGATGAAATTCCATTCCTGTATACTTCATGTAACTTTCTTTAATAACCCAGTAGTTGAACAATTCATTTTGAAGAATCATCTGATTCAATATTTCTCATGTATTCACTGTTAAAGAAGTATAATTTGGCAATGTTGAAGTCAAAGAAAATATTAAAGATATATCTCCTGTTTAATAGTATTTAATAAACATAATTTTATTAGATATGTTTTAAATAATTATATCATAGAAATATAAGGATTATATTATGAATTATAAACATATTCCCAATATTTTGTCTTTTTCAAGATTTTTGTTAGCAATGGTTTTTGCCTGGTATTTTAATAATTTATTACATTCTAATCAGGAAATTGTTTTTCCTTTGATAGTATTTATTTTAATATTGGTCACAGATTTTCTTGATGGAGTAATCGCCAGAAAGACAGCTAATACTACAGATTTTGGTGCATTGCTGGATGTTAGCGCAGATATGTTTTTTGTACTGCTTTCATATTTGATTTTAGTGTTGAATCATTTGTTGCACCCATTATTTATTTTCGTATTGTTATTTAAGTTTGTGGAGTTTATCTATACTTCCAACAAAAAAGATACCAATAGGAAACTGGTATTTGATACTTTGGGAAAGAACGTGTCAAAGTTCTGGATTCTATTTCCGGGAATAGTTTGCATATTATGTTATTTTAGAATGGATAATTTAGTACTGATAATTAATGCTATTGCATTGATTACTACAATTTTAGCATTATTATCTACCATTACTAGATTAATTGATAGTGGGAAGTAATATGAATTTTTTAGATAGAATTTCTTTAAGAAAAATTAATTCAATGGTTTTATTGGTAATAATAATTTTACTAGTATGGCATGCCCTCGAATCACTTTTATACTTGATTGGAATAACTCCTTATTCACCTAGTTTACAGGTAACTGGTAGGAGATTATTCTTATGGGTATCGCTTCATGTAATAATCAGTTTATACTTATTCATTAAGGATAAGTACGTTAACCGAAAATTTAAGAAATATAATAATATTCGTAATGATACTCAAATACAGATTATCAGTGGAATTGCAATTGTAGTTTTTGTTATATTGCATGTTTTAACATATTCGATTTCACCTGTAAATATATTGAATAATTATATGGTATATATTCATTTTATTATTGATAATTTACTGTTTTGTTCTTTATTGATTCATTTAACGATAAGTATTCCAAAACTGATGGTATCATTTGGTTTTTTAACAGAAGAAAATTCGTATGAGAAGTTTTCGTATAGAATATCAACAGCTTTAAAAATAATATTCATTGTTCTGTTGTTTGCAGAGTTGTTATATTATTTATTCTGAGGAGAATGATTACATGGATACAAAGAATGTATTGGTTATTGGTGCAGGATTATCAGGTTTAACCTGCAGTGTCAAGTTAGCTGAGAATGGAAATAATGTGCATTTGTTTTCACCTTCACCATCAGAAAGATCACAGTCCGTGATGGCAATGGGTGGAATAAATGCTGCCTTAAATAATAAGGGACAGGATGACTCTCCAAGTCAACATTATACAGATACGATAAATGGAGGTCAGGAAATAAACAATCACACAGCAGTTAAGAAATTAACAGATGATGCTCCTGAAATAATTGAATGGCTTGATTCTATTGGAACCAGTTTTACACGGGACGAAAATGGAAACATAGATCAGAGATATTTTGGCGGACAAAAAAAGCAACGAACAGCATATGCTGGAGCACGAACCGGAAAACAGGTATTAACAGCAATCAATACTATGCTGAGAAAATATGAACATGAAAATCTTGTTAAACGTTACATTGGATGGAGATTCCTTTCATTAATTCTGAATGATAAGGGTGAATGTATTGGTGCAGTATTAATAAATGAATTCACAGAGGAAATACAATCATTTGAAGCAGATTGTGTTGTTATAGCAACCGGCGGGTTGAATAAAGTCTTTGGAAAAATATCAGGATCACTTCAGAATGATGCCGGTACAACGGCAAGATTGTTACAGCAGGAGATTGAACTTGCAAACCTTGAAATGATACAATTCCATCCTACTACAATAAAAACTCCCGTTAAAAACATGCTTATAACTGAAGCTGCCAGAGGTGAAGGCGGTCGTCTATACACAATTAAAGACGGCGAAAAATGGTACTTCATGGAGGAATGGTATCCGGAACTGGGAGCGTTAATGCCAAGGGACGTTGTTTCACGTAGTATTTATAAGGTTTGCAATCAGTTAAATCTTGGAATTAACGGTGAAAACATTGTATATCTTGACGTTTCATTTTTACCGGAAGAAACTGTTAAGGTAAAATTGGATGAGGTTTATGATGTATGTACACAATACTTAAATCTGGATCCAACTGTAGATCCTATACCTGTATATCCTGGTATACATTACTTTATGGGTGGAATATTAACTGATGATGCTCATAAAACCAGTATTAAAAACTTATATGCCGTAGGGGAATGTTCAGCACAATACCATGGTGCAAATAGACTGGGTGGAAACTCATTGCTTGGAGCAATACATGGAGGATACATCGCGGCCGAAGAAATAAACAGTCAAACAATAACTTCAGGCAGTAATGATGAAATAATAAGAAAAGAATTGGAAAAACAGGAGGATAAATATGCTCAATGGAAGGATAATCAAACGTCAGAGTATACTTCATCCTATACTGTTGAAGAGGAATTGGCCACTATTATGAATAATGCAATGGGAATATACAGAGATGAGGAAACTTTAAAAGAAGCAATGGGACAATTAGAACAATTAGAAAATGAAGAGATATATTCTCATGAAAGTTACTATGAATATGTTTTAATAAAATCATTAATACACTTATCAAAGGCATTCATCATATCAGCCATCAATAGAAAGGAAAGTAGAGGAGCTCATCAGAGAATAGAATATCCTGAAAAAAGTGACAAATACAGGAAAACAACAGTAATACAGGAAAAAAACAATGAAATGATAGTGTCTTTTAATGATACGGATAAAAAGATGGGATGGTAAAATATGGAAACATTAAAAGTAACGATTATAACACAAGAAAATGGTGAAGAAGTAATCAAGGAATATGAATACACCGGCAATCTTAACATCCCCGTAACAACTTTACTGGAAAAAGTAAACCATAGCAATAATACAAAAATTCACTATTCATCCAGCTGTTTACAGGGATTGTGTGGAAGTTGTGCAATGCTAATAAACGGATGGCCAAAACTGGCATGCAAAACCTTCGTTAATGAAGAGGTAATGACAAAATATTTTCATAAAATAACCATAGAACCTTTAAGTAAATTTCCTGTTATCAAAGATCTTATTATAGACAGAAGTAAAATATATGAAAACATGAAAGAAGCACAGCAATGGTTAGATGAAAAAGCAAAAATTAATCCTGAACATATTCAATTCGAATATGAAGTTTCCCAGTGCTTGATGTGTGGATGTTGTCTGGAATCATGCCCGAACTATAATGGGGAAGACAATTTCATGGGAGTGGTATTACCTGTATCCTCTTCAAAAATTACGGCTCAGGAAACTAGTGATGAAAAAATAAAACTGCTTAAACAAATTCATAAAAAACATTTCTATAACGGTTGTGTCAAATCATTGGTTTGTCAGGATGTCTGTCCAATGGAAATACCGACACAAAGAGCAATATCTCAAATGAATTATAAATCAGTCTGGCATTTGTTTCACTTATTTAACAGACAAGAAAAATAATGATTTGGTATCAGTAAATTGATATTATTTAAAGTTATTATCTTAAGATTTTGTAATAAAAAAAAGGTAAATAAAGGAGATTAATTTGTATCTTCTACTGCTACAACTTCATCTGTATTTGCTTGTTCAGCAGTATCTGTTTTAACTTCATCGTTTGTTGATTGTTCGGAATTGTTTGTATCAGCTTGATTGGATTCGGTATTGTTTGTTGTGTTTGTTTGTGTACTGTTTTCTGCAGTACCAACATTTTTATTTTCTGGGGATGGTGCTGGTAGTGTTAGTCCATTCCAAGATATTGTTCCGTCAGGATTTAATACTAAGTTTGATGTGTCGAATCCTAATCTGTTTAATGATTTTATGAACTCATCAAACGTTATTTCTTCCTCAAGGTATCCTTCTATTAAATCATTGAGTATTATATATTTATCTGCTAATGTAAGTTTGTAAGTATGATGATTATTGCCTCCAAATATGCTATTATGATTGTTGTTTGTTACTGCCTGTTTTAATTGGGCATTGCTTGTTCTTGCAATAGCATTTTGTGTTCTTTGTGGAAGGTTTTTTATATCCTCATCTGTTATGGTTGATGTGGAATTGTTATTTTTAAGATTGTATACTATAATGTATAATGTGTAATATTCATCATCATCCAAATTATTTAAAACATCATATAATTCTTCTTCTGTTGTATTGTTACTGTTTAAATATTTGTTAAATTCTTCAAAGTCATCCTCGTTAATTTCTTTCATTAAATTTAATAGTTGATCATGTTGTTCAGTGTCGAGTGATGTTATCATATCATGTAATGTGCCTATTTCTGTCCTTTTAGTTATATTTTCTGTAGTATTGTTGTTTGTCTGATTTTCTGTATCATTTATTGTGGTATTCTGGTTATCACTTGTTTCGTTTGTATTTTGAGTTGAAATATCATTTTCCACTGAAATGTTATCTGATTGTGATAAACTATTGTTATCCTGTGCAGAGAGTGATGTTAATCCAGTGAACATTATGCTTATTATTAATAATATTGTAATTATTTTCTTATTCAATTAGTAATCCTCCGTTAATATGGTAATTATTTTAATGGTATAATAATATTTATGGGTATATTATAAAGTAATTTTTGTTTTTTATGAATTTTTTTATTGAGGGATATGTATGGTATGAAAGATTTTTTTTTATTTACACGGTTTTTAATTAAATAATGAATATTGCATTTGAATAGCATCATCGAAAGTTAAAAAGTTAAGAAATTTTGAGACAATAGTAAAAATAGAAAAAGTGTTAAAAGATAAAATTTCATAGGATATAAAAAAATATAAATTTATAACTTTTTTTTTATTTATTTAGTACAGATATTACGAAACAAATATTTAAAATAGTGTAAAAGTATTAGGTTCATGAAAAACTGTTGTTTTATGAAAATCTGATTTTATATAATCAATGTTTTAACAACTGATATGTTAGACATAAAATTTAATAATATTCAATATTTGATATTTTTTTATTAAAAGAAGTATTTAATTATTATATTTTCATTTTTTTTAAAAATTTCTTCTTGTTTTATCACTTGTTAAGTCGTATTTATTCTTTAATTCTCTGATATTAGATGAGTATTCCATTGATATAATATCATACTCTTCATTACCATTTTTCACATCTGGAGAAATGATTGTAGGGAAATCAAAAGAATTAATCATTGTATTAATATCTTCGGCTTTATCAAAAATCATTTTAAATCACTTAAAATTATTTATATTGTACATATCTATGTTTAATAAAGTATTAAATATTATCTATACTTATTAAATCTTAAAAAAAGAAACAAAGAATTGAAAAAGAATAGAAAATATTATAAATGATAAATTTAAATTATAATACTAATAAAATATGCAAAAGAATATTAATAACGAATTATATATAGGTGGTGATACAAAACAATAATTATACAAATGTTAAAGTAGGTTTAACCTATAATAATAGGTGATTTAACCATGACAGTATGAGATTTATGTAGTAATACATATCCCATCTGAGCATGGGTTATCATTCCTCCTTTAGCTTTGTTTTACTGATTTTATAGGATATATTTATCTTTAAAATTTTCAACAGTTAAACTTTGGATTTATAATCCTACTATTTTTTTGTATAAATTATTGTTTATACTAAAGTCTATTTTTTTGTTATCCTGTCCCTTTAACGAATGATATTATCTTTCATACTCATTTATTCTTTCAGATAATGAATTTTCCTTGTTTGTATTTTATTACCCCTTTATTATATTCTTATAACCCTTTTTTTATAATGTAATAATATGTAGTGAATTATTATACTCATAAGCCATTGATTCCTGTTTAAGAATATGATTATGTTCCCTGAACCATTCTATGAATATAGTGGATGGTTTTTTATGTAAGTTTTCTTTCGGGGCAAATATTGTTATGAGTATTTCATCAAAGCAGCGTTTCTTGTAATAACCTTTCACGTTTGTTTTGTAGAAACTATGATAAGCGTTATTATTTAATTCAGTAATCAGATTATTTATGCATTTTTCAGAAACTATGGATTTTAATTGACCATCCACATATTTATAGGAAGGTATATGTAGAACATATTTCTCCTCCAGCACTAACATAAATATCAACTCCATAAAAACTTTTTTCCCTGTATTAGTTAGAATGGTATTTTAATATTCCCTATAAGAATGTTAAAAATACCATAACCAAAAACAATTATAACTTCTATTGAATATTTAATCTATTTTTTGTTACCTGTACCTTAAACAAACATTATTATTTTTCTTTATTTTCATTATTAAAATATTTTCATTTTTATTTTATTACCATGACATGATAATAATTACAAAAGTAGGTATGTTTACTATTTTTAGAAATTCTCTTTTTTATATTATTATATTCATCCGTTTTGAATTAATGTTGATTAAATCAATAATTTTTCCATAAATATATAAATATTGAGAAATACATTGATTAACATCATTATTATAAAATTTAAAAATTATTTGGTGTATCTTCTTAAAAATTAGATGGGAGTTGTGTTATGAAATTAAATAAAACGTGGATATTGGTTCCACTGTTAATTGTTTTGGTTGTTTCATTAAGTGGATGTGTCAGTGACTCTTCATCCGACACCGTTGAAACAACTGAATCTGAAGAAGTTTATGATATGTGGGATGGTCCTCCCGGTGACTGGATGGTTGTTGATGGTGTTTTAACTAACGGTACATATAATACTACCGATTTAACTAATGCCTGGGATCATTACAGGAAGGTTCACGTTGTGGCTTCGGATTTTGTTTTTGTTTATAACGACAGTATTTCTGATAAGTATCATGGTGATACCGGTTTAAAGTATGCTGTGTTTAATGATACCTTAACCGGTTGCTGTTTCCATATTGATAAAAATCTGGCAAGAGGAGTTGCTTATGCCACCAAGAATAAATTCAATATTAAAAATTTCTCTTTTGAATGCTGGCGGTCTTACGGCAATGAGTATAATCCTCCTGATGACTTTTATGAAATATATGACAACACCAACATCACTCTGGATAACGGTACTGTAATTGAATCTTTAAAAATCGATCAGGATTTGACTCCAGATCAGAAATCGTATTTTGATGATTATGATACTCAGCTTTACAGGTATTATGAAGACCAGAAAATCAAGGAAATGCGTAATATGGAAGATTATATGGCAGATATCGAAAGTGACATTGATTACCAAAACACTAAGAATGACAAAGAAAAAAATAAAGGTACATTCAGTGGTTATACCAGTAGAAGTGGCTATATTTATGGCCGTTACTACTGATTTCTTTTTTTATTTTTTTTTGAATATTTAATGAATTTGAGCATTTTATCCGGAAATGATAAAATGAACTATAAAAATTAATTGTTTTAAAATGTTAAAATTTAATCTCAAAAAAAAGTAATGGAATAAATTATTCATTTATTCCCATTTAAAATTATACTAGCTGAATACTTTTAATAATTCTATAGTATAATAATCCTCTGATGAATAGGAATCTTCTGATGAATATGAATCATCTGATGAATATGAATTCATTGAATTATCATTATAACTTGATGAACTATCTGAAGAACTATCTGTTACGGCAGATTCTGTTGTGTCATCAACTTCTTCAACAGCTTCCAGGGTAATGGTTATTGTTTTGGATATGCCGTTATAAGTTTCATTACCTGAATAACTTACATCCATTGTATTGGATCCAATATTTAAGTCACTGTTTTCTGTATTGTATTCATAGGTAAATTGACCGTTTGAATCTGTTGTTTGCGTAAATGTTTGTCCATTAAATTTTATGGTTATTTCTGCATCTGATATTGCAGTGCCGTTTTCATCCACCAATTTACCTTTTATTGTGGTGTTTGTATCGTTTGTAAGTTTCTGATCTTTCATGTCAATTGTAGTGTTAATTTTTTCTGCATCTGTGCTGTTGTTTAAATCTGTATTACCTGTAGTTACTGGTTGATTAGCATCATATAACGGAGGTTGTTCTATCATGGCTACTGTTACATTCTCAGTTGTCTGATAATTGTTTTGTATAATGTTTACAATGTTCTGATCCCATACCTGAATGTGATTAACCTGTTTATTTTCGTTGATGAATGCTACCTGAATCCATGTATTGTCAGGATAGTGATACCATAACGCACCATTGTAGACTTTAAATCCCCAGTTATCTACGGGTGCATGACCAAATGGGTCCCAGAATACCAATATAACTTTTTGCATTGCTCCTTTAGGTGGAACGTGTCTTTTTACATGTTCTGCTGGGGTAGCATTATCGGAACTGTTGTTTAGACTTATTGTTTCATCTACTTCTAACTCTTGAGGCATCATAAAGTCTTCAGCTGCAACGATACCGACAAGTACTACCAATACAAGAACTGCTGCTATTATTATTGCATTTCCTGTCTTCATAAAATTTTCCTCTCCTTTAAATATATTAATTTACATATATGAATATATTTTAAAATAATATATATTTTTTCCAATGAACATGAAAAAATATTCCAATTTCATATTTTTATTATGATGATATGCATTATATAACTTATTTTTCATAAAAAAATGTATATCCTTATTTAATTAAGAGATATTGTATTTAAAATCAATAATAATTATAAAAACATTAAAATTAAGAAGCATTTTTCAAATATTTTTACTGGTTTTTGATGAATGCTTCAATGAAAATACTTTCTCTAATCAATGATTAGGGAAAATGAAGTTATAAATAATACATAATCTAAATTAATAAAATATAACAATTTACTTTATGAAAATATTCCATAAGTATTATAATAAATGTATGATAGATTGCAGGATATCTAAGATAAACTGTTCTATGTTTTATATAAACTTTGTAATAGGAGATGATAATATGTTTAGCGGTAGTGATGAATTTGTTTTAAGAGAAATAGCAGACGGTTCACATAAAATTAAAGACGTTTTAATGAAAAATGCAATAGAATTGGAGTTTGCCAATAATCTAAAACTTTATGAAATGGGTATTATTGATGAAAAAGAGTTTAATCGACGATATGAAGATTATAAGTTTCAGCAACAACAGGTTGACAAATATATATTCAACTAATCAACTTTTATTTTTTTTTCTTAAACAAGAAATACTTATTTTTATGTTAAATATAAATCTTAAAAAAAAGTAAATGGGAAATTATTCTTTTTCCCAAAAACATTAAAAAATACAATACCTACTTTTTCTAAGG
Organism: Methanosphaera stadtmanae; assembly: GCA_015062805.1. Lineage (GTDB taxonomy): Archaea > Methanobacteriota > Methanobacteria > Methanobacteriales > Methanobacteriaceae > Methanosphaera > Methanosphaera stadtmanae_C. Next base: position 47,648 of record SUTQ01000015.1, read on the forward strand.
ATATTCTATTACCCTTTAACCTTATCATATACGTATTCGATATTGTTTAAATCCAGTACTTCACTGACTTTAACGTTCTCTGATGAAAATGTTTTTTCAATGTCAGCCATGACTTCCCTTTTTCCTTCATCCTTCATGTTGACAACTATTCTGTCATCATAATCAATGAGCAATGCCTCTATGGACACGTTATCATCATTTGATTCAAAAATGAAGTTAATTATCTGATTCAACGTTTCACAATATGTCTCATCAGCATTCAGACTTTTCAAATGATTGAACATTTCAGTTTTCACATCATCATTTTTAGATTTAATCACATAGTTTCTGGATTTTTCAATTAACCCTTTTTTAATGAAAAAGAGTCCTGAATACTCCGTCTGTTTTCTTTGAACCAGCTTCACATAAACTGCAACAACCACAACAGATAAGGTAAATCCCAACAGGAATGATATCCAAACACTATTGATACCGATAAACGGATATAATGCGAATGTAAACATTAGCGGTCCTGCCAGCTCCGAAATGAGTGTAATGATTCCCGATTCGACAGCCCTTTCAATTCCTTCATAATAGAATATCAGTGTAGTTGAAAATGCCATAGGAATAAATGACAATGAATACAATCTCAGAGCGTTTTCCACTACCGCACCATTAGGAACGTTGGCAAGGTTATAAAACATCAATAATCCATCCGGATAAACCAATAAGAATATGGTGAATATTACCGAACTGATCAGGGACAATATTAGTGATTTTCTTACAATATACTGTATATTATAAAAATCATTTTGAGCATAAAATATTGGTATAATAGACGATAACGTTTCAGAAAATCCTACCAGGAAGATACTTATAACCAGTAATGCGTTCATGCATACATTAAATATGTCCAGACCGAACTCACCCATAACTGCACTAAGGATTAAGTTAAGAACATAAATCAGTATTATGTTGAAAACACCCATACTTGCACTTGGAAATCCTATCTTTATTATTTCAATTGCAGATTTGATTCCAGATTTGAGTTTAACACTGGACCATACAAATTTGAAAGTCCTTTTCGGATCGAAAATATATTTGAAAGAACCGATTAATCCAACTATATATCCTATAAGCATTGCAAGTGATGCTCCTTCAATTCCCATGTGGAAAACACCAAGGAACAGATAATCCAGGATTATATTGATGATGTTTATAAGAACAATTAATCCTGAAGCGAAATTTGGCTGTCCATCCACACGGATAAACTGAGTTAACACTCCCAATATGGTCACTATAGGGAAACATATGAATAAATATGTTCCATATGCCTTTACATATGCAACTGAACCTGCTGTCGGATGCAATATGGTAATCTGTAAATCTTCAAATATAAAACATGCCAGTAAAATCAAAATAGACAGAACTATGGTTGTAATCATTGATACCGTGAAATAATAATTGCTTCCGTCCTCATCAAATTCCGCCTTCTTGTTCAATGACAATATCTGACCGCCCAATCCGAAGAGCCATTCAAATATTGTAACAAGGAATATCAATGGGGATAAGGTCTGCAGTGCAGCCTGCCCATTATATCCTATGAATGTTGCAATAAAACTTGAATCAACAATTGAAGTAATATTTAAAGCCATTGCTATAAGTAATGATGGCAACAGCAACTCTTTATATTTATGAAAAATTATATTGTTAGACATGATACACCCCCCTATTCAAAGTAATTTAATTCGTTCAAGTAATCTATTAACCGTTTTAGATATTTTTCATCAGGCTCAGGCCAGTCAAATCCTAATGAATTAAGAATTTCAGTAGTCTGATCCAATTTAATATTTTCCTCGAAGTCATCCTCTTCATCAAGCTCATCGGCTGTAATATCTGCAGTGATTATACCCCGAATATTTTCGTTCATGTTCTGTTCATAAATTTCTCTGAATTTAGAACAGTCAACTTCCTCAATTCCATTGCCGTAGGTGTTCAACACGTCAACTATGTTTCTAAGAGGAATGTATTTGTTGTTCATACAGTGGAATACCCTTGATTTTTCAGGAGTCTTTGACAGTTCAAGAATTCCTTTTGCAACACAGTCTATCTGACTCATGTCCGTCTGTGAATCGGCCATGACGGTGTTGATGGCTTTCAGCTTATTAATGGCCTTCAGGTTGTTCAGGAATGCGTTCGTGTCATAGTTTTTCTGGAACACTCCGTCAGAGTATCTGCCCATCAAGTTTCCAAGCCTCATGATTTTTACTGAAAGACCTTTGGTTGCTGCTTCCAGTACCATTCTTTCAGCCAGAAACTTACTGCAAATGTATTTGTTTTCCATTGACTGTTCATAGTATAATGTACGTTCATCATATTAAGGATTTGGATATTTTTCCTCATTCAGTGAGTATGATGAAAGAACACTTATCGTGGATGTCTGTATATACCTGATATTATTTCTTGTCTGTGCAAACTTGAGACCGTTAATTACTCCGTCGACATTTACCTTGAATATGTAGTCATCTGCAGTGTAATGTTTTACAATAGCTGCAGAATTTATTATTGTATCAATAGGTTCTGCTTCAAGTTTCTTGAAGTCATCAATTTCCGTAACGTCACCTTCACTTAGAATGATACGTGACCCTATCAGTCCTGTCAGGTCTTCATCGAAGTAATAGTTCATTAAATCTATTAAACGTTCTTCACAGGAATCATAATCACCTTTCCTGAGCATACAATAGATTTTTCCTTCTTCATTCCTGATGAATTCATAGAGTATGTGAATTCCTAAAAATCCTGTAACTCCCGTCAAAAGAACGTTACCCAGTTCAAGTCTTTCACCTTCACGGAAGTTTTCCACTGTATTTTCTTCCAGAAGCTTATTGATTTGGCTATAGTCATAGTTTTTGACTACATCTTCTTCTATATCAATTTCGACTTCAGAATCGTCTTCACCTGACAATACTTTTGCCAGTGCTCTAGGAGTTTTCTTCATGAAAATGTCATCATATCTTTTAAAATGAATTTCATGAAATAAATTAATAAAATTTTAAATATTAAATCAGACTAACTAAGAATATAGGAAAGGATATGTGATAATATGGATTTAACAAAACAATACAATGAAAAAGAATTAACAATTACCGTTAAAGGTAAAATCGATACAATTAATGCACCTGATTTTGAAAACGAAATAATGGACGAAATGGGTAAATTCGATTCATTAATTCTCAATCTTAATGATTTAGAATACATTTCAAGTTCAGGTTTAAGGGTTTTAATTGCCGTTGAAAAGAAATTAAGTCCTGAAAACATTCCCGTTACAATTAAAGTCAATGAAATTATTAAAGAGATTATTGTAATATCCGGTCTTGACAAGGTCTTGAATATCGAATAAAATTAAAGGGAAATTTCTTCCTATTCAAGATTCTCCGACAAATTTTTATTTATTCTATTTTTCTTATTTTTAATTATAAAGTTCAGATATTGATTATAAAACAATATTAAATGATTTAAAAACATAATAAAACAATAACTTGAAAGAAAAATAATTGTTTAAAAAAAATTGCACATAATCATAACTGAAAAAAATGTTTTTTGTCAGCCACTCATATTTAAAAAAAAAATAGTTATGGGTGATGATATCTAATTTTGAATATAATCTCTAATAGCCGTTTGCTTCACGTTCCATTTCCTCGGCCATTCTTTTAATATCAGCTTTGCTTGTACCCTTTTCTACCTGTCCATCATAGACAGTTCTATCGTTCTTGTCAAAGTATTCGTTTAATTCCTCATCATAGTATATTCCATCATCATCCGATTTACTTTTACTTGTTGACTTTTTTGTAGTTGTCTTTGCTGTTGTCTGATTTACTTCATCCGTTGTATTGTTTGTTTCATTTAGAGTTAAGTTCACTTCATCTGTTGTATTATTTGAATTGAAATTTATTGGAAATGCTGTTAAAGCTAGTATTGCAACCAGAACCACTCCAAAAATACATAGAATTAAAATATTTCTTTGTTCCAAATTATCCACTCCTAAATAATAATTATTTATAATCAAGGTTTTCATAAATGTTTTGTAGTGCATCCGTTAATGTTTCTGTTTTGACTGTGTATTAATCTTTTTCATTTGAGTAACTAATGGTTTTATGAAATTCATCAACATATAACAAATATCAATGGTTTTTTTATCCATTGAGATTATTGATTTTTTAGTGTTACAGTATTTTTTTTATTTTAATAAAATTTAGGTTTATATATTGAAATAATTAATTATTATATTGAAAATCCAATATAATAAAGTAATTAAATAGGAAGAAGAAGAGGGGAGGATAAATAATAATTAATTCACATTAATTGTTACTATTTTTGCATTGTTAGTGATTCTCCATTATTTCTTGTAAATTATACTATATCTTTTTTTATCATAATATTTTGTCTCAAGGTATATCATTTACTGTGATTATGGTGTTTTTATGTTGAAGAATACATCAAAACAGTAATAGTGATTAAAAAAGTTTACTCAAAAACATATAAATTAAAAGAGGATTAATGTTAAATAATACAATCATTTTCCAACATACTGGTTTTTATATTATATTCATTATTAATCATTATAATTAAAATGAATAATACACATTATATATAATACTCTTTTTAAGTGATGGAAAAAATTAAGATGAGCTTAATCAATATAAAAGAAAATTATTATTGAGGGGAGGTTGACAACATCCCCCCCATGATAACTAAAAAGAGAGTTAATTTTTATATAATTCTTTAATTTGTTGCTTCGAAACTTTTTGTTACTTTGTCTCCGAGGTAGTTGGTGTTTCCTTTGTATGTTACCGTTACGTTTTGTATTCCTGCTTTTGTTGGTGTGTATGTACATGTGAAAATTCCTTTGCTGTCAGTGAAGATATGTTGTTCTTCTCCATTTACTTTGACATATATGTTACAGTTTTTATAGGCAGTTCCTATGTCATCTGTTAGTTTACCTGTTATTGTTGCCGGGCTACCTACAGGTATATTTAGAATTTCATCTACTATGAGTTTTGTTGCATGTTGTGTTATTGAAAGTGTTTTTGTTACGGTTAATTGAGTGTCTGTGGTTTTGTCGTTGTATGTTGCTGTTACTGTGAAGTTTCCTATTAGCATTGCCCGTGCTTTGTATGTGTATCTACCATTTTTGTCTGTTATTAGTGTGATTGTTTCGCCGTTGATCGTTAATTGTACTTCTTCACCAACGAGGATATTTCCTTCGTAATCTGTTACTTTTCCTTGTATTGTGTAATTGTCTCGGTATGTTGCTGGTCTTACTGTGAACATTACTAGTTTTGTAGCTGTTGTAGTGAATGTTGCTGTTGCATTTGTTCCAAGATACTTAGTATTTCCTTTATATATTACTTTTACTTCTTGTTCACCTATGGTGTTGGTTGTGAATGTGGCTTTAAACTTAGCATTAGTATCTGTTAAGACATGCTGTTGTTCTCCATTCAGGTATATGTAAAGATTTACCTTGCGTAATAGAGTACCATCAATACTGCTAATCATACCGGTGATTGTAACGTTGTCATTGCATGTTACACTTGCAATGTTGTTTATTGTGATTTTTGATTCTTTTTTGTTTACTGTGAATGTCTGTGATGTTTGAGATGCATTATACTTATCAGTTCCGGCAAATCGTGCAGTAACACTTTGTTCACCCAAAGATCTAATAAGCATAGTGTAATTGAATAATCCATCATTTACTGTAATTACATTAAATTCTACATCACCAATCGTTAAAGTAATATTACAATTAGATAATCCCATATTGTCTTCATCAAACAATCTTCCACTAAAAGTAACATTAGAATTATATTTAGCGGTAATCGAATCAAAAGTTATGCCAGTATTAAGTTGTTTAATGTCTAATGTGAATTCCGTTGAACTAGGATTTATATAATCATTAAAATAGGTAACATTAATAATATAGGAAGAATCCAGTTTATTATAAATATTTTTGAGTGACTCAACTATGGATACAACAGATAAATCATATCCATCTTCAACATCACCCTCACTAAATAATAGAATATATTCATCCTGATCTTTAACTGTTACATTTATCATACCTTTATTTCCTGTGGTGTCTGTAATAATTAATGGTATTTTACTCTCCTTTCCTTCAAAATATTCATATGAGTCTTCAGAGGTAGTTATTCCAGAATCCACAGCAGTAACCGTAAACATTACATCGTTTGATTTATGGCCACAACTTGTATAGTAAACTACGTAACTTCCGGATTTTAAGTTAGATAATGTATAATCTTCATATTTAACAGTAACATTCTTAACATCATTGATATAAAGTGTAATATCATTAAGTTTATTAGGTAACTCATTATTACCATAATTATCCGGATGCACAAGATTAATAGTATAACTCAATATTATATTATCAAGGGTTGTGAAAGAACTTTGATCATTCTTTACATACAAGTTAACTTCACTAAGATTAATATCAGTAGATTCATAGACATTATCTTTAATTACATTTTCCTGAGGATTAATTAAATCAATAGTTTCCTTATTATCCGCTCTGTTTTCAATAAAATTACTCATTGTGATATTAACATTACCTTTAGAATATATAGCTGCACCATTATTTGCATTATTCTTTTTGAAAGTTGAACCGGATATATCAACAATGCTTTTTTCAGAACAACTTATAACTCCACCATCCTCTGTTGCGTTGTTGTATTGTAGTATGGAATTTTTGATAGATATATTTCCACGGCTATTGAATATTGCTCCCCCCTGTGTTGCATTGTTGTATTGTAGTGTGGAGTCTTTGATAGATATATTTCCACGGTAATTGTATATTGCTCCTGCAGTTGGTGCGATATTGTATTCAAATGAGGTATAATCGTTGATATATATTGTTCCAGAGTTATATATTGCTCCCCCATGACTATTTGCAGTATTGTATTGTAGTGTGGAGTCTTTTATATATATTGTTCCAGATTTATCGTTGTATATTGCTCCTCCCCTATCTGCGTTGTTGTTTGTGAGTATAGTGTTGATTATGGTCAGGTTTCCACCATTACTTATTGCACCACCAAGTACATTTGAGGCATTTGTTATGATGATATTTTTTAGGATTACTTTGGTCTCAGTACTGAATTTAAAGATATGTTTTTGGTTTCCGTTGATTGTTTGTCCATTTCCATCTATTGTTAGGCGCATTTTTTTATTTTCCCATAAAATGAATTCATCTACAGTATATGTTCCAGGGTTTAGTGTTATTGTAGTGTCTCGTGATGCATCACTTAGTTCATTGATTCTGTTTTTTAGTGTAGACCAGTTTTGTATTTCTGTTTCTGTTTTTGTGTAGATTTTATTGGTGTTTTTTTGTATGTTTTTTGTTGTTGCTTCTTCCTGTTTTCTATTTGTTTCAATTTCATCAATATTATCATTATTTTTTTGTATTGTATCTATTTGTGATACTTGTGTTGTATCCTGTAGTGCTGTCTGTGTGTCTTCAGTTGTACTGGTTGAAAAATCAGTTGAGTCATTAGCACTTACGACTCCTATTATGAGCATCAACAGTGCAGTAAACAGCATTACCTTTTTTATCTTTTTCATTTTAATCACATAGCATCTCCTATTTTTAAATATATATTATTATATATGATGGAATAAATATTAAAGATTATTACTAAATTATATGAAAAAAGAAGTTTAATAAAAGATTAAAAATTATTTAAAGGAGTTTAATTAAACAGAATCCAAAAAATAGGAGGATTGGTGTAAAATAATTAAATTATAAATATTATTATAATTATTTACCAATATTCATGATTAATCATTACAATTAATGAAGTATTATATTTTTTTTTATTAATTTCTTCAGGATAAACTTTTTTTTGTTATGAAGTATGAACTTTCATTATAAAAAAATACTACAATAGAAATGATTCAGAATATTTTTTTGCAATAATCCAATAAATAATTGGGGAATCTAATTAAAATATTTGTATGTAATCATACTTTTTGTATTACTGCATTCAAAACAAAATCTTGAATTAAAAATACCCGAAATAGAAATTAAGTAACAAAAAGGATATGAAATTTAATGCAACTAGGAAAAAAGGAAAAATTTAATCCAATGGAAATTACTATTCTTAATTATTCCTTATAAAAAATAAAATAATTGTGGGAGGTTAAGTTAGAAAAAATAATATTGAATACATATGTTATTCTGTAATTTTTAGTACTGTGTTTAATGTTCCTTTTTTGTATATACTGTTTTCACCGCTGATAATCATCAGTTCGTAGGTTCCCGGTCTAAGTGTTGTCATGAAGGATACATCTATTAAACCGTTTGTGCTTGTGATGTTGTTTAGTATTGTTTTCTGGTTTATTTTTATTGCTAGTTTGGTGTTGGTTATGAGTAG
>SUTQ01000016.1 GCA_015062805.1 Methanosphaera stadtmanae
ATAATCCACTCAATATTTTCACTTCCACATTGTGGACAAACTTTAAATTTCATATATAATCTTATATAGTTAAAGATTATAAAACTTTCTAAAAAATATTCACTAAATAAACAAATAACGCAACAATTGCAAATAAAACAAATAAATAAAAAAAAGTTTGTACATAACTATAATTAACTAAAAATAATCAAGGAGTAAAAAAATAATGGATTTCTTAAATGCTTTATTTTATAAAAGAGATAACGAGACTGGACAACTCAGATTATCTAAAACAAAGGTAATTACATCTTTAGTTTTTATAATATTTTTCCTGTTTGCAGTAAATTTGTATTTTAATAGTCCCGAATTTGTTAACGAGGATAAAATGTCATTATTTGTTGCATCTATTATATTTGGATTATTTTTTGCAGTTCCTGCCTATATAATAGGATGGCTAATTAGTAAATTTTTATCTGGAAAGCAAACTACTACAACCATTGTTTCTAATAATGATTTTGTAAATCTGAAATCACATTGTCCTCATGATTATGCAATTAGATTTAAAGAGGCTATCGAAGCAAACGATAGTGATTTAGCTGAAGAATTGCTTTATAGTTGGGATGTTAATGATGCTAATTATAAATATGCATCAATAATATTTGAAGGTATGCCACCCACAGAACTTAGCTTAGTTGACTTGAATGAACGCTTTAAAGTTGCAGAAACCATGAAATCATGTGATGAATCACTTAGATTATGGTATCAAACTACTGCAATTCAGGTAATTAACTTAAACAAGTAGTTAAACATTTATAATAAAATAAACTATTTTTTTAATATTTTTTTTGATTTAAAATACTGAAGTTCTTTTTTGTCTTACTTTTTTTGACTGAAACTTTTTGGGAATTTGGTCTAACTAAGTTAAAATTATTATTGTCATCATTTTGAGCTTTTTTTTCATTTAATAATACTTCTTTTGTTTTGTTATAATCATTGACAGTTATATCATCAGTATCTGGTCTAATTACTTCAAAATCGTCTTGAATTTCTTCATGAACAGTTGCTTCATTATATTGTTCAATATAATCAGATGAAATTTCATTAGCGTTAGGATTATTTTCCAGTTCTTGATTAATTGAACTATCTACTAATTCCTTAGATTTTTCATTAGAATTCTCCAAATAATCATGTTTTGTTAGTATTTCTTCCAATATTTTTAGTTCATAACCGCATTTCATACAAAAATTCGCATTGGCAATTTTTTTAGAACCACAATTTGGACAATAGTTTATAGATTTTATTGATGGCATATCTTATCACTTATTTATTTATATTTCTATTTATATAAGACAATTAAATTAAATCTTTTTAATAATTATTCTTTATATTTCTCTTATTTAGTAATACTTTAATAAACTTAATATCTTTTAAGAAGTATATTATACATATGGATTTATCAACTGAATTAAGAAAATATCTCTTAGATAATGGTGCTACAGAAGTAGGATTTGCTGATATGAGTGAGGTCACCATTTTAAAAGGTTTAAATACTGGAGTAGTCTTTTATATTGCTTATCCTAAAGACATTTTAAAGAGAATGGATGATGCTCCTACTATGGAATATGTTTTAAAATTGGTTGAAATGAATAAAGAATTAGACAAGTTGGGAATGTTGTCAGAAGAATATTTAAAAAATAAGGGATTTGATGCTTATGCACAAACAAAAATAAGATTAGGAACAGATTTTGGTGATGATAATTCATTTGAATTACCTCATAAAACATTTGCTACAAAGGCGGGATTAGGATGGATAGGCAAATCCGCATTACTTATTACAGAAAAATATGGATCAGCAATAAGATTATCTTCTGTTTTGACAAATGCCCCATTAGAAACTGCTACACCTATAACAGAATCAAAATGTGGAGAATGTAATTTATGTCAAAGAGCATGTAAAGCAGGGGCAATTAGTGGAAAAAACTGGAATTATCTATCAAAAAGAAATGATTTCTATGATGATAAAAAATGTGAAAAATACATGCTCAAAATAACAGAAAAAAAGCTTGGTAAACCGGATACAGTTTGTGGTAAATGTATTCATGCTTGTATTTATACTAAAAGATATTATCAATCAAAAAATTAAAAATATATAATGATTAGAATTGAGAAGAAGTATTCTTCCCAATATCCACTATGTGTATCATTCTTAAGCAACTGATGTTTATTTTTTTCCATATCTACTATTTTAAATTTCATTATCTTTTTATTTTTTGACAATAATAATCATTTTTACTTCTAAAATAACTGATTTGATCATTAGATTAGATGAAGCTTATAAATTTAATTATTATTTTGCATAATGAAATATTGTATAATAAATGAATGAAATATTAACTTAAACATTCACAGATAATAAGAATCAGTATTACTTTCTATTTAATTCTTATTAATATTATTTTGTTCAAAGTAATATATAAGTTTATCAAAAGTATTACAAGTTATAATAAAATATTGTTTAAGTTAATAAAAAAATATATTATACAATCAAATAATATAAAATTAGGAAACAATAAGGAAATGATAATATATGAAATCTAGAGTAGTGGGCATAGTTTTTACATTTGGCATTTTATATTATCTTATAGCAGAATTATTATGTGCTATAAGTTTTAATGACACATTATATAATACGTATATATTTCACACTATATCCGAACTAGGAATTCCAAATTTTAATTCGCCACTGTTTTTTTTGATGAATTCTGCTTTTATATTAATAGGTATTCTACTTATGATAGGTAATTATTCAGAGTTTAAAAATTACATAATCAAAAACAATCTTTTGTTCTATATATTTACATTAATTACTGCGTTAGGTGTAATTATTGTAGGTTTAATTCATGCAGGCAATCCATTGACTTCAGGTTATCATACATTAGGTGCTATAATGGCAATAATTGGAGGCAATATATTGCTTATAATTATATCTAAATCTATGGAGAGATTCGAAAACTATCAGAAATTCACATTGGTTTTGGGAATCATTGGATTATTATCATTTGTGATAATGTTTTTTAACATGAGAAGTATTTACATGCCAGTTTTTGAAAGATGTTCCGTTTATACTTTAATATTATGGAATCTTGTCACGGGATTAAATATGTTAAAATATTAATTGAAAAGTTAATTATCAAAAAAAGTGTATGTTTTCAACCATTAAATATGAATAATGGTTGATATAGTATTAAAACTATGTTAAACATTTCCCGTTTTATAAAATATGTGATTAAAAATGATTTGAGTAATATACCTTTAAGGTATACTATAAAATATGTATTAAATACATATAAAGATTAAGTCATAATTACTCAATTTTACTTAATTTTATATTAAAATTTGCTTAATATTCACTTTTTATAAAAAAATAATGTTTCAAACTTTATTATTTTTCAGAGCTTAAAATAGCACCAAGTTTATATGCTTCATCTAAATCTTTAGGGAATTGATTTTCGTTACTTTTTTTCTTATCTTCCTCTCTAAACATTCCCATATTATATTTACTATAATCAAGAACTTGTAATGTATTACATACAGGATATACTTTAACATCACCATTTAACAATCTAAATGAGGATTCAGAAACAGACAAATACTCTTTCATATTACTTTCATAATATTCTTTAGGTGCATTCATAGTATAGAATATACCCACATTAATTTTACCTTCAAAATAATTCATATTACCATCATAAGATAATACTGAAAATATTAATCTTTCAAGTAAGGCTCTGTATTGGCTTGTAGGTTCACTTAGATATATTGGAGAACCGATTAATAAAGTATCAGCACTTAATATCTTATCTATCAATGGTGAAAGATCATCTTTCCAGTAACATTTACAACGTTGTTTATCTTTCATTTTACAAATTAAACAACTTCGACATCCAGTAAATGTCAAATCATATAAATCAATATATTCTGTTTCTGCACCAACAGATTCTGCTCCTTTTTGTGCAGATTTCATTATTTTAGATGTGTTCCAATTGTTACGTGGACTGGCATTTATAACTATCGTCTTCATAATTATCATCAAATAAATTTTGTAAAAAAATATTATATATATTATATTTTTATAAAAATATTATTATATAAGTTACTAGGAATTGAAATAATTATTAACGATTTTAATTATGTTTATAATGTTTAATAAAAAAAAGTCTAAATATAAGAGGTATTCAATAAATTAAAAAAAATAAAAAAAATGGAAATTAGTATCCATATGATTGAATCTTTCCCTTATCATCTACTATTCTAAAGTAACCATCATCATAATGAACTTTTTCATATCCATCTTCCATACTTTCACGTGAAACTTCATGTTCTTTCGGATCCCATCCATCAATAACTTTTTCATCTTCCCTTAATTCTTCTTTATCATCATCTGATTTCGTATTTTTATTATTGTTGGCCTTTGTCACAGTTTGATTAGTTTCATTAGTAATGTTAAGGTTTATCTCATCATTAACTTTAATAGTTTGAAGTGCATGAATCATATCTTCCTTATTGGCTGTAACTATAAATAAGTTCTTATGAGTATAGTTAGTTACGTAAGTATAAACTTTATTAGTATCTGAATAGTTGTAACTATAGCCTTCAGTGGTTTGTAATGTAGAGCCAACTTGGAACATATCTCTAACTGCTGCAAAAGTCATAGCTTCTGTAAGATCATTTAATCCGATATCAGTTGAGTCATACACTAATACGTCCACACTATGTTCAGTATCGTTATAAATACTGAATGCATTAGTTTGTTGTATAACACTGACATTACTTTCGGGAACTTCTACAGTGATACCGTTCATCGTTATGTTTTTGTATTGTGATTGATTAAATAAAATGAAATATGTTCCACTTAGCATTCCAATTAATATCAATGCTGTAACTCCTATAATCAAATATTGTTTATTCATTAATCTCACCTTTTATAAGATTTTCATCAAATAATGGAATATTATTTAAAAATATTTATAATATTTTATGTCTATTAATTAACTATCAATTTTCATTTTATATTAAAATCTAATAGATTAATATAATTTTTTTTATTTTCTTTAATATATTTATTTTTAAATAATTCCAATAATTTATTTTTTATTATAAGATATATTTAAATACTTGGAATAATAATAATATAAAATAAAAATATAATAAATCCAAATTATAAAGATTGTCTAAACAATTTTCTTGAAAGTAAAATAATAAAATCAGATATAAGTAGGAGTGAAAATATGTATAGCATAGAATTATCTGAAGATAATGTTATTATAAAAGATCAATACAGATTAATTAGCAGTACAACAACTATAACTAATATAAATGGAGAAATAAAGAGATATACTAGTTATAATTGTAGTTTTCCTTATCCCTTTTATGAAATGTTGAATTTTCCTAAGGAAATTTATTTTTATGAACGAATGAAGCGATTTTATATCACTGATGAAGAACCTACTATGAATTATAATTGGAAAAAGGTTTCTCTTCAAACTAGAAAAAATAAAGGACAGAAATCTAGTAAAGAAAACGAAAATAAAAAATGGGCTAAGATGGTTGCAATTCCACGAAATGTTATGGGAAATATTGATAATTACAAAACTTTACATTACATCTTATATTGTAATAAACGGGATTATATGACTAAAAGGATAGGATTATTAGAAGTTTATTTATCACAAAAAGATCTTGATGACTAGTAAACAACATATTGAAAAAATATATCTTAGTTTTGAAAATAAAATTTATATTTTATTTCAATTATTATTCTTTCTTATTTTTATTAAAGTATAGTAAATATCAAATATAATTCTTAACTATACAATTTTAGAATTATGGCAATTATAAATAATATTATTCTTTTTAATACCTATCAAAAGAGCAATATTTAATCTATGAAAACCAAAGATTTTATTATATGATAATTGGTGATATAATTGAATAAAAAAATAATCATTCTAATATTAATAATATCAGTGATGGCAATAACTACATTTACATTCATTAACTTTCATAATAAATCCAATAATTGGAGTATTGATAAAAACGAATATCCTAAAGATGAATATAGAATAGATGAATTACCTGTTAGTCACAAGTCAGCCTATGAAGTAAGACAATTTTTTAAAGATTCAGATACAGATAATGATGGAATATTAAAGGATACTGAAATTATAGATTTTGACTATAAAATTAAACATAGTCAATATACATTTAACGGTCCCTACGGTTATAATTAGAATAATCAATTCTATTTATAAAACTTTTTTTAAATTTTAAAATTTTCATTTTTATAAAAAAAAATAAAATAGATTATGTATTTAATATCATTTTAAGTATTATTTATATGTGAAAATATCAGATATAATATAATAACTATTGAATGAAATGCAACAATATTTTCTAGAATGATTAATAATTTAATTAGGTGATTATATGTATAACTTATTTTTATCAAAATCAAGTTATTGTAAGTCTATTCAATGTCCAAAAATTATTTGGCTAAAAAAGTATAAGCCGGATGAAGCAGTCCAATTTGTAAATCCGAAAGTATTTGAAAATGGTAAAAAAGTAGGAATACTTGCTCAGGATCTATTTGGAAATAAACATGATGATATTAAGTATACTGGAAATTATAGAGGTATGATAGAAAAAACCAGAGAATTTCTAGAAAAAAAACCTAATATTATTACCGAAGCCTCATTTGACTACGATCACAATTTTTGTATGGTTGATATACTTAAAAATGATGAAGATGGAGTGGAAATTTATGAAGTAAAAAGTTCCACAAAAATCAATGAAATATATTATGATGATGCTTCATTTCAATATTACATATTATCAAATCTTGGATTAAATGTCAAAAAAGTATGTATTATATACATAAACAATCAATATGTAAGAGGTAAAGAATTAGAACTTGACAAATTATTCAACATTCAGGATATTACCAACATAGCAATCGCAAAACAAGATGAAATAAGTAATAATATAATAAAAATCAACAATTTCATGGCTGAACACGACAAAAATAAAGAACCTAATATTGCTTTAGGAAAACATTGCTCAAAACCATATAAATGTGATTTTTGTGAATACTGTAACAAAATAGTTGAAAAAAGGAATATTACTCCAGGACAACAGCAACTTGACATGTACATGACAGATAATAAATTGATTATCAATAAAGAGGCAATTAAGGATTTACTTGATTCGTTAAAATATCCATTATATTTCATAGATTATGAAACATATAACACTCCCATTCCTGAAATAGAAGGAACCAAACCATATCAGCAGTTACCGTTTCAATATTCTTTACATATTCTTGAAAATGAAGATGCAGAACTGGAACATAAGCAATTTTTAGCTCAAATAGATGATGAAAATTTTATTAGACATTTTACTGAAAGTATGATAATTAACATTACTGAAAAGGGAAGTATAATTGTTTATAATAAGTCTTTTGAAAAAAATGTTGTTAATAATCAACTTATAAGAATGTATCCTGACTTAGAAGATAAAATTACTAGAATAAATGATAATATGATAGACTTCATGGAACCTTTTAGAAAAAAATATTATTATACTAAAGAAATGAATAATTCATACTCCATAAAATCAGTACTTCCGGCATTATATCCTGATGAACCTGAACTAGATTATAGTAAACTGCCATATGTACATGAAGGAGAAGAAGCATCAGATGCATTTATCAGTCTGAAAGATAAATCACCAGAAGAACAAGTAGAAATCAGAGAAGGACTTTTAAAATACTGTCATTTAGATACTTATGCTATGGTAAAAATATATGAAAAATTCAAAGAAATAGTAAATGATTGTTAATATGAAATCTTAATTATTTAGAGGATTAAATAAGGTGGTGTGTTAAATTATATTTAATAATTAGCACATCCCTATTATTATTAATTTATTAGTTAGATTTCTTCGTCTGTAATTAGTTTAACTAATGCGGATATACCGGCTGTTAGTAAACCAAATGTTATAAACATACCTAAACTTTTTTTGTTCATAGTTTCATCTCTATATATTATTATTAAATTTTTACTTTAATACAATAATTAATTAAATGTTTTAATTTATAAATCTTATTGAAATTTTTAAATAAAATAAATATTTAATTTTTTATTTTTTTTATTAATTTCAGGTTTTATAAGCACGTATTATTATTAATAATTTTAAAAAATTATTTAATGTTTCGAATAAAAATTGTATATTATCAAAAAAATAGGTGGATTGAAAAATTATGGAATATGAAATAAAAGGTGGAGCATTTCCAATAGTAATATGCAAATTACAGAAAGGCGAAACTATGAAAGATGAAAGTGGTTCAATGGCTTTTATGACACCAGAAGTAAAAATGGAAACTAATACTGGCGGAGGACTTCTTAAAGGTCTTGGAAGAGCATTATCAGGTGATTCACTATTTTTAAATTTCTACACCGCAGAAAATGATAATCAGGAAATAGGATTTGCATCAAGTTTTCCTGGAAAAATAATTCCAATAGAACTAAATGGTTCTAATTCAATTATCGGTCAGCGAAGTTCTTTTTTAGCTTCAGAAAAGGATGTAAATATTGACATGTACTTTAAGAAAAATCTAGGAACAGGATTATTTGGTGGTGAAGGATTTATACTTCAAAAATTCACAGGTAACGGGATGTTATTCCTTGAAATTGACGGAGAAGTTATTGAATATGATTTACAACCTGGCGAAAAAATGGTTTTAGATCAGGGGCATCTTGCAGCTATGGAAGAAAGTGTAGAATTTGATATTCAAAGAGTTAAAGGTGTTAAAAACGTATTATTCGGTGGAGAAGGATTATTCTTATCAACATTAACAGGTCCTGGAAAAGTTTGGATACAAACCATGCCTATTTCACGTTTAGCAGGAGCTATTATTCCTTATATTCCTACTAGTGGAAATTAATCCACAACTATTTTATTTTTTTTATTTGACTTTTTATATACTCAAACCATAATAGTTAGTTCAGACTAACTGCTCTTTTTAAATAAATACTTTAATAAAAATAATATTAACAATGTGGAGTAATTATTATGAAATTCTATTTAGTTAACAGTAGTCCTAGAAAGAAATATAACACCAGTCAATTATTAGATAAAGTAGCTGAAGGTATTAAAGATACCCTAAAAGATAAAGTAGACGATGTTCAAATAGAAAAGATACATTTATATGATTTAAATTACACAGGTTGTAGATCCTGTTTTCTATGCAAACAAAAAGACGGACCATTCTATGGTACCTGTCCTGTAAATGATGACATTAAAGGAATTTTGGCAGATATGCGTACTTGTGATGGTATTGTCCTTGGAGCACCAGTATACTTTGCAGACATAAATGGGATGCTAAGGTCATTTGTAGAAAGATTATGTTTTCCACAATTCCCATATGCAGAGTTAGATATTACAGAAAAACGTATGCCTATCGCTATAATCTATGATATGAACCTTCCTAAAGACAATCCAGCAATACCATTTTATACTACCGTATTTGATTTCTTAGAAGAAACATTCCTAGAAAGAGTATATACAAAACCATACTCACTTAAAGTTCATAACACATATCAATTTGATGATTATTCAAAATACGTTAACACATGGTTTGATGAAGAAGATAAAAGAAAACAAAGAGAAACACAATTCCCTAAAGACTTGGAAAAAGCATATAATATGGGAGTTAATATTGCAAAAGATTCATTGAAAAAATAATTATATTTCGAATATTTCTCGGAAATATTCTTTTATTTCTTTACGACAGCATTCATAATCCTCTGATTGAATACCATAAACACCCAATTCGTACATTATTTTATTTAATGACTTTCCCTTTTCTGTTAAAACATATTTTGTATTGTATTCATCATTTATTTTACTAACTAATCCCTGGTTTATTAAAAATTTAAGAGTATCAGACAGTACATTACTACTTAAATCAGTATTGATTTGTCTAAATTCATTGAATCGTTCATATCCATTAAACATATCCCACAAGAGTATTACAGTCCATTTTCTATTAATAATTTCAACAGTATCCCTGATGGGACACCTATTATTTAAAATGTCTTTAACGTCCATCCACATCACTAGTTAATTATTTGTTTTAATTAATATTTTAGAATCAGGTTAGTCTAAACTAACCTTAAATGCTGAAATTTTATTATTAAACTTAGATTTAAATGAGTCTAATATTTCAGCCAAAAAACATTTCATAATATCAATTTCTTATATTTCATCAGGTTATATTAGTTATACTTAAGACAATGCTATTAAATCATTTTTCTCATATTTATTATGTCCTTTTAGACTTTTTTTATATTTCCAGCATTTAATAGCATCATCCAATGTTTTATCCTTATTATCATTGAAAAAATCTCTAATATAAGTATTGTATTCAAATTGTTTGCCAATCTTTGTTTTGTTCTTCTTTTTATCATTTAAAATCTGATGATATGCATCAATGGATTCTCCATAAGTTTTTCCGGCATTGCTTTTTAGCCACTTTTGAAAAGGTACATTAAATGTAAATCTTTTACCTATCTTATCTTTAAAGAATTGTCTGTGTTTTTGTGTACATACAAAATTATCTTCAATAAACCTATCCAATGTAATTTCATCAATAATATAATTATTTTTAGCTTTATGTTTATTGAGAGTTTTTTTACCAGTATCCAAATAGACAGCAATTCTTTCTGTTAACTCCTTTTTATTTCCCGTACTTTGTAAGTTGTTTTTTCTACAGAAATCAACAAGTTCTTCCTTCAAATAGTAATATTGCTTAAAAGTCTCACTATTTAGTGTCAAATTCAAATTAGGTCTATCTGTCATAATATCATCTTATCCATTTGGTAAATACTTAATTAAGATTAAATCCAATTAGTTTAGTCTTGCACATATCTTCTACGGCATATTTGATTCCTTCTTTGCCCATACCACTATATTTAAATCCACCGAAAGGCATGTTATCAGTTCTAAAAGTGGAAGCTTTATTTACAAAAACACTTCCTGATTCTATGGAATTAACACATTTTAATGCATCATGTATGTTTTCTGTGAATACTCCTGCATTTAATCCATATTGGCTATTGTTTGCTATTTTGATTGCTTCATCAATATCTTTTACCTCAATAATAGGAGCAATAGGTCCGAATGTTTCATTGCAAACTATTTTCATATTATCTTTAACTCCACTCAATACAGTAGGCCAATAGAAATTATCCTTTACTTTAGCACCAGTTTCAATATCTGCTCCCAATTGCACAGCATCCTGAACTACTTCATCAACATATTTAACAGCATTATTGTTTATCAATGGACCAATATCAGTATTTTTATCCATCGGATTTCCAACATTAAGCTTATTTGTCTGTTTAACAAGTTTATCAGTAAATTCATCAATTATCTTATTTTCTACAATGATTCTTTTTACGCCCATACATACTTGTCCAGAAAAAAGATAAGCTCCATTTATTATATCTGCTACTGCTTTATCAATATCGGCATCCTTAAGAATCAATGTTGGATCGTTTCCACCCAGTTCAAGTGTCAGTTTTTTCATACCTGCATTGTTAGCTATATGTACTCCAGTAGGTACACTTCCGGTAAATGATATTTTATTTACATCATCATTCGCAAGTATTATGTCACCTATCTCTTTTCCAAAACCTGTTAATGTATTTACCACTCCATTTGGGAAGTGTTCAGCAAGTATTTCAGCAAGCATCAAACCAGATAATGGTGCTTCCTTTGATGGTTTTAATATAACCGTATTGCGTGCAGCTAAGGCAGGAGCCATTTTGTGAATAGCAAGATTTACAGGATAATTAAATGGAGTTATTGCTGCTACAACGCCTAAAGGTATTTTTTTAGTAAATGCCATAACATTATTTCCACCAAGACCTGCATCTATTGGTACATTTTCACCATAGATTCTTTTGGATTCTTCTGCTGCAAACATTAATGTTTCAATAGATCTATCAAGTTCATATAGCGAACCATTTATAGGTTTTCCTGTTTCCTGTGTTATACTCTTAGCTATTTTTTCCTTTTGTTGTCTTAAGTCCTCACACGCATCGCTTAATCTGTAGTATATTTCTCTTGATGTTAGTTCATTAATTTTCTCTTCAGCATGTTTGGCAGATTGAATAGCTTCCAGAACTATTTTTTCATCTGCAACAGGAATTGTATCAACTACTGTGTTGTCATACGGATTTATAATATCAAGTCTTTTATCAGTTGATATTTTTTCTGAATTAATTAACATATCCATTGTTATCCCTTATCAAAATAGTTATTTGTTTTTAAAGAGTTATCATGTGTGTTTTTTTTTTCATATATTCTTTGAACTTTAATGGAATTTGATTTTTTCTTTTGTTAGTCCATATAATTATTCGAAATTTAAATTCGCTTTATATTGCATATTTTAACTATAATTAGTTAATGTTTAATTCTGAATATATATAAATAAGTGGTCTATATTATTCAATATTTCTCTTAATAGTTATTCATTGCTTCCACTAAACATCATAATACCATAAATCTTTAAAAAAATCTCTATATTATAATTTTAGTAATTTTATAATTATATTTTTTTGATAAAAAAAAATTGTATAAATTTCAAAAGGTTTATATTTAATTATTAATAAAATAAGGTTAGATGAATATAAGGAGGAGATATTATGAATGCAATTCTCGCTGCAGTATTATCCTTTATTATTCCGGGATTAGGTCAAGCTGTATCTGGTGAAGTAGAAAGGGGAATAGTTTTATTTGTACTTTTAATAATTATGGGTCTTTTCGCAGCTTTTATTTTCAGAAGTTGGGTTGTAACTTTAATCATTTTTGCAATCAGAGTATATGCTGCATATGATGCATATAAATTAAATGAATTTAATTAATTAATTTTTTTTTAAATTATCTTTTTTAAATTTGAATTTTCAAAATATTTTTTTAAATATAATTAATAATTATATTACTTATACAGTATTAAAAAAAATAAGATAATAAATATGAAGATTTAATCTTAATACATCTGATTTAAACATATGTATTGTTAATATATTATAACGATAATCCTTTTTATTAAATAAATAATTAATTAATATATCATGTATGCTTATTTATCTATATTTCTAATTTTCTAAAATAAAGACATTCACTTTTTTTGCACTGATCATTTTGAGGGTAATATTTACAGACAATCTCTGTTTTTTCCAGGATTATATCCAAGTTCTCTTTTATGAATTCTATTGCTGTCTCAATAGATAAATAGGAATCTCTTTTGCAACATCGTGGACCACCATGTTTTGAAATATTGTTCAATGAAAGTGATGTCATTTTATTGGATAATTGAAATTCTTTAGTTGTCAAAGGAGTTGATTTAGTAATAATAGAAATTGCCATTCCAGAACTTATTGCTGCACCACATGCTCCCCAATAACCACAAGTTCCACCAGGTACTTGTTTAGCTCTATTTAGCAACTCAGATAATGATTCCTTAAGATTGATGTTTCCACCAGCATTTTTATACGCTGTTAATATGGATGAACCTACAATAATATGATGTTCTGGTCCGTGCATATGACAGAATGATTGAGACATTAGTGTGTCTAATATTTCAATAGGATTTTTAGAATTGCTTTCTAGGCATATTTTCATTATTTTATGAATTCCGTTCATATGACAATCATTACATATGTAATGTTTGTTTATACACCTTGTTTTAGACTTTTCTATTTTATGACATATTTCACAGGTCATTTCTTCATCTTTTTCTAAATATTCTAAATGTGCATTACAAATTAAACATTCATTAGTCATAGTATCATCTAAATAAATATCTAGTAACATTTTATATTTACATTCATATATTCTTTTTGAAATAAACTTTGATTAAATATTATTAATTTTTGATATGAAAAAACATTTACATTAGTTAATCTAATGACATTTTCTATTTACAGTAAATATCATTACCATTATAAACTAGTTGGAATTTTTAATATAAAAGATAGGTTATATTAATTAAATCTAATTTCATTGAATAAGATTAAATATATTTTATTTACTGATAACTAGTCTTTTTGATAACCGAAAATAAAAAATAAGTAGAATTTAATGATTTAAACATAATTTTTGGAAATTATCCCATAAAAAAATTGAAATTATTAAATTTAAAAAAAAGATATAAATAATTTTATTATAAATTATTTATTCTTATTGAGTTACTTTAAAAGATCTATTAGTCGTTGCACCTATAAATCTAGAATTACCAAGATATGAAACTGTGATATTGTTAGTTCCTAAAGTAGTAACTTTAAATGTATATGCATATTCACCATTTGAGTTTGTACTGTTTGTATATTTTATTCCATTGATTGTAATTGTTATAGGAGTGTATCTTAGATTATTACCATTATTGTCTGTGTATTTTCCATTTATTGTAACATAAGTGTTAACTTTTTTATCAGCTATTGGGTTCAAGGTTATTTTTGTAGATTTTTTATTTACTACGTTGAATGTGTTAGTGGCTGTTGCTCCTATAAATCTTGAATTTCCTGGATATGAAGTTGTTATGTTGTTTACTCCAACATTTGTTGCTTTATAATTATATGTGTAGATTCCGTTTGCATCGGTGTTGTTTGTATATGTAACGCCGTTGATTTTTATGGTTATTGGTGTGTATCTTAGTATATTTCCGTCGATATCAGTGTATTTTCCAGTTATTGTGACTATTGAGTTTAAACTTACTGTGTTTGGATTGTTTAATGTTATTTTTGTAGATTTTTTATTTACTGAAACAGTTGTTTCTTCAGAAACTCCTAAATTATAAATCTTATCATTATTAATTTTTCCAGTATTTGTTAAGTTAAATATGTTGTCACCGTAATATAATTTACTACTTACGTTGTCTACTTTATCGTTGTATATTGCTCCTCCTCTGATTTCGTTGGTTGCAATATTTTTAGTGTTAAATGTGTTAGAATAAACCTTTAATGTACCAATATTGTTGTATAAACTACCACCATGAACTTTATAACCATTATTGTTGTTGGTAATCTTATTATTTCTTACTGTTAAGGTTAGTTTCTGTTGAATATGATTCCACCATTTAAAGAATCAATATTACCAGTAGTTTTGACATTTAAATTGTTTATTGTATTCTTTTCAAATGATGAAGTACCTACCTCGTTGTATAATATTCCTCCTCTTACATTTAAGGCAGTAATATTAATATTTGAAAAAATGTTATTGTTAATTACGGCATTCTGTTCATAATTGTCCAGTACTCCACTCTAATGGTATCGGAAGAAGCATTTAAGACTATATTTTTGAATGTGTTTCCAGTTACATACAAAGTAGTTAAATAGTTATGTATTGCTTTTCCATTATTATTATCAAATGTACAAGATGTTATATTTACTTTTCCTCCAGATACTAGATAAATTACACCGGTTCTATCATGATTATTTTGGTAATTTGCTTTATTGTTTGTGAAATTACAGTTTTTTACTAGTAATGATCCACCGTATTCTCCAGTACTCCAAATTGCTCCACCCTGTCCGGCAGTATTGGATGAGAATACACAATTATATAATTCTGTTACTCCTCTATTAGCTAATGCTCCACCTTTTCCTGTAGAAACACAATTGATAAAAGTACAGTTATTCAATTTTAGATGTACATTATTGGATGTATTTATTCCACTAGCTTGACTATCGCTTTTTGTATTTCTAATTATCAAGTTATTTATTGTAACATTATTGTTTGTAGATATACTTAAAAAATATTTTGAATTGTTTCCATCTATTATAGCACCATTACCATTAATAACTAAATTTTTTGTATAAGAACAAATTTTTAAAGGTATAGGTTCATTAACAATATACGTTCCCTTTTTTATGTTGACAATTTTATTCTCATCATTAGTTCTTAATTCAGAAAATAACATGTCATAACTAGTTACTTCACTTCCTTCTTCTTTACTATCCCTGTTTATTTCATTTTTTTGAACTTTGTTAATAGTTTCAACTTCGTTTAGTGATGTTGAATCACTACACTCATCATTCGTTTCATTTGAAGCATGTGAACAGGATAAAGTAAAGAGTAATAAGAAAATGAATAATATAAACATTTTCATCTTTCTATTCATCTTAATCACAGTTTCAAGTATTTAAAGTTAAGTATTCCTAAATATTATTAATAAACTTAACTGAGTAGTCATAATCTACTACTTAAATATTAATTGTGTTAATAATTGCTTATAAATATAATTATTTATGTAATAATAAGAGGTTATTAAATTAAAAAATAATAAAAAATAAGAATATTAATTAAAAATAGTTCTTATTAATTTTTTTCTATAAATTAACAAATAAATTAGGTTCTCAAAATAAAATAATAAAAATTAAAAATTAAAAAATATAAAATAACTATAACAATTAAACCAAATGTTTAAAGGATTAAATTCTCAAAAAAAGTTATATTATGATTTTGTTGTATATATTTTTATTATTAATAATTATTATTTAAAAAAGGATTAAAAAGATAATATATAATATATTGACAAAAATTTCTATGTTTTTAATTTATAAAAATATTTTTTTAAAAAAAAAGTAGGAATGAAAGTAAATTATTCCATAACATCAATTTTCACTTTGATATTGTCCTTCTTGAATATGTTTGTATTGTTATCTATTATTGCTATTGGAATTATTCCTTCCCTTATTTCTTCATTATCATTATCATAGTATATTGCTATAGAGTTAGTTGGCTGGTAGTATGCTATATATCCTATTTCGTAAGTGTTCACTTTATCCGTTTCATCTGTTATTGTCTGAGGAAGTTCTGCATATTTTTCTCTGTTGAATAGATCATTAAGTTTCAGTTCCAAGGGTAATAACTGTAGAAATTCATCGGAAGTAGGATTTTTTATCATATGTGCTGTCGTTTCTTGGTTATTAACAGTTAATTTAATTGTGGTATTGTTTGTTTCGATATTTGCAGAAGTTACCGTTGACAATGTTACTAACATCAAAAGCAATATTAAGAATTTATTATTCATATTATACCCCTTTTTATTCAATAT
The DNA here is from genome assembly GCA_015062805.1 of Methanosphaera stadtmanae. Classification (GTDB taxonomy): domain Archaea; phylum Methanobacteriota; class Methanobacteria; order Methanobacteriales; family Methanobacteriaceae; genus Methanosphaera; species Methanosphaera stadtmanae_C. The sequence goes on from SUTQ01000016.1 coordinate 17,156, forward strand.
TTAACTGTTTTTTTAAATTCTTCTATTTTCCCTGTCGATTTCATAAAATTCTGGATGATATTTATCATATTTTCCTTCCCGTAATGATTCTTCATGGTATAAAGCCGGATATCTTTCTGCATATTCTTCTTCGGACATACTTACCCATTCATCATCTATATAATCTCCATATTCTTTATCTGATGAAGATTTTTTTTCATTATTATTAGATGATTTAGTTGATGTTAAAGTATCCGTTGTTTTGTTTGTTAGGTTTTCACTCTCATTTAATGTAATGTTAATTGTATTGTTTTCAGAAGTATTTATCTTATTATCTTGATTCATAAAAATTATTGCTGCAGTAATTATACTTATACATACTATTACAGATATACATATTATTACTAAATTTTTATCTTTCATTCTTTATTTTCCCATCCTAATCATGATATTTTTTTGAGGATAAGTTCTACTATATGTTTCTAATACTTTAATTGTCTATAGATTTTTGATTTCTAGGACAATTAAAAAATTTGATTGATTATCTAGTAATTGATGAGTGTAAAATAATCTTTTTGAATAATTTCAACACAAATTCTAAAAAAATAGATACAACTAAATTAAAAATATATCTAGTATTAAATAAGCTTTAACAATATACAATATTTTTATTTAAAGAAAGGTATATTTATAATGTGATTTTAAAAAGTAAAAAAGAAATAGAAATTATGATTATAAACCTAATAAAATCTTTATACCAATTAGGATTAATATAACTCCACCAAGTATAAGGAATTTGTCACCAAAATAGTCACCTAACTTACGTCCTAAAAGAATTCCTACAATGCTAAACATAGCTACAATGATACCAGTTATAATAGCAGGCAAGATAATACTTGTATCCAATAATGCGAAAGTAATTCCTATAGCAAAGGCATCTATACTTGTAGCAATGGCTAAAAGTAAGAGCTCTTTAAATGAAAATTTGTCACTGACTTCTTCTTCATCGTTTTCTAAGCTTTCTTTAATCATATTGGATCCTATGACAGCCAATAAAATGAAAGCTATCCATGGAGCTACAGAAACTACAAATTCAGTTATTACCTCTCCAGCAAAGTAACCAATTATGGGTAAAATAATATGGAATAAACCAAATACTAATCCATAATATAATATTTGATTACTTTTAATATTCTTTTGTGTAAAACCCTTGGTTAAACATACACTAAAGGAGTCCATGGATAATGCTACTGCTATTAAAATAATTGAAATGAAATCCACCTATAATCACTCCTATTACTTTTATATTTTAAAGTCATATCTAATATAAATTACTCAATAGATTTTTAAGAATACCTAAATTTTTATTTAAAGTTAAAATATTATTTATTTATATAAATCGTTTCAAAATATCATGAAATAATCGGAATAACTGTTATAAACATTTCTAAAGATTATTATATAATTAAATCATTTAATCTAAAGTATTTATTATAAAAGAAAATATACTAAAAAAAAATCATAGTTAAAATATAAAAAGAGAAAAAAAAGGAGATTATTCTATATCCATTGCACCAAATAATAATGGTACTGGTTGACCAGCATTAATTGCATTAGTACATTTATAAGCATCGTATGCACTGTAAACAACCAAGGCTATTCCTAATATTAAGGTAATTAAATATCCGCCTATATCATCAAAATTTGAAATAATAATTACATTTATAATAGTAACAATTACCCCCATTACACATAAAACTATTCCTCTTTTATATAATCCCAAGTATAATTGTCCAATTCCTGATAGGAAATAGAAAATTAAACCACCTATAATATCCAATATTACTGCTATAGTTGCATTTTTTTGAGGTTGAACTTGATAGTTTTGTCCTTGATAAGTATTTGGTTGATTGTTAAAAGTTTGTTGCTCATTTTGGTAATCAATAGATTGTTGTGGTGTTGATTCGTTATTTGGATTGAAATCTAATGATTCATTCGAAAGTAGATTTTCTAATTTAGTTCCACAAGATAAACAAAAATTTGCTTTATCATCATTGTCACATCCACAATTTAGACACTTTTTCATTATTTTTACACCTCTCAATAGAGTACTTATTAAAATTATTATATATTTTATATGTATTATACTTTATTTAAAAATAAATAATATGATATAAAATATGTTTATTATAATCAAAGTATCATTAAAAATTTTAAAAAAATAGAAGATAATAATTTTAACATTTTAAGATTAAAATAGTTATAAATAAAGGATATTACTTAAAATCTTAAATTATTAAAAATAATAAAGTTATTTGTTATAAAAAAAGTTAAAAAGTAAAAATGCTATATTATTCCCATTGCTTCCAACATTGATTGAAGACCTAATATTATAATAGCTAATCCACCAATAATTTCTATTTCATCAGCATATTTAATAGCAACTTTTGTAGCATATTTACCAGTCAATAACCATATTATTACACATATTAAACTCAAAACCAATAATATCACTGGATTAACATAACTTGTTGCACCTTGGGATGCCAAGATTAGGTTTTCTATGTTACCAAAGATTAATAATCCCCAGAAACCTTTACAATCATTAATTATATTCATATTATCAACCTAATTATTTATTGCTTTTTTAGCTTTTTTTGACTTGTATGCTTCATAAACTGCTTGAATACCTAATATGAATATAGCTAGTCCACCAATAAAGTCAATGATATTAGAATATTTCATAGCTTCATCAGTCAAAATAGTTCCAATTATGAACCATGCAATAACTATAATTATGCTCATTATGCTCAACGACAATATATTGGCCTTTTTTACTTCTCCCTGTGATGCCAGAATAAGGTTTTCTATATTACCAAATATTAATAATCCAATAAATGGCAAATATTCTTCTAACAATAATAACACTCCTATAATAAATTGATATTATTAATGATATTATAGTTTAAAAGTATTATAATTTATTATAATTAAATATAGAATTTTTATTATTTAAAAGAGTAGAAAATGTGATTAAAACTTAATTTGTATTATTCTGAATCCATTCTCCATGTCCTGGACAAAGCAAATAGTTCTTACATCTGTTTAATATAATATTTCTACATTGTGAAGCTTTATTTGAATCCGTATTTACAGAACCCATTAAATAAGGAGCCAATAAATTAAAATCGTATTGTTCTGGAGTAAATCCTTTTACATTGACAAATATGTCTCCAGTGAATATTAGTTTATGGTCTTGTTCAACTAATATTATCTCTCCTTTAAGATGTCCTCCATTTGATTCATATATATCAAAGAACAAATCCTGGAAAAAGAATTCACCTATTTTGTCAAATTCATCATCATTTGATTTGCTACCTATTATCCTTAGCTTGTTTAATTCAGGAGGTACATATTTGGAAATAATTCTATCCAATTTAATGTAAGGTTCATGCAAATATTTTTCTTCTCTGAAATTCTTTTTACCTTCATGTTCCCTTTTGAAGTTTATGAAAGTATTTTCACTTACATAGATATTATTGAAAATATCGGATATACCAGCATGATCCATATCCGCATGTGTTAATATCAATTGTTTTTCCATGTCATCAAAATTTGGGAAGAGTTCTTGGAATATTCTTTTCATTTCATCCATATAACATGCAAATCCTGAATCGATAAAGAGCAATTTATTATCCGATTCTAGTATGTATGTATTTCCACCACATGGTGGTTCAATCAGATATAATGTAGTGTTTTTTGTGATGCTCTTATGACTTATTCGGGGATTAAAATTCTCATTCTTATAGTCTACCGTGTAACTGGCAAATTTTCTTATATAATTGAATGTTTTGAAGTAGTTTTCGTTTTTATCTTCAAGTATCTGTAGAATTTTATTGGAGTTATTAAGAAAAATGTTAGTTTCTTTTTGAGTTAATGATAGTTTTTTCTTCATTTCCTGTGCAAAGTTATGGTAGAAAACAGTGTTATCTATGATTTTGTCTTGAGTATCATAGTTTATTGCAGTTATTTCACAGAATGTACTTATCTCATCAAGTACTTTTTGAATCAGTTCAGAATTGGCAGCATACAATCCAATTTTACAGTACTGGTAAGAAGTATTATTCTCCTGCGTATTTACATAGGATATATTAACATCATATTTCTCGAATACTTGGAGAATATTTGTAACTGTTCCAGGAATATCTATTATTTGTAAAGTCATCAAAACATCAACTTCTTCACTACTATCCTTTAAAAGATAGTTTCTATCCTCCAGTTCCATTGACAAATCTACAATATCGTTCTCATCTGCATATACTTCAATAAATACTGTATGCTGATCAACTACCTTATTGTAACTTAAACGTGTAATGTTTGCATTATGTGAAGATATTATTTTTGATACTTCCAATAAGTGACCTGAACGATCTTCTAATCTTAGGATAAATGTTTTATATTTCATTGATATCCATCCTTTTAATATTTTTCATAATATTCATTTCTAGCATCTACCATAGCTCTAATATTGTTTAAAGGAGTTTCATATGCAATATTACAACTAGGTCCCAGTATGTCTACTTTCTTATCCAAACATTCTTTTGTTTCTTTCTTAATTTTATCCACACCACCCATTAGTAATGTTTCACCAATAGCAATGTTTCCGCAAATAACGCTGTTGCTTCCAATGTTTTCCTTGATTTGTTTAGCATAGCTAATGTCTACCTCCTGGGATATGCTTAGTCCTTCATATCCGCATGATAACATGTTTTCAAGGTTGGAATTTGTATCACCACAGATATGCAATACTCCAGGAACATCCATAGTATCTTTCAGTTCAATAAGGTATGGTTGTATTAAATCTGCAAAAAGGTTAGGTTTTACTATTCCTGATGTTGAACTTGGATCATTAACCACAATACAGTCTACACCTATGTCATGATAAAATTTTACTTCTTCTACTAATAACTTGTTAATATCTTCTAATGCATCATCAATTTCAATATAATCTGAATTGAGCATCTTAATAACTTTACCCAGGTCTACTAAATCAGTTAATATTGTAAAAGCACCAGTAATCTCTCCAATAATTGGAACGTTTTTATCGTCATATCGTTCATGTAATATTTTTGCAGCTTTTTCAATATGGGGAAACTGTCCTGTATTAAGAAAATCAGAAGGAATATCAATATCTTCCGGTGAATCAAAAGGTGCTTCAGTTACTATTGGCATAAGAGTTCCTTCTTGTCTTTCAACAATATATCCAAATGATTCCGATTCAAACCATAAATCCAGGGGGATGGTTATTCCTTCTAGTCCTGTATAATCATGCAATAAACCCGCTATTTCAGCTATTTTTTCAGCATTATGATTGGCATCATCAAATGTAGTTCTTGCCATAGACAGTAATTCAGTTGTCAATACGGAAGGAAAAGCTGTTACAGGAGTTCTTTCATATTCTTTTCCTTTCAAAACATTAATAAGATTTTCTTTTATATCCATATGAAACACCTAACTATATGTTAATGTCTTTTTTTTATTAATTAATCTTTTTTATAATTAATTAATTTTATATATTGTTAAAGATATAATATAACTAACGAACGATAGGTAGTTTAAAATGAAAACTAAAGAAAAAATATTCGATGTATCATTGGATTTATTCTCAAAAAGAGGTTATGATTCAGTTTCCCTCAGAGAAATAGCCGAAGAGGTGGGAATTAAAAAAAGTTCCATATATAGTCATTATCATTCTAAAGAGGCAATATTGATGGAAATATTTGAATATTTTACAGATCAATTTGAACAGGATAACTTACCAACAAATGAGGATATTTTTTTATCATCAGAAAATAAAAATTTAGTGGAAAATCCGGAATTATTTTATCATCAAAGTTCTGAAGCATTTAAAAAAATGCTATCACAAGAAAGAAACGTTAAAATATTTAAATTAATATTTATTCAAATGCACTACAATGAAACTATCAGATTATTTTTCCAGAATGAGATATTGTTGAAACCATTAATATTTTGGAATGATTTTTTCATTATATTAAAAGAAGAAGGAATCATCCATGAAAAATCAAATCCAAGATTTTTAGCTAAAGAATATTATAGTTTCCCAATTTATTTACTCTTGGAAATCTTTGCAAAATATGATGATATTCCACAAAGTTCTATAGAACAATTTTTTAAAGAAACGGAAGATCATGCAAAATTCATATTAGATTCAGTGAAGGTGAAATAATGGAAGAAAATTTCAATATACAGGAATACCTTGCAAATGGAGTTGAAAATATACTTAAAGATGCTATTAAAACTTCATTAAAATGTCCTAAAGAAAGTTTATTTATGTTAAAATTTTCTAAACATGCAAAAAAGGCTACTAAAATAAGACAACAATATACTAAAAACGGTAAAAATATTCCAGTTTTTATAATAGCAAGCATTACAAGTAGTTGTAACTTACATTGTACAGGATGTTATTCAAGAGCAAATAATTCATGCAACGATGATATTCCTTCAAATCAACTAACTGAAGAGGAATGGGAAGATATATTCAGACAGGCAAGAGATATTGGGGTAAGTTTTATCGTACTTGCAGGTGGAGAACCTTTAATTAGAAAAGAGGTAATCAGTAAAGCCACATACTTTCCGGAGATATTGTTTCCTGTTTTCACAAATGGAACTATGTTAAATGAGGAATATTTTAAATTATTTGATAATAACAGAAATCTGGTTCCGATTATATCTCTAGAGGGTGATGAAGAAATCACGGACAATAGAAGGGGTAACGGAGTTTATTCAAAATTAATCAAATCTATGGAGTTAATGAGAAAAAAAAATATATTTTTTGGTATTTCAATTACTTTTACTAAAAGAAATTTACATTCATTGCTATCCAGTGAATTCATAGAAAAATTACATGATTACGGATGTAAAGTGTTATTTTTCATTGAATATGTTCCATTAAGTATAGAAACTACTGATATTGCACCAGATGATGATGAAAGAGAGTTATTATCTAATGAAATTAATCATTTACGTCAAAAATATTCAGACATGTTGTTCATGTCATTTCCAGGTGATGAAAAAACTAGTGGTGGATGTTTAGCTGCAGGTAGAGGATTTTTCCATATTAATTCTCATGGTGATGCTGAAGCCTGTCCAGCTTCTCCTTATTCTGATATGAATGTAAAAGAAACATCTATACTTGAAGTTTTAGATTCAAAACTATTCAGATCACTTCAAGATGAGGGTATTCTGATTGATAAACATAAAGGTGGATGTGTATTATTTGAACATAAAGATGAAGTTGAAAAGATATTGGAAAAAAATATCAAATAAATGAAAAAAGATTATTATAAATCTAAGATTTCTTTTGGATTATCAATAAGTTTTAACGGATAAGAATCAGAATATGCTTCATCATTACCTTGCCCATAAGTAACAAGAACCATATCAATGCATGCAGCTTTGGCAGCTTCTATATCTGCTACTTTATCTCCGAAATATAAAATCTTATCTTTTTCAATATTCTCTTTTCTTATTATCTCATTAATTCTATAGGGATCCGGTTTGCAATGCTCTTCATTAACTGTTCCTGATATATATTTGAAGTCTATTCCATCAAGAAAATCGTTCACTAGTTCTTCTAGATTATTTTGTTCCCTGTTGGAGCATATTGCAAGGGTAATTTTTCTATTTTGTAGTTCTTGAAGAACATCAATTATACCATCATATAAATATGTATTAACTTGAGGACTATCTTTATAGTTTAGCGTAAACTTCTTCATGAATTCTTCTTCTATTCCAATTATCTGTTCATGAATGAATTCTCTAAATATCTGATAATCCAAACCTTCAACATCCAAATCAAAAGTTGGAAGATTGAATTGTTCTAGAGTTATATTAAAGTATTTAATTGAATCACGATAACTGTCAACCAGTGTTCCATCAAAATCAAATATGTATAATTCCTTCATCTATTATCTCCAATATTTCTTCTGTTTTATCTATTACTTTTAATGGATATGGATTATCATAGTCTTCCTGACTACCTTGACCGTAAGTAACCAATATCAAATCCAGTCCTGCATTTTGTGCTACTTTAACATCGGCATCTTTATCTCCAAAATAAACCACTTCATCTAAAGAAATATTTTCCGCATTGATAATCTCATTTATCCTATATGGATCTGGTTTATCAGGTACTCCTTTTCTATAGCCGGAGATATATTTAAAATTGATTCCTTCAAAGAATCGTTTAGCCAAAATCTTAACAACTTTTTCATCACGATTGGAACATATGGCAAGAGTTACATCTTTTTCCTGAAGTTCTTTCAATACTTCTGTTATTCCATCAAAGGGTTTTGTATTCTTTAATGGATCTTTAGCATAAACTTCTATATATCTGGGGTATACTGGAGTATCCTTACCAGCATTATTTTCGTTCAAGTATTTTCTAAAGGTAGGATAATGTAATGTCTTAAAATCCTCGTTGTATGTTTCTATTCCGAATTCTTCCAGCACCTGATTTACACAATTAAAAGAATCCTCAAATGTGTCAAGTATCATACCATCCAAATCAAATATAAATAATCTTTTCATAAGTAATATTTTGTATTTAATTTGTATAAAACATTACTTTAAGAGATTTGACTAAGAATAAGATATTTTTGAATTTATCAATCCATTCAATAAAAATATTGTTTTCATCTGCAAAGGGTTTCGCTTCAATTCACATTGTTTTCTAAACTATCTCAAATATCTTTGCTAAAGTCGCATAAATATGATTATTGGATAAATATTATAATTAAATTTTATAATCCTTAAAAAGTAATGTAAAATATAAAAAAATAGTAATCGGTTAGGGGTTACACATTTTACAACCCATATAACCTTCATTAATAGCTTCTTGTCTTGTCTTAAAGTAAACCTTGTTTTTCTCACTCATCTTCTTAACGCCTTCACAGTCAACAACATGAAACTTGTGGGAATTAAGATTACCAATGTATCCTCCTGATGAAGTGGTTGATACAACTTTTTCCTGTTGATTTGACTGCACATTGGTGGCTGATGTTGTAGTATGAGTATTTACATCGGCTAACTGACTAGTTCCTGCCCATTTATATGGTGAAAATTCACTTGGTGGAATGTACATTACTTCTGCAAGATGTTCTTTTAGCAACATTTCATTCACGTTTTTACCATCAACAATAACTACTGCTAATGTTCTACCATACTTATCGCGATATTTTCTGTCATCAACGTTAATCCCAACTTCCTTGTTCAAGCACATTTTTTCGAGAAAACGTTTGGAAGCCAAATAACCAGTAACTCCCTTTTCAGGAGTATTAACTCCAACCAATCGAACTTTCTTTCCATTGCTCAAGTATATTGTATCTCCATCAACAACCTTTGTACATACACTTTTTTCTTCACTGATATAGAAAGTATTATTGTATTTACTCAAGATATCCTGTGTGGAAAAAGAATCATAATAATTATCCGGAACATTATGGGTAAAACCGGTACCCTTGTAATTTGCCGATGAAAGTGATAAAGATATTAAACAAATTAAAATTAATAAAAAACATAGAATTTTTTTATTTAAAATCATCAAGCTAACCCCCTAAATATTATATAATCAATTATTATACCTTTATTATGTTTAAAGTATTTATAGGTTAACCTTTTTAAAAAAAAGAGAATAAAGGATAGTTTTAAATATTAAAAATTATTGATGCAAAGAAATGGTTAATTAAACCTCAATTTTTATAATATCAGTTAAATTTACTTAAAAATAAACTTTTTTAAAAAGCTTGTAAGCTCATTATAGAATTTTTCTTTTTTAGGATTTCCAATTTTTTTGTATTTACACCATGATTCTTTGCTTATTAATATATCTTCAATATCTTCTTTATTTTTACCATTAGGTAGTATATATTCGTTTGTGAGTTCGAATTTTTTTTTTCATCTTCAATAACTCTTTTAATAAAATGACTTTTTTTATCATCATTTTTGATTTTTGTATTGCTCTTTCACGAACATCCAAATATTTAGCATTCATTGCTATATCAAGAACTAATTCATCATCATATATATCAAGACATTTTTTGTGTATTATCACTTAATTTTTTAAGGTCTTCAGCCATTTAAATACCAATTAAATCGGGACGTGTACATAATATCTGATCTAATTAAACTATTCAGGATCTAATTCTCCATTTTTATCTTAAACTGGAAGAATATATATCTTCTTAGTATGTTCCATCGTTTTTATGCTTAGATGCTTTTAATAGTTTTCCTAAATAGTATTTTTTTGCAACACTAAAAATTTCTTAAATTCTTTCTTTAGTATTGATTTCAGTTTCGTTATTTAATGTCACAATATACACATTTAGTCAGTTATTGTTTTTTAACAGATAAAATTATATTTTTTATAAGATAAGTGCTGTACTCAATTTATCTACTTAATTTTAAACATAATTTTTACTATATTCATTGTTTTTCATTTCTATCCTATAAAAATTTCTCCATTTTAATATTAGCTATGCCAATGAATCTGAAACATAAAATCCAATTATTAATAATAAAGGATATGTTATAACTAGTTAAATATGTATAGATAAACAAATCATGTACATATCTTAATACTTCATGATTAAAAAAATAGCTATTTGATAATTTAATTAGAATCAAAAAAAAATTGAAAAAAGGAAGTAGATTTATATTTAATAATCTTCTTTTAAATGAATTGTATTGTTATTATTATCTGTAAATACTATTATTAAATGTATTTACCAATGAATTTTTTCTATAATTTCAAATATTATAGATGATAAGTCATCATTTAGAGTATCATAAATAATACTTTCTCGATATATAAACAGGTAATCTCCATTATATTAATAATATAATAAATTATTGATTTAGTTTTTCTTTAATTTCTTCTTTTCTACATTCAATTTTTTTGTTTAATGTCACATTTTCCTTCTTTGATTTTATCTTTAATCTCAGAAGTGTCAGATTCTATATTTGCAAGATGTTCTAATTTTTCTACATCTTTCTCAAGTGATTTAATTAATTCAACCTTTGCTTTTTGCATTTTTAATTCTGTTTCTAATCGAATTTCTTCGAATTGACTGCTTGCTTTGAACAAAATTAAATCTACAGGACTGTCTCCTTTTTCAATGAGTTTAGAGGAAACCTTGCTCAACTGATACTGATATTACTATCCGGTAATTCCAAAAAACTCATTAATCAATTAATATACATGAAACTCATCACTCCTGAACAAAACACCGAAGAATTCCAGGAAGATGTTGAAGACTTGTTAAACAAATACCTTGGCGTAGATTTAGACCAAATGGATGGAATATTTGAAAGTTTAATGAATGTAATGATTAAACATAACATAATCCTACCAAGGGAGTTCGTAATGATTGGAAGAGGTTTCATACTCTTAGAAGATACTGGTAGCAGATTAGACCCATATTTTAACCTAACAACAGAACTTGAAAAATTCGCTAAAAAGATGATAAGTCAAAAATTCAGTGCAGGCAATATTGCATCTGTTGGATTAAATTATATCGTTGAAATCGAACACTTATTAAAAGATTTACCTGATAAATTAAATTCCACACTTAACAAACTTGATGCAGAGAATTGGAAGTAAACTTAAAACATAGCGGATTAGATGATCTTAAAAATATGATATCCTTATCATTAATACTTGCTGCATTAATAGTTGGTACTGCATTGGTATTAGCAGCTACAATTGTGCTTCCTCACTCTTTATAACATCAACTGGTCTTCCAATAGGATATGTTTACATTGTTTCATTGATAGGGTTCGTAATAAGCATCATTCTTGGTATTTATATAGTATTTAAATACTTACGTAACTAATTATAATTGTTCTAATATTTTTCTTTATTAGAACCCTTTTTCTTTTTTTTTGCTAAGACAACATATTAATTTGCTAAGGTTCAGCAAACAAGTCATACATCTTTTTTTTAATGTTTATTTTTAAAAATAGTTAAATCATAATATTAAATTTTTCTAAAAAAGATAAATTGAAGAAAAGAATTTTATTTTAATCTTCTATGGCAAATAGTATGTCCCTAATAGTTGAAATTATAGGAACTAACAGGAATAGATAAATGAAATTATGATTTACATTGAAGTCAAGTAAATTCACGATAATAGTAACTCCCATAATTATATAAAGCGTATGGTTAACATATGATTTTTCATCTTCTGATACAACTCTTTCTAAAAATCCATGATTATTAGCATAATGATACATTAATAAAAAGAACAATATTGTCAATAATATATTGATTCCGAAGATAACATTTGCCAAGAAAAACTGTGAATAATTTCCTACCAGATATGTTCCATATGGAATAAATGATACTGACGCCAAAAATAGGATATTTAACCACAAGTAAGGCATGTTCAATTTTTTGATTTTTAAAAACTGATGATGGTATACCCAAAATGAAGCAAGCAAAATGAAACTTACCAGTGTGATACCAATATTTGGAATCATAGCATATACCGAAGTTATAAATTGGCTATTGGATGTGCTATCCAAAACTGGTGATGAAATACCAAATATCAAAAGGGTCATAACTATTCCAAAGATTCCATCTGTTAAGGCCAACAATCTACTAGGATCAATATCAATCTGTTCCTTTAAAGAGTGTAAAACTTTCTGATATAATGATAAATTATTATTCTTTATAGTTAACTTTTTAATATGATCATCTATGACTTTTTCTGATGCCCTATTTGCAGTTTTTTCACTGATTTTTTCTTTTTCAGAAAGCTGTTTTATTTTATTAAGTCTCTTGGCGGTCTTTGTATCTGTTTCCTCAATATATTCCTTTGTATCCTTAATTTTTTTTAAAGTTTTTTCATCACAATTATCTTCAATATTCTTTAGTTGATTATCTATTACCTGCTTTAAATTTTCCAATTCTTCATATTTAGCAAATAAGATATCATTTGATTCATCGCATACTTTATTCATTTTATCTTCAATAAAAATCACCCTTAAAATTGATTTGATAATTAATCAACGAATTTTCTTGAAATGCATTTAATATAAACTTATTATAAAAACACATTTACTTAGTATAATAAATTAAAATGGATTTAAGCTAATTAAACTCTAATAATACTATGTTTTAAAGATATTTAATTTTATCTTTTATAAAAAAAATTTCATTCAAGCTACATTATTAATACATTGATAGAGATGTAAATAATATAGACTAAATAATTAATTTAAAAAATAAAAAAAATGGAGATTATTATTCTGCTAAAGTCCAATAGCATCTTTTAGGTGAAACAATTGTTTCATCTTTTTTAAGTTCTTTCATAATTTTATCTACTTCTTTTTTTTCAACACCAGAGATTTCACTTACCTTTGTAGCGTTTAAAGGTTCTTCTGAATTTTTAAATGCTTCTATAACTTTATCTTTATTATCCATAATCATCACCTAATTAAATATTACATTTATTGAATAATAATTGTTTTTATATGGGTTTAATAGTTTCAGGAGGATTTTTCAAATCTACAATGGATTGATTTTCAAGATTTTCATATCCTAATGGTGTGTGTGTAGAAAGATATACTGTAGGATTTTTAGATATGAATTCACGAATATTATTCAAAGTTTCTCGTGCTAATTCCATATCCTCAAATATTACTGATAACTTATTTTCATACAATGCTTCATCAGTATACGTAACGTCACCATGAATCATATAATATATATTATTATTTTCTACAATCACTATGCTGTTTCCTGTAGTATGACCTTTTGCTTCAATATAATATATATTATCTGTAATTTTTTCGGATTTTTTGAAGTTGTGGTAAGAACCATCATTGAATTCAACAGGTATGATAATATTTCCTGTTAATTTCATTTCTTCAGCTTCTGTTTTAGATATATATACCTTGGCATTTGGAAAACTTCTGATTTCTCCAGTATGATCGTCATGTTTATGTGTGATTAGGATTTTTGTAACATCATTGGTTTTATATCCTAATTTTTCAAATGCACTTACATAGTCAGTAATCTTTTCTCCCATATACAATGGAGCATCATCATTTTTAGGTATTTCTGGTGCTTCTATAGGTAGTCCAGTATCTACCAATATAACTTCTTCACCAGTATCTATAAGATAATTTTGTAAACTTGATCTGTATTTGATTTGTGAATCAAATTTATCTGCACCCTCTTCTCCACCAAATGCAAATGATTGGGTCATGAATCCATTATCATACAATTTCACAGCTTTAATATCCATAAATATATTCTCCAGATACTATAAGAACTTGAATATGAAGTATTCTTTTCCTATTTTTTCTACAAGTTCTATTTGTCCTTCACTCCAGTACATATCTTCTTCTTCATCCTTGAGATATTCTTTCATTAAATCATATGTGGTTATGTCAAATATGTCTGATTCCATTAAATCTGTAATGGTTTTTATTCCATCAATTGATACTTGATAGTCTGCTTTAATGAATTCTAAAACATCATCATATATTGGTTTTGATGGTTGCTCTTCCTGTATTATAGTACCACCTAAATCAAGTATTCTGTCCATGAATTGTTCTAAAAGTCCAGTTCTTCTGTTGCATGTTCAGCATATTTCTCTTGAAGTTTACTGAAACCTTGTGCTCCGAATATTTTTGATTGAATTCTGTGTTGGAATGAATTTGCTGATAATTCAGTTACTATCATTTGTAATACTTTTATAGTTTCTTCTTTATTTGCCATAATAAAACCTCATAAAGTTAAGACTTAACATAAGTTAAGTCTTTATTTAATATATTTTTTTTTTTTACTTATAAAAAATGTTTTTAAATTTCATGAGTATTATATGCAAACTCATATAATAACTTAGTGAATTTCTTGTCTTCAATACCATCAATATTTTTAAGCACATTTTGCTCCCAGAGCTGTGTTATTTTAAGCACTTCCTTTGTCAGTAATAGCCCTTCTGGTGTTAAGGATACAAGTCTTCTACTTTTATTATTTTCATCTACCTTTTTATCAATATATCCTCTGTTTTCAAGTTTTTTTAGCATTTTAGTAACATATGCTTCAGAAACACATAGTAAATCCGCCAATTCACGTTGAGATATTAATTCATGATAAAAAATGTTGTATAAAAAAGTCAATTCACCTTGTGAAATATTTTTATCTTTTAGTTGATTTTTTAAGAACTTATTATATCTTATCAGAATATATTCCATATACAATATATTGGGCGTAAAATATATTTTTTCTTCCAAATCAAAACTTTTCATATAATCTCACCACTAAATTATCTCAATCAAATTTTTTCACTTATTCTCTACTTTTAGATTAGTAAAAACTATTATTTAATTTAATTAGAAAGAATATAAAAATAAAAAAATATTTTCAATAAAGATGAAATTATAGAAGATTTAAAAATAGTTATCATTAATAAAAGAAAAAAAGAGTATTTATTAAGTTAGTTTTTTAGAAGAAACTACTGAATAATAATGTACCATAATGTGCAAACAGTCTAAGTATTATGATAATTATAGCGACTGCCATAATATTTCTGGAATGTTCATAAAAGATTTCATTATCTTTTTTCAATATGAATAATATTGCTCCATAGATTAATCCTAATCCACTAAAGAAAATTGCTAAAAAATAACCTAATAAACATACTGCTAAATCACCATTAAATTCCATTTTTTTACACCATCTTATTATTTTTAACAATTATCATTTCGATATTTGATAACTAATATAACTCTATCTAATTATTCATTTAAATAATTATTGAAGTTTTATAAAAATTAATTTATTAATCTACTATTTTCTTATCATTTTACAACAATAATTGGTGGATAATATATAAAATTTTTACAATTCTTTGATAGTGATTTTTCAATATATTGAGAAAATCATTGACCCAGTTATTAAAATTTAAATAAATCTTAGTTTTTGTTAGAAGTGCTATAAATAAATTGTGAAGGATATTATTTATACTCATTATATATGAAATATATGTTTTAAATAAAAAAATAGATAAGAGTATTATTAGTCAGATACTAATACATAATACTCGTTTTGAGAGTCATTCAATAATTTTAACGTTACTTCACTTACGTTTGCATAATAGTCCTTCATAGCCGCATCTATCAATTGCTCTATGCTGTGTTGTGTGGTATTTTTGATGTTTTGTTCCTTAAGGTATCTGCTGAAGTTGTCTATTATATTTTTCTTGTTTACCACATTAGCCTTAAGTAACTCTTCAAGATTACTGTTGATCCATTCCCTTAAATCTTCTTCAGTCAGTGCTTTGTACTTCATGATTTGAATTTGTTCAACGTAACTTCCATCAGGATTATTAAAGATTCTGTCAGAACCTACTTTTTCAATTAATGCCTTTTGAATATGCTCATGAAATTCAGATTCGATGATGAAGTTACTTTTGAGTTCGTCAGGCAGTTGTATAAAAACATCATTATTTACCATACTTATACCTTCATGATATAGAGCAGACAATACTTTTTCTTTTATATCATCCATCAGTGTCTTTTCATTATAATTATCTACTATTATTATATGGTTGTTAATCCAATTATCAACAATATTTGATGCTCTATTATCATATTCATTGAGCAATTTAAAACCAACTATTTCAGATGAATCAGATAAATCAACATGATTATCATTTAGGAATACTCCTAGTATATTATTGAAAAATGTAAGAAGTGCTTTTTCTGAAATATTCACTTCATGAAGCTGTAAATACTTGATAAGATTTTCCAGCAATAGAGATGTTTCAATTCTATCATCATCCCGTGATGTATAAATCAGATTATTTTTCAATCACGTATAGATAATATTGTCAGAATCAAAGATATCATTAGATAGTTCATCTTTTATGGAAGATTGCAGGTTATCAGATACCTGTTTATCCAATATTTCTATATTGGGATACCACGTTACATTACCAGTACTGCTGGATGTATCCCTTTGTATAGTATCCTTGGATATTGACTGATATACCTCCTGAACTGCCTTGCCGATTATCTGGGAAAATGTTCTTGCAGGTACTGCCTTTGAGAATCCTGCATTATGCAATTCCTTCCATTCATCAGGAGTGGTGATTAACCAACCATTTTGTGCAAATAATGGTTCTATTTTATCGAATATTTGACGTGTATATGTTTTTGAACCTTCCACTTCACAGGTGTTTTCATTTAACCATTCCACGATAATATTTTTGATTCTGTTTTCGCGTTCTTCATTTATATTGATAAATTTTAGTTTAGAATAGAATTCGTTACCCTTAATGCTGGTGTTTTTAATATCCTTGAAACTTAGTGTAGGATTATGTTTGTTATACCAACTGTACAAATAACTTTCCATACGATTAGATAATAATTTCATGTCAATATCAATATCCTGACTATCAATGTCCTTATTAATTTTTGCAGTAATTTCTTCAATAGTAACAGTATCATGAATATTTCTGGAGATTTTAAGATTATGATTGAACCAATTATACACAAATTCCTTAATATCCCTGTAATTTACTTCATCAATTACAACTTGCATTTTATTACTTCCCCTATTGTCACTCATAATATTTTCATCTTTATCCTTACACACGTTTGAAATAGATTTGCAGTTTTCGGCATTTTCATCCAGTTTTTCCATTATTTCATCAAATTTATCCTCTATTGCAACTAGTTTTTCATCCTGTTTAGCCAAATTTGTATTGAGTGAGTCCTTAATTAACGCAATTTCATTGAAATATGTGTTAAATTCCTGATATTTCCTGTTTGATGCTTTGATTTTTTGATGAATCTTAGCCATTTTATTAGATAACTGATTATGCTTATTGGATAGACTATCCTCAAGGATGTCCTGTTTTTCATTGATTTCTTTAATTTCCCTTGAATAAGCATCATTTGGAATTCTTTCATCAAGATGTTCAATCAGTCTAACTGCTATTTCATCAATTATCCTATCAGTAAATTTAAAATCTTCATCTTTTACCATTTGAATCTCCTTAATATCCTCATTTAATTCAATACTACTAGACCTTTTCTGTATGTACTGTCTAATCTTTCTTTTGTCAAATTTCTTTTTTCCATAGTCATTAAGCATAGAATTTGTGATACAAAGACTTTCAACAGATAATTCCTTCTTAACATCACCCATATCAATATCTAAAAGTATATTTTCTATATCTTCTACCGTCAATTCTTGGTTATGATTATTTGTCAAGAGTAATCCATCGATTTTACAGTAGTTGTTCAATGAATGCTCCAACAAATGATTGTAAAGCAATGAATTTTGTGGTTCTACTCTAAAGAAATCATAACCTACCTTTACCAAGTCCTGTACTGGAAATCTTCTGCATAGTAGTATCAGTATGAGAATCTGCTGATTTAGATTCTTTTTAGTGTTGAAGTCCCTTGTACGTTCATACTTTTTGCAGAGATTGTTGTATATTTCTTTTAAATCCTTATCATTCAATTTATTTACATGTTTGAGGGGATTTACCATTGTTACCTCCATAATTAATGTTACCTTTTTTGCAACATAGCTTCTATTTCTTGATCCAATTCTTTTATCCTATCAGAACATTTTTTCTGTTTGTTCAGTATATCCTCAATGGATTGTTTCTCATAATCCAATGTGTAAACATAACGTTTTGGATTGAGATTATAATCATTTTTGATAATTTCATCCTTATCTATTATATTACTGAATTTTGGGATTATTTCCCTATTTTCATAGCTTTTGAAAATACTCTGTTCTTCAGATGGCAATAATAGTCCCGGTAATAAATGTTTAGGCTTAATAAAGAGGAAATCTTCGCTTTCCTTATTCTTATTTAGAATTAGAATAATTATATCACGACTTCTGAAACCTGAATCATAATCTATTACCACATCCAGGAGATTATTTTCAATTAAGCATTGTCTTAATTGTTGTGCATCACTTTTTACCAGTAAATCCTGCGTAGTTGTTGTTACAATTATACCATTGTCATCCATATGTTCTATTAGGTTAAGCAGATGAATTGAATTTGAACTTTTGGTTATGTATTTGTCGTATTTTTTGATTTTAGTCTTATCATTTCTTTTCAATCGTTTTTCAAATGGTACTGAGACGATTGTATCGTATTTTTTACTATCCTCATCTATGAGAATTTCCTTCTTATATAGTGAAACTTTATCCGATGATATTCCATTGATTAAAAGATTCTGCTTTGCATGTATATAATCGGCATCATTTTTCAAATACAATGTAGCATGATCAAAATGTTCCAGAGCCGTGACAGTTTGTGCATCCATAGATGAAGGATCATAAAATTCTTTGACTTCATGATTGATAGTGGCTAGTTTGGACAACAAATCAATGGTGGGTGGAATAATCCTATCTACAGCATTATCATATGTTTCTTGATTATAATTTACTAACTTGAATAACTCAGTTAAATTATCATCATATTCTATGATATCCATAATGTCATTCAAATTATTCTTAGTAATCTTTTCATCATCTACTCTGGAAAATATTTCCTTAATGTCCTGATTTTTACTGTTTTTTAGAACATTCAAAGCACTTTTAACATCAGATAAACAGGAATCCTCATTCTTATCGTATTTTTTAATGATATTGGTTAAGAGTTCATAGTCACGGAAAGTAAATCCATACTCCTTCTGAAATTCATCCAAATTATCATTGAGTTCTTCCTGTTTTTGTGCCAAGAATTTCATTGTTAAAAAAGGAATTACATCTACCTCTGAACCTATTCTGCTGAAATTTCTACGAAGATCTTTTCTTCTACTTCTATGACGAATGTTAATTTTCATATGTATCACCAATAATATCATCATACAATGAATTGATGAGTTTTTCATCACATTCAATTGATTTGTTCTTAAGTTCAATCCTTTCATTTACTTTTTTAATTATTGTCGCTTGTTTATCCTGTTCTTCCTTTTCAGGCAATAATATTTTTAAGTCTTTAAGTATTCTTGTACTTACCTTCATAATCCTTGTTGAATCTATGGTTCTTTGAATTTCATAATCTACTCTAGGATCATTGAGATAATAAGTTAAGAAAGTTGAATTGACTATTGAACTATCTACCCGTATAATATTATAATTGTTTGAAATGATTGCTCCCTTTTCTGTAGTAATCTCCTTTGCGAAACTTGGTTGCTGAACCTTATATAATATATCATGTTCCTGTGAATAAAATCGTTCCTTGATATCTTCAGATATTTCCTCTTCTTCAGTTTCAAACTTTTTTCCGATCATAAAGAAGGGCATAGTTTTAATAACCTTCTGTTTGATGGAATCTTCCTTGTTGACATATCTCTGTAAAGGTAAACCTGTTATTACAGTTGCTATATCTTCCAATTTATATTCTTTAGTTTTCAAATACATACCTCCACAATAAGTTAACGTTACTTACATATAATTATTATTTTCTTAGTATATAAATGTATGTTTTATGTAACTGTTATTTTTTTATAATTAATTGAAGTTATATGATAATTACTTTATAATATCATAAATTTTAATTTTTAATAAAATACCTTTATTTTAATAAATCTAACATTATATAGATTTATATTATATAATTAGATCATAATTTTTTAAAATAATTATTTTGTAAATATTTGATACTTACAAAACATTTATATACTACTTTGTCTAAAGTGTATATTACACGACGAAAATGTATGTAACATTTACATACATAAATCGTGTTGGTATGATAGAAAACAACTATCACATCATCAGTATAATGATTACCTATAAAGAATATATAAGCACTGGGGGTGTTAGAATGTAATAAATAAATGAATTATTATATATCATTTTTTTTATTACCTTTTTAATTTGAGTGTAGTTTTACTAGGGACATATTTATCCAGGCCGTAAATCCAGGGCAAATGAAGGTTGAATATGAAATATATTTTTTTTATAATACTGGATAAAAAAATAGGAGGAATCAAAATGTAAAAAAAATAAATAACTAGAAATATCTATAATTATGGAACACCTTTTGTTTTTTTTTAAGTGGGTCTTACTGACATTAAGGGAACACGACATTCTAATCAAACATCAAGATTGGAGTGTTGTGTATAATTTTTTTTAATCACCAATTATAATGGAGGCAAAATAATGAAATATATATCAAATGCATTTAGTCCGAAAATGTTAAATCCATATACAAATCCAACATTTACAATTGGACCAACAACATTTGAGGAAATACAAAGTGTAAAAAACGAACTTATTAGTTCAATTGGTCATCAAAATACTGCTGATCATGTGAACATGGAGAAAAATAGAATGAACATTCAACTTGAAATAAATGATATATTATATCTAGTCATTTCTCAAAAAAATGAATGTAACGAAATTGAATACAACTATAAAAAAATTATTATGAAATAGGAGGAGAATAATATGATATACGTAACTGATAATTTTTCAGCACAAATGTTTCCAAATGAAGAATTAATAGTAAATACCAGAACAATAAAAAAAAGTAAATTCCTAAAAAATACAAAGGATGCTGTAAGTTCAATAAGTTCCAGAAGAATAGCTAAACTATTACATAAACCCGTCAAAAAAGAAGAATTTCAACTTACACATGGGGATATAATCTATGTAGTAACCAGCAAGTTCGGAAGAAATAAATCCGATTATAAAAAAGAAAATAAATTCAGATTCGAAGAATTTATAGTATCATAATTATCTGACCCCCATACAAATACTTCTTTAAAAAAACTATTTATACATAATGAATTATTCAACTTATTAATTATTAAAACATTCTGTAAAAAAAAAAGAATTAAAGGATGTGAATTTTAATTAATTATGGCACATTATTTTTCTCTTAATATTACATCCTTATATTGAGGGAATTCTTCAATAAAATCATATATCTCTTTATCGAGAAATTCAGTATATTTTTCTTTAGAATCCGATTCTACATTTGTATATTTATTAATCAATTGATTTCTTTTGGCATAAGATTTTACAAGCCTTTCCTTAACTTTTGGATCGAAATTATTTAATTTTGTTGGTCTATTGTGTTCATTTCCCCTATATGCCAATCCAAGTGGATTGAATCTATATGGCATTATAGTCCCTGCATTTAACGCTACCTCATACATTTCAAAGTATTTTTCTGTGATGAATCTGTAGTTTAATATTATTGATGATTCCGTTTTACTATCAATTTCCTTCATATTTTCAATGTATTTTTGATCCCAATCATCTTCATAAGACATATTATGCCTCCATAATGGATGAAAGATTATAACTCTCCATCCTTTTTAGCACGATAGTTATCTATGGCTGCTTGTAGTGCATCTGCTGCCAAATTTGAGCAATGCAATTTGATTGGTGGTAGTCCATCAAGTTCTTCAGCCACATCATTTCTTGTAATCTGATATGCTTCATCAACAGTCATGCCTACTGCCATTTCAGTAATCATACTGCTTGTTGCTATTGCTGCACCGCAACCGAATGTGCTGAACTTTACGTCAGTCAATACATCATTTTCATCAACATTAATATATATTGTCATTATATCCCCACAAACCGGATTTCCCACGGTTCCTTCACCACTTGGATTTTCTATTACTCCTGTGTTCCGAGGATGCATGTAATGATCTTTTACCTTATCACTGTATTCTTCCATATTTATTCCTCCTTTAATTAGTATCTGTCCAAGTCTTCTTCATCTACTTCCTTTTCAAACATGTCACCTATATATGTATCAGTCTTATTGTCCCATAGTGGTGATATATTTCTTAAATAGCTTACAACTTCACTTATTGATTCCACAATATAATCTACGTCTTCAATATTGTTTTCAGGTCCTATGGATAGTCTAAGTGAACCATGTGATAATGCTGGTTTAATTCCTATTGCTGCCAATACGTGGGAACCCTTTAAGTCATGAGTTGAACATGCTGAACCTGTTGCTCCATTGATTCCTTTTTTATCCAGTCTCAGAATCAATGATTCACCTTCAATACCTGAAAATCTGAAGTGTACATTGTTTGGTAATCTATTTTCAAGGCTACCGTTTACATAGGAATCTTTGATGGTGCTGGTGACCTTTTCTATCAGTTCGTCCCTTATTTGCCGGTTATGTTCCATGTTTTCTTTAAGATTGTTCTTTGCTATTTCTGCAGCTTTCCCCAATCCGACTATGCCCGGTACATTTTCTGTTCCTGAACGTAATCCTTTTTCCTGTCCTCCTCCATGGATTAGTACTTCCAAGTAAACTCCCTTTTTAATGTATACTGCTCCTACACCTTTAGGACCATTGATTTTATGTGCTGAAATGGAAAGTAAATCAATGTTTTGGTCTTTTACATCCACAGGTATTTTTCCTGCACTTTGTACCGCATCTGAATGGAATAACACATCGTGTTTATGTGCAATTTCTCCAATTTCTTTTGTTGGTTGAATGGAACCTATTTCATTGTTTGAATGCATTATTGAAATCAGTATTGTACTGTCCTTTATTGCATTTTCCAAATCTTCCAGGTCAATTATTCCACTTTCACCTACCGGTAAGTATGTTACTTCATAACCGAATTTTTCAAGGAATTTACACGTTTCCAGTACTGCAGGATGTTCAATTGTTGAAGTGATAATATGGTTTCTTGGGTTTTCTTCTGTTGCTTTCTGTTTTTCTTTTAGTGCTACTCCCTTAATAATCATATTATCTGATTCAGAACCACCACTAGTGAATGTGATTTCATCGACTTCTGCATTAATTAATTCCGCTACCTGTTGTCTTGCTTTGTCTACTGCTTTTTTTGCTTCAACTCCCAAAGTGTATAGTGTTGATGCGTTACCATATTCTTCATTGAAATATGGGAGCATTGCTTCCAATACTTCTGGGTTTACAGGTGATGTTGCTGAATTATCCATATAGATTAACTTTTCTGGCATTTTTTATAACTCCTTATATAATTTATTATTAACATTGTTATATTCATTAATGTTGTTTTTTTTCCTTAATTGATTAATATTTTAAAAATTAACATTGTTATATTTCACAATGTTATATTTATTAAAGGTAGTATATAAATGTTTAAAAGAGAAATATTTTGAAAAATATTTTTACCATAAAAAAATAAAAAAAATGAATATAATAAAAGTTAATTAAAATCTTATTTTAACCTTAATTTAACTCTTTTACACTTGTTCCTTTAGTTTCAGGGAATAGCCAGATCCAAATACCACAAAGTAAGGCAAATATTGCTGCTATGGCTATACCATAACTTAAGTCGAAGTACGTTGCAATAAATGTTATGATTACTGGAGTGATAAACTGTATTCCACGTGCAAGATTGAATACCGTTCCGACACCCGTATTTCTGATTTTTGTAGGGAAGAGTTCTGAGAACAAAGCACCGAAACCTCCGAAAAATCCAGTTCCAAATCCGGTTAGGAACATGAACACGAATATCAAATCTGGAACCGCATCTATCTGATTCCAACATAGCGTAATCATTGATATGCTTATAGCCATGATGAAACTGTAGATTGTAAATGCTGGCCGTCTTCCCAGTTTTTCAGCAACGAACCCGAAACTTGTATAACCAGTAAAGTCACCGCACTGGATAATAATGATTCCGATTGTAGAACCTATTAATGCCAGACCTCTTTCTTTTGCCAGATAAGTCGGCAGCCATGAATACGTAAACCAGTATGCGGACATACCAAATATACATAATACCAATGACAAAAGGAATATTTTCCTATACTCTTTTGAGATTAACTGCTTGAATTCCTCAAATATGTTCTTGTTAACATACTGATCCTTATTGTTAAGCCATACCTCTGATTCGTTAAGATATTTTCGTATGTATACAACCATCATTGCAGGAATGATTGATAGTAAAAATGTCATTCTCCAACCGATTATCGGACTTATTACACCACCTACTATTGAAGCTAATATCACTCCAACCGGTGCACCAGATTGCATGAAAGCTCCAAACTTGGCTCTTAAATTGTCCGGGAAGGTTTCATTAATATAAATTTGACCGGTAGCCCATTCTCCTCCAACACCGAAGCCCGTGATGAATCTAAAAAGTACCAGTGAATAGAAATCCCATGACATTGCACTCAACAATGTACCTACGGAATATACAATAATTGTCCATTGCAATACGTTTTTACGACCATATTTATCTCCCAATGCTCCAAAGATTATTCCACCAAAACCTGTGGCAAACAATGATATTCCAAGGCATAGGGATAACATATCTGCAGAAAAATTTAAACTGGCCTGAAGTTCCGATACAAGAAAAGTAAACAAAACCAAATCATAGAAATCAAAAACCCATCCGGCCCAGCTTAAACCAAATACCCTATAATGATACTTGTTTAATTTAGTTTCTTCATTAGCTAACATAATCATCAACCTATATATTAGTATTAGTATTCTAAAATATTAATATTTAACTTAATCTTCGTAAAAAGTTTACATTATTTAGCTATAACTATTTAATTGATTAAAAATAATAAATTTTGATGATAAAGAATAAACAAAAGAATGGCGAATAATAAGAAAAAAGATTATTAAAAAAATAAAATTAGTTGTGTTATATCGATTTTTATTTCTTATAATTATAAATTGCAATTGGAATAAAACATAACAATACCAGTACCAATGGAATTACGTTTGAATTGTTTTCAGTCAAATCACTTGCATTATTATTTGATGCAGTTTCATTATATTGATTACTATAGGAATCATTGTCAACGGGTAAAATTACATCATCCATTATGATTTCAATATTATCTGGAAGAATGTAAATATCATCATCCCATGTAACTCTTACATCACTTACAATAATTTTCTTATCCTCATTACTCTCGTTAATATCATTTATGATTGACTGGGAGTTATTGTAAATGTTCTTGTTTTTAATTAGATACAATATTCCCTCCTCAAGTTGACTTTTACAGAAATGCAAAGTTCTAGCTTGGAAATGATTTGATATTTGTTTTGTAATAACTATTCCTGGTAACAAAGTGTTAATTCTACTGGCAGATACGTTGGATATAATATTATATGTTTCTGTAGTGTTTTGTAAGAGTCTGTTCAACAATGAATCCAGTTTTGATGTTGAAATGACATAAGTATCATTATTGATTTCACCTAAATATATCAAAACCTGTTTAATTGTATAAATTGTTCCACCATTTCCGTACAAGTCGTATATTGGCTCCGAATTAGTTATATTAAGTTTGTTTAATTCAAATTCCACTCTATTTCGAATGTCCTCAATTTCATTCTCATTGGGAAACGTAGAATTCACATATTCCGTATAACATGATAATGATCCAATAGGAATACTTTTCATGGATACGGAGTTTTATTCACAAACGGAATAACTTCACAGCTTCCACCACCAAGATCTATAAGTAAGCCGTTATCATCAGTTAAGTCAGTGAATTTGACGGCATCAAATCCAACCTTTGCCTCCTCTTCACCAGTTAATACATGAAGGTCAATGCCCGATTGATTTTTTACACTTGTAATGACTTCATCAGTATTATCAATCTTTCTTAAACTGGCAGTTGCAAAAAAATATTTTTGATCAACATTATATGAATTCAGTATTCCATCAAAATCTTTTAGAATAGTTATTAATTGGTTGATTCCCTCTTGACTTAATTCATTATCCTCTTTATACTCTGCGGTAACGGATGTTTTATCTTCGGTTAATGCAATACTAATCTCATTATTTTCTTCTTCATAAATCTTTAATGATAGCACATTAGATCCTAAATCCACAATCCCATAATACTTTTTAGTAGAGTCCATATCTGATGTTGATGTATTTGACTTATATGGATTATCGTTTTTATTCAAATATGTACTGCTATCCTAGGATAACTTAATGATTCAGTATCCTGAACGTTTAAACCATTTAAATAATTATTGTCCATGGCAATTACATCATTATAATTA
The DNA here is from genome assembly GCA_015062805.1 of Methanosphaera stadtmanae. GTDB lineage: Archaea > Methanobacteriota > Methanobacteria > Methanobacteriales > Methanobacteriaceae > Methanosphaera > Methanosphaera stadtmanae_C. The sequence continues at coordinate 44,203 of SUTQ01000016.1, forward strand.
GTGTTATCTACCGAATATGTTTCGTTATTATCAACTGCTGCGACAGTTGATATTGTACAGGAAATTATAAAAATGATTATTAAAGCCTGAATTAATTTAGAAGTCATTTTCTACAGCCCTATATTATTTAATGAATATTTGAATCATTAAATACTTCTAAATAAAGATAATATTTTAGCAAAAGCATTTTTTATTTTATTTAATAAAATATTTAATGATATTCATTGATATTAGTTCTTATATGATGTATATACTCCATTATTTATAAGTTTTTAGAGAAATATTAAAATAAAATATATCAAAAACAGGAATAATTAAGGAAATCTAATTATTATACTAGAAATAAAATACTACATATAAAAGAATTATCGTATTAAGGAGATATATGATATGTGTACATCAATCAGTCTTTTAGCAGAAGACCATTATTTTGGAAGAAACTTGGATTTGGAATATTCATACAATGAAAGCGTAGTCATAACACCACAGGATTACTCCTTTAAATTCAGGGAAGTAGATGATATCGATTCACACTATGCAATAATTGGAATGGCCTTTGTGGTCGACAACTACCCACTCTACTATGAGGCATGCAACGAAAAAGGATTAGGCATGGCAGGACTAAACTATCCCAAAGCAGTATACAAAGAATATGATGAAAACAAGGACAACATCACGCCATTCGAATTTATACCATGGATACTTAGTCAATGTGAAAGTGTTGCCCAGGCAATGGAACTGATAGAAAACATAAATCTTGTTAACATCAACTTCAGTGATGAACTACCGTTGTCACCATTACATTGGATGATATCTGATAAGAACGAGTCAATAGTAGTGGAATGTGAAAAAAAGGGATTGAAAGTCTATAAAAACAAGGCCAACGTATTAACCAATGCCCCATCCTTTGACAAACAACTGTTTAACCTAAACAACTACAGGCACCTATCCAGCAAAACACCAGAAAACACTTTCAGTGAAAGCCTTGAACTGGACACATACTCCAGAGGAATGGGTGCTATGGGATTACCTGGAGACCTTTCATCCAGCTCAAGATTTGTGAGAGCCACTTTCACCCTACACAATTTGATTATCGGAGACAGCGAAGAGGAAAACGTCAACCAATTCTTCCACACACTGGAGAGTGTATCGCAAACAAGGGGATGCTGTGAAGTGGAACCCGGCAAATATGAATACACCATCTACTCATCATGCATTAACACCGACAAGGGAATCTACTACTACAAAACATACTACAACAGCCAAATAAATGCGGTAAACATGTATAACTATGACTTGACAAGTGACGAGTTAGCAATATATCCACTAAACGAATATCCTGAAATCAATTATCAAAACAGTAAAAAGGAAGAGTATATGTTTAATTAGATGAACATATAACCTCCACCAATTTTTTTTGGATACGTTTTTATTTTCCTTTTCTTTTTAAGACATGTTTTAAGAGAAACTTTACAAGCAAGTAGACTGTCACATCCTTAAAACTCATTTTCAAAATAATTAATATAAAAAATACTTTTTAATATAATTATCAATAAAAAAAAATAGTAACGTGAGAAAAAGCATGTTACTTTGACTCTTTTTCTTCTTTTAATTCCTCAATCATTTCTTTCAATTCATCAAATTTCTTGTTATAATATCTGGTAATCAATGCAAGCGTAAGTGTGGCTGTACCTACTCCCGAAAGTACATAACCCGCCCATACAAGGAATAAACCATTAATTTTTCCGGCAATTGTAGTTCCAAGTATAGCGTAACCATTACTTGTAAAGGCATTAGAAACCATTATAAGAGAATCCAGCAAACTCACTTCCTCAACAAAAGCTGTCCAGATGAAACTGAAAAAGATTATACCAAATAACATGAGAATGGAATAACTTAAACCATTAGATTTAGTGTATCTTTTAAAACGCCGATAAAAATATAATACCATATACACCAAAGCTATGAAATGAATAATCAACAATATCCACAAGAACAACTCAGATGAATCCAAGACCAGATAGTCAAAGCTTATAAAAGGCATTAATGCAAATGCCAATATCGCCGATTTGATATTCTCATATTTAATTAAGCATATGGCAAATAAAGATATTATAATATCAAATACTGCAAAAAATATCAAATCGTTAGTCTGAAAAGTTAACTGGTAGAAAATATCAATCACAAACAATGTCATCATAATCAGATACGAAACTTGCTTTAATGTTTGTATTTCTTCTACTGGAAATATTCCTCCATGTTTAGAATTCTAATATGGGAATTATTCTTTAAATACTTATAAACTAATTTAAATAATGAAATGATTATTAAAAAAAGTATCAAAGAAAAGATAAAAAATTCTATTGCAATATCCATGTTATATTCTCCTATATTATATTATCTTATAGATAATTATTAAATAATTTGCAATGAATGAAAAAAAATAAAGAAAAAAGGTAACTAATGTTATATGGATATTTTAGTTGTTGTTGCAGCGTATCGTGCATTTCCAGCGTATGATGAAGTTATATTATTTGTAATGTTTGGATTGATGGTTGCTGTGAATTTAAAGTTACCATATCCATCTGTTGTTACTTTACTTTCTTGATTGTTAATTTTGATTGTTAATGGAGTGTACCTTAAATTGTTTCCATCACAATCAGTGAATTTACCTGTAATAGTTTTTAATTTAGTGTCTGTTGTATCCGTTTTTGCTAAGCTTATTTTTGTTGTTTTAGGTACTATACTAAGTGTAATTGTTGTTGTTGCTGCGGCATATCTAGCATTACCGTTGTATGATGCTGTGATTGTATTGGTTCCTACTTTAGTAGCTTTGATAGTATAGTTATAATTTCCATATGCATCCGTTGTAACTGTTGTTTCCTGACCGTTAATCGTTAATTTGATAGGAGTGTATCTAAGGTTGTTTCCAGCAGCATCAGTGAATTTTCCTATGATGACAATGTTATCTGTGTATTCTACCGTCTTTGTAGTTTGTACTGTGAGTTTTGTTGCCTTGCCCACATAGAAGTTTAGTATTTGTGATGTTGCTGCATATCTTGCATTTCCATTATATGAACCAGTTACATTGTTTAATCCTGATTTGGTTACTTTGACAGTGTATGTGAATACTCCCTGTCCATCCGTTTTAACTGTCACCTTATCATTGTTGATTTTCAAAATTACTGGCGTGTATCTTAAGCTGTTTCCATCATTATCCGTGAATTTACCTGAAATTTTAACATTTGTATTGATAGCCTGAGTTAGTATTTTATCAAATGTAATCTTTGTATTCTTCTTGGTAACTGTAAATTGCACACTTTGTTTTGAAGCCGTATATCTTGCATTACCTGCATAGGATACTGTCACATTATTCTTACCTATGACAGATGCTTTAGTTGTAAAGTTATAATATCCGTTTGCATCTGTTGTTACACGATTTGCATTGCCATTAAGGACAAGATTCAATGGAGTGTAACGTAATGAATTACCGGCATCATCGGTGAATCTACCAGAGATAATCACTTGATCAGAATATTGTTTATTTCCAATAGGATTGATTTTTATTACACTGACTATCTTAGAACCTACATTGAATGTTGTTTTTGTGGTTGTGGCAGCATATCTTGCATTACCCTGATATGATGCAGTTATATTATTTGTTCCCTCTTTAGTAGCTTTGAATGTTATATTAAATATTCCATTAGCATCCGTTGTCGCTGTGGTATCTTGATTGTTGATCTTTAGTTTTACAGGAGTGTATCTTAGAGGATTGTTTTTAATGTCTGTGAATTTACCTGTTACATTAACATTATTATTTACTTTAACTCCAGTAATGGGATTCAATACAATTTTTGTAGCTTTTTTTGAAACATTGAATGTTACAATGCTAGTAATATTTGATGTCCAGGTAGTCCATTCATCTGTTTCATTTGCTTCATAACGAATTGATACTATATTTGCTCCAATTAAATCAGCTTTAGCGTTCAAATTGAAAAAACCTTTAGCATCTGTTTTAACATCATACATTTTTCCATTTAGATTTACTTTTAAAGGAATATTGTTAGTATGATTGTTTATACATTCATTTAATTGTCCTGAAATATTAAATTCATCCATATATTGTTTAGGACTAATTTTATTAATAGTTATCATATTAAAATATATATTATCTCCCCTAGATGCATGGTTTTCAGATATTGTAGAATCTATTAGTTTCAATTCTCCAGAGTTATATATCGCACCACCTTGACCTTGATCAATTAATGTTTCTCCTGAGTTATCTAGCCATCTGACAATATTTCGTGCAGTATTATTCATAAGTATAGAATTGTTCAATGTAAGATTAGCCTTATTAAGAATGGCCCCACCAGTTTTTGCACTATTATTAAAGAATTTTGAATTGTATATATTCATATTAGCACGATTATCAATAGCACTTACAAGACTATTATTAAAGAAAGTAGAATTATATATAGTAGTAGTTGCACTATTGATTATTACAGAATTATAACCGTATTCATCCTTATTATTGTTAAATTTACAGTTATTTATTTTGAGATTACCTATATTAGCTATTGTACAATAGCTATGATTAGATAGTTTTGTATCAATTAAGGTTAAATTACCTTCATTTGATATAGCAAAATTATTATTATCAAATAAACAGGATACAATTTCATATTTCATTTTACCGGAAATGGCAATACAAGGATAATCTCTAATTCCATTATTAAAGAATTTTGAATTTTGAATTACTACTTTTCCATTATCCATAACCGAATAAAATACATCAGCATGGTTATAAATACCATCATTGTAGTTATTGATAAATGAGGTATTATTTATAATAAACGTCTGATTGTTCCATGAATCCATCATTATTACTCCAGCATATGTATAATTAGAAGTTACCTTATTATTGATAAATGATGAATTATTAATGCTAAACTTTCCATTAAAATTGTTTATTGTCATTCCTGTAGAATTAACGAATGATGAGTCTCTAATGCTAAGGTTACCCATGTTATATATCAAGTAATCATCATTGATATTTATAAACTTTGAATTATGTAATTTCAGTCTACAATTTTCAAATATATACAACATAGATGAAGATGAAGTTTTATAATTTTTTATAGTAATGTCATTCAATTCAAGAGTATCTCCCTCTAATACACCTATAAATAACTCTAATTGTTTTCCATTCAAAGTAATGTTATTTCCGTTAATTATCACTTTATGTGAATTTGCCATAGTATTAACAGATATATCACATGTTGCATTATAATTTCCCGGTCTTAAATTTATAGTAAAATCTTTATCTTTACTTTGCTGCATAAGATTCATCTGTTTTGCAAACTCATCATAATTGTTTACATAAACGTTATTGTTAGCTTCTTTAATGGATTTATTATAATTTTTAGTTATTTGATTATCCGCCGTTTGAACAGAAGATTTTGTATTTTCATTCCCATTAACCACACTATTATCCAAATCTGTTGAATCACCAACTTCATCCAATACTTTTTCACAGTTAGTGTAAGAATCATCAGATACTTCACTTGCACTTACTACTCCAATCAAAAGTATAAGCAGTGTGGTTAATAAGAATAATTTTTTCATATTATTCATATTTCTCCTCCATATCTCCTATTTACATTTATAATTTGAAGATTAATATTATATCATTTAATGATATATATATATATAAAAATATATCATTACAGTTTAATATAATTATGTTAGCTAATTTAAGTCATTGCTTATTTTTTAGATTAATCTTATAAAATTAGAATAGAATATTGTTCTGTTAAGATTTTAATTTAGAAATATCAGATTATTCTAGAAATTAATCTATTAATTTTAGTTAAATTATTTATATTATATTAGTTAATAGATTTAATTAAAGTTTTAAAGCATAAGATAAGTATTATCTTTAAATAATAGATAAATGTGTGAAAAAACTAGGGATAAGTGGAGATGATTGTGTTATGAAATATAAATCACTTTTCGTTATGGGATTGATTCTTATATCTCTTTGTAGTATCTCAGCAATTTATGCTGACACATATGTGGTTGGAAATTCATCCTTTCATTGCCTGATGGATATGGTCTGCAAGAACAGGGAAACCAGGCCATACTCTATAATGATGAATATGTAATGACTATGTATGAAGGTCCAGTAATCGATAACGAAGAAGCTATGCAAAAACGTATTGAAAAGGGTTATGCCTTTATCGGAGAACGGGATTATGAGTTTGATGGTGCTCAGATTAATCAACAGAACTACTATAAGGATGGCGTGAACTCCTGCGTTTATACCTTTGAAAAGAACGGGCAAACATACATTATAACATTGAACTTATATGAAGATCAGGAAATACCTGAATATGATGACAATCCGGTTACTCAAATAATTGATACACTGGAACGTGTTAATTAAAAATATTAAACTATAAATAAACGGATGATATGAATTAGTAATTGATGTATCATCCGATTTCTTCTACTTTTAATCAACTTATTATAAAAGCTTATTTGTAATTTATATTTTAGAATTAATGGAAAATAAGTATACAGGATAAAAGTATTTTAAAGATAATCATAGTCATTGGAGTAATAAATCATATAATTAACCTTTAAAACACCATAACATTATCCTTAAGTAAAAGGAGGTTTTAAAACCAATACACCATGACAAATTATTTTATTAATGTAAGTATTATATAAACTTATATCTTTTCATTAATTTTCAATATGGAAAAGATTAGATTGAAAGTGATTTTTATGGAGTATACACCTCAGGAATATAGTCCAAAGGAAAGCAATCCTCCAACATTAATAGATCGATGTCAAACAATTCCTTTAAATCTTCTCAAAAATCAAAGTAAGTATCCGGATTACCGTTGGATAGTCCTATACGATATTTGCATCATTGGTAAAATGGACTGATTTCTATTTTTACAATATCACTGTTGTTTATCCTCGTTTTTACAGCTAATTTAAATTTTATATTTAGTATTATTTTTATATATTTTTTTCTATTAAATATTCCAGATAATCTGGCTTATTTAAATATAAATAATTGTCAGGTTATAATTCAATCAATATAATATACATACTTATATATAAATGGAATATTAAATTACAATATATGAATTATTATATTCCACATATAGTAATATAAAATTATTCTTTAAATGGAATAATTTCCCCAAATAATGTTTACAGAATATTATTATTTAAAAATAAGAAAGAAACTAAGATATAATTAATAAAAAATTGTTTAGAATAATTATAAGATAAAAAAAATTAATTTCAAAAGAATTGTTTGAAAATATTTTTATTCTACAGTTTTTCATTAAAGAAAATCACATTGAAAATATATTATTCAAAACATAAAAGAATATCTTTTATATTTAAACAGTTTTTTATTTTAGAATTTACTATATCCTGTAAATAATAATTCAGAATAAATTATGATTTATTATAAAAACAACAAAGGAATGATTAATATATGGTAAATAAGAACATTAAAAAATTGTTATTATTTATTACATTATGCATTCTATAAATAGGAATTGTAAGTGCAAGAGATGTTGAATCAAATGATACAACGGATGTTACACCCACAATTTCAGAAAAAACAACGGATACTGTGGATACAATATCTGAAGTTAAGGAAAATGTGATAAATGATAATAATAAAGAAGAAATCAAAAAAGACACCAAAACAGAACCTGTTAAAGCTGCCAGTCAAAAACAAACTAAAAATTCTATAGATTACGTTCCAGACATATCTGTAGATGAAAGTGTTTTTGTTATGGGAACATTTACCGATGCCAACAATAATCCATTAAGATACACTCATCTAAAATTAGATGTTAATGGAGATTCTTATTACACTGAAACAGATGATTATGGTGACTACTTTGGAGAATACTTTGCAACTACCCCTGGTACAAAAACCATTACAGTATCCTGGGCTGGAAATACCAATTATGCTGCATCAAGTGCAAAAAGAACATTTTATGTAGAAGGACAATATCCAACAAAAATAGTTTTAAACAGCATTAAAGATGTTAATCTTGGTGATACTGTAACAATAAGCGGATATTATTACTATGATCAAAATAAACCTCTAAAACAAACAACAATGACACTAAACATAAACGGAGCAAAATACTACGCAAAAACAGACAACAACGGATACTTCACATACAACTACAAAACAACAAAAACAGGAACAAACACAATAACAGCATTCTATGCAGGAAATACACGATTCAAAGAAGCAACCAGTTCAAAAACATTCAACGTCAAAAGTGTAGGACCACAATACACATACATCACACTAAACAACATAAAAGAAGTTAAATTAGGTGAATACACCACAATAAGTGGATACTACTACTACGACCAAGCAAAACCACTAAGACAAACAACAATGACACTAAACATAAACGGAGCAAAATACTACGCAAAAACAAACAGCAACGGATACTTCACATACAACTACAAAACAACAAAAACAGGAACAAACACGCTGACAGTATCATACCCCGGAAACACAAACTTCAAAGCTGCCACTACAACAAAAACATTCAACGTCAAAAATATAGGACCAGAATACACGTACATAACATTAAACAGCATCAAAAATGTTAAAGTTGGAGAAACCACTACAATAAGTGGATACTACTACTACGACCAAGCAAAACCACTAAGACAAACAACAATGACACTAAACATAAACGGAGCAAAATACTACGCAAAAACAAACAGCAACGGATACTTCACATACAACTACAAAACAATTAAAGCAGGAACAAACAATGTCACGGTTTCCTATCCTGGAAACACAAACTTCAAAGCAGCCAGCACTACAAAAACATTCAATGTTGCTATAGTAAACACTTCAACTTATTTATATGGAATATCCTCAAAAGAATATGGAGATACAGTATACCTTGAAGGATATTTGAAAGATGCGAATTATAATGCTTTAAAAGGCACAGGCGTATTCCTTAACATCAATGGAAAAAATTATGTTGCAAGAACCGATAGCTATGGATACTTCTATTATAATTATAAAGTAAATACTGTAGGATATAATACCGTGACTGCCACATTCAACGGAACAAAGAATTATGCAAAATCTTCCGATTTTAGTAGTTTCTATGTATCTCCTAAAGAAACTTACCTATATGTTAACAATATTTCATCCGCAACTATTGGCGAAAGTGTATCCATATCCGGAAGATATACTGATAACGATTACAATCCTCTAAAAGCTACCACAATAACCATTAACATTAATGGAAATAAGTATTATGCTAAAACAGATAACTACGGATACTATTCACTAAATTATAACCCACAAAAAGGAGGAACCAATAATGTTACAGTATCATATCCTGGAAATGAAAGATATTCTGGAGCAAGTGATAACACAACATTCTATGTATACAAAATTTCTACAATATTATCATTAAATTCAATATCAAATATAATCATTGGCGACATTGCACAGATAAGTGGAAGATATACAGATGAAAACTACAACCCACTAAAATCAACAGCAATAACAATTAACATTAACGGAAACACATATTATGCAAGAACTGATAACTATGGATACTATTCCTATAACTATAAAACAAATACTTTAGGAACAAACTATGTAGAAGTATCCTATCCAGGAAATGATAAATATTATGGAGATTCAGATAGTACTTCATTTACTGTGACTAAAGAAACATACACAGTAGAATTATATACTTATCCACTACTCAATGGTTTTGCTCAAACCCAAGTACAAGTAGGAAAAGATAGATTCGATACATGGTATCAAACATATGAGGGTCAATATGATAAAGGAGTACATGTAGAAGTAATAGGATATGATGAAAATACGGATACTTACAGTGCACCTCACGTATTCATTATGGATGCAACATTCTATTTCAAAGATAGTAATGGATATATTTATAGTGATGGATATTCAATTGATTATGGTTATCAAGAGTATTTAGGTCATAAATTAGTATCTGGATATACACCATATATAGTATTGGTAACTTATCGTAAAATCACGTCACATGAACAATATTTATTAGATAATGGATACCATTATGATAGAAATACAGACACTGTTGTATATTAATTATCATAAAATAACTTTTTTCTTTTTTTTAATTTATTTATTTGTATTAAAAAGTTTATTTTTTATAAAACTAAATATTCCAATTAGTTTGATTTATTAATATATAAATGATAATTTTTATATTTTTTAATAAATTTCGAGATATTTATATATTAATGGAATATATATTATTTATTATCTGAATTAAATAATCCATGGATGAAATTATTCTTAATCTAATTATTCTTAAGTTTATAGACCTCTATTATATTAATTCAGAATAAATATTATTTATTCAAATAATAAGGAAGGATAATCTATGATAAATAAAAACATTAAAATATTGTTATTATTTATTACATTATGCATTTTATTAATCGGAATCGTAAGTGCAACGGATGTGGAATCTAACACTACAGAACAAACACATACAATATCCGAAAAAATAACTAAAACTACAGATACAGTATCTGAAGTTAAAGAAAATGTAATAAATGATAATAAGGAATACATTAAAAAAGATTATTACAATGAAGATGTAAAAACAAGTAGTCCTACAGCAACTAAGATATCTATTGATCCTGTTCCTAATGTATCAGTAGACGATAGTGTATTAATTAGTGGTACTTTTACCGATGTCAATAATAATCCATTAAGATATACACACTTAAAAGTTGATGTAAATGGTGAAGCATATTATAGTCAAACAGATAACTATGGGGATTACTTCGGAGAATATTTGGCAAAAACACCAGGTTCAAAAACAATCACGGTTTCATGGGCTGGAAATACTAGATATGCAGCAACAAATGCAAAAAGAACTTTTAATGTGGATGGACAATATCCAACACGAATTGTTTTAAACAATATTAAAGAAGTTAATAAAGGAGAAACTGTAACGATTAGTGGAAATTACTACTACGATCAGTCAAAACCACTAAGATTAACTACAATGACAATTAACATCAATGGAGCAAAATACTACGCTAAAACCAATGACAATGGTTATTTCAGTTATAGTTACAAAACAAACAAAGCAGGAACCAACACAGTAACAGTATCATACCCAGGAAACACCAGATTCAAAGGGGCAACTTCTACAAAAACATTCAACGTAAAAAGTACAGGACCACAATATACATACATAACACTAAACAACTTAAAAGAAGTTAATATGAATGAAATAACAACTATTAGTGGATACTATTATTATGATCAATCAAAACCACTAAGACAAACACCAATGACAATAAACATAAACGGAAACAAATATTACTCAAGAACCAATGACAACGGATACTTCAGTTTTAACTACAAAACAAACAAAGCAGGAACCAACACAGTAACAGTATCATACCCAGGAAACACCAGATTCAAAGGGGCAACTATTACAAAAACATTCAACGTAAAAAGCACAGGACCACAATACACATACATAAACCTAAACAA
>SUTQ01000038.1 GCA_015062805.1 Methanosphaera stadtmanae
TAATGGGAAGCACCAGTTGATATTCATTAATTACACTCCTTTCTTGGAGAAGTAAGATATTATAGAAACTTTATTGAACTACTTTATATATATTGTTAAGAAAAAATGATAAATATAAATGGAATTTCGAACATCAACAAAGTTTTGATTTTCAAAAAGAAAAAATAATAAATGCTTCTATTTTAAAATATCCAAGTTTTAATGAAAAGTTTATAATTATAAAGGATGTTTCCTATGAATGTATTGCAGAAGTATTACCGATAGTATTACTGACTTGGAAGAAACAGCACTTATATATTATATTACAAAATTGAAATCATATATATTAAGAAATCTTAATAAAAATTAAGTTATAATAAATCATTAAACATTCTTGACAGATATAATAAAAAAAAATTTACAACAAATTTAAAATATAAATAAAATAAAACTAAACTACATAAATTAATATTAATATTAACAATAATATAAAACATACAAACAGAAAACCAATAAGAGTAAACATATCCATTAAAAATAAATAAAATTTAAATTAAATTAATAAAGAATAAAAGCAATCAAATACATTTATAGTTACAGACAAAGTAATTTCAATATTCACAATAATATATATGTATACAAAACAAAATTTGTCACTATTAATAGTACCCAATGAATTTAAATGTTTTATATTTTTTATTTTTATATACGAATCAAAGGACATATATAATATAAACAAAATTTATTTTTAATATAAATATATATAATTTTAATATATAATTAATAAAATAATAAAAATAATATATATAAAATAGAATATCCTAAAACACAAAATTCTCTTCTGATATTAAATAATTTAAAACAATATTAAAAATTAAATATAAGATATATTAATATTACTTCAATTATTAATAAAGAATAAAATGACACCAAGAAGAATTAATCAAGTAATCAACGTGGAAGCTACTGACAATCCAAGGAAGATAGTGAATTTCAATTACTCTGAGAATTTCAATAGAGTAATTGAATTAACAACTGAAAATTATCCGAGATGGAAAGGAAACATCCTTTATTTATTGACCATAAATGATCTAGTACTTTACGCCACTAAAGAAAAAATTAAGAAATTAAGAAAGAAAGACATCAAAGAGGACATATTAAACTACACGGAAGACCAATTTGACAACACATTAGTATATGCTAAAAATACTAATGAAAATGACATTAACAACGATATTACAGCAAAGTGGATGATACTTAACACCTTAGGAGAAAAGACTCAAGAAATAGTAAAGGGAAATGGAAAAACAGCTCATCAAGTTTGGAAACTCTTAGAAAAGTCATTTACTAAATCAAAGGAATCTAGAAAGTTAGAACTAAAGAAAAAGCTAAACGAGTTAAAGTTCGAAGAAGAACAAGATATAAATATATTTATGGCAGATCTTCAAAACACTATTGAAGAATTAGAAAAAATAGATGAAGATCTAAGCACCAGCACAAAAGTCGGTATTTTGAATAGGGCGCTACCGGAAAACCTTCGATTCATCAATGTATTTCAATACAACAGTGATTGGGAAAAATGTACCGATTATGTAAAAAATGTAATACCACAAATCTTGTTATCCAATCTAACAGAATCAAATTACATTAAAGAAAACAATAATAAAAACATTTTTTCAGCTGAGAGTACATACAAAAAGAATCAAGAAAAATCAAAACGATATATCAAAAATATCAATAAAAATACAAAACGACCAAATATAAAATGCAACTACTGTGGTAAAAGAGGGCATTTCTTTTACAATTGCTTTAAAAGAAAAAGAAACCAATTAAGAAGAAGAAGCAATACAAATTTTAAAAGAAAAAACAATTATAATAAATCAAATATAAAAAACAAAAAGGTTATAGATAACATTCAAAGAAACAACTATAACGATATATATGCAGAGTGTTTTTCTCAAGATTACAACACAAATGAATCAAATACTATAGACTTAATAGATAATAAAAATAAATCAACAAAGTCTATTAATAAAGAATTAATCTGTTGGACCTTAGATTCAGGAGCTTCAATCAACATCACCAACAGACTAGATAAACTCACAAATATTAAATATTGCAATGAAAAAATATTTTTTGCAAATAATCAATCGATTATCATCAATAAAGTTGGCACCTTCATAGGATACATTAATGAATACGAATTCACAATTGAAGATGTTTATTACTCACCATTAATCAATAAAAATTTAATATCAATTGGAAACTTAATTAAACAAAATTATAAAATTTTATTTAACACCAATCACAACAAATCATATGTCACGATCTATGACAAATACCAAAACAAAATCGCCAATATTATTTCAAATGCAAATAACACATTCAACATTTGGTTATCAACCCAACGTATATTTCTACACGACAATAATACCAGAAGCACAAATGATGAAATCAACTATATTAACATGAAGATTCCTGATAAATTAAATTTATGGCACAGAAGGTTTAGTCACTTCGATATAAAATCAATTAAAAACAAATTACTTAAGACAGATATCAAATTAAAATGTCCTCTATGTGCTCAATCTAAGATTAAAAACAAACCTTATTCAAAAAATATCAATACAACTAAGCATATCTTTGAACTACTACACTTGGACTTGGTAGGTCCATTACCTGAATCCATTCACGGAAACAAATATTTTTTTACTATTTTAGACGATTACTCTAGATACGGATGGGTTCTTTTTCTAAAAGGTAAAGATTACACATTTCCCGCTTTTTATAAATGGTTCAATAACGTAAAAAATTTGTACAATACTAGAATAAAATATTTACGGTCTGATAATGGTACGGAATTCCGCAATAATAACTTCAAGGACTTCTGTCAATCTTACGGAATCATTCAACAATTTACTGTTCCACACAATCCTCAGCAAAATGGAAGAGCTGAGCGATTCAATGGAACTCTAATCTCATCTGCCAAAGTAATGCTTAACGATGCTAAGCTGAGTAAACACTTTTGGGAAGACGCCGTTCACACCTCTAATTATATACATAATCGACTACCACATCGTGGAATCAACAACATCATCCCATATGAACGGCTAAACAAATCAAAAGTAGATTATTCAAATATAAGAGTATTTGGATGTAAAGTCTATTACTACATCCCAAAATCCTTTAGAACAAAATTTCAAAATAATGCTTCTCCTGGTATTTTTCTTGGTTATTCAGATAACCCCAGAGCTTATAAAATTTTAGACACATCTAACAATAAAATAATACTCTCACGTAGTGTTGAATTTTTTGAATCCAATCCTGGAGATTTTTATACGACTAATTGCTGTACTGACCATCAAAATTTTATTCCCAATTATGAAATTTGGGGGAATAGTAGTTCTTATTACTACAATAACTCTTACACAAAAAATCCTATTAACGCAAAACCAGCATCAATATTTATTCCAGAAAACAGCATAAACAAAAACACAGTTCATTTCAATAAACAAGGAAAAGACCAAAACACTAATAACACTTCTACTCTAAATACAACTAATAGCACAAATCAACCCAAAGTTACCAGCACTATCAAAAATAACAACATCAATAATAATCAAAATAACACTATTAATACTACTCAAAGCAATGATAATAACATCAACACTAATCAAACAAAAAACAACAACAATCATTTAAATACGAACATTCATTCTGAAACAAACGATATGAATATCAACAGTATTATAAGCAACCAAAACAATAAAGTTAAAGGAAACCAAACACCTAACAATAATAATACTTTTATATGTAACAATCAAGTATTAAATAAAAATTTAAGAGAACCTTTAGACTATGACGATATATACAACCTCGAAGATCAAGAAGAATGGTTTAACTCTGCTGAAAATGAATTTGGCAACTTGAGAGACCTAAAAGTTTATGAACAAGTAAATAAAGATGAAATCCCAGAAGAAGCTAATATTATCAAATCCAGACTAATATTCAAATACAAAAGAAATTCTAAAGGGGACATAGTCAAAAGAAAAACAAGGCTTGTAGCAAAAGGGTTCACACAGCAACATGGAATAGACTATAAAGATACATTTGCACCCACCTTAAAACTAGATTCGATAAGAATATTTACACATATAGCTGCAAGAAATAATTTCCAAATAGAACAAATAGATGTTAATGCTGCTTATTTAAACGCTCATCTAAAGGAAGAAATATACATGGAGCCTCCAAAAGGACATCCCGATCACAAGAAATACATCTGGAAACTCAAGAAAGCCATATATGGTTTAAAGCAAAGCGGAATGGAATGGAACAATGAATTAAATGGGCATCTACTAAACATTGGCTTCAAAAGATTGACTTGTGAACCATGTATATACTTTACAACAGATAAACATAACAAGATTACATGCCTCATAGCTGTTTATGTGGACGATATACTACTTGCAGGTAACAAAGCAAAAGTAGATCAAATCAAAAATATGATAAAAAATAAATTCAAAATAAAAGAAATTGGTGAAGTCAATTTCATAATAGGAATAAAATTTGTAAAGCATAAAAACGGTTATTTCTTAAATCAAGAAAGATATATAAACGATATAATTATCAAATATGGATTGTCAAGTGCTACTCCTATTCGTAATATAACACCAATTGAAAATGAAGAATTAAGAAAAACGAAAATGAATGAAACTACTTATAGAAGCGCTGTTGGAAGCTTATTATACTTAGGTATCTGTACTAGACCCGATATATTATATGCAGTATCCAAAGCGGCACAAAAATCAAAAGAACCTAACTTGGAAGATTGGGAAAATTTAAAACGAATATTAAAATATTTAAAGGGAACAATAAAATATGGTATTAACATATCAAGAAACTCCAATGTCAAAGCTTTCGTAGATGCAGACTACGCTGGGGACACAAAAACAAGAAGATCGACTACAGGATTTGTAATTACAATAGGAGATTCACCTACTAGTTGGTGTTCAAAACTACAGCATTGTGTATCGACTTCCACAGCTGAGGCCGAATACTATAGTCTTAGCGAATGTAGCAAACATTGCATGTGGTACATAAACTTATTGAAGGAATTAAAATCCAACATTAGTGGTATTGAAGTCAACATAGACAATAAAGCTGCAATCTATAATGCAAAAAACCAATCGATTAATCCAAGAACAAAGCATATGGACATAAGATTGCACTATGTAAGAGAATTAGTAAAGAGCAATAAAATAATATTGAAATATGTAAAATCTCAAAACAATTTAGCAGATGGCTTTACGAAATATCTAAACGGATCTTCCATGGATAAATTTAGAAATTCATTATTAACACAGCCAATGGACTTAAAAATTTATTAACTTAAGTTTTTTAAAATAAAAAAAATAATCAATTATAACCTTAAAAAATAGGTTATAATTGTGGGGGAATGTTAGAGACGAAATCGTTACATACATTTATTTATATTATTAATTTATATCAACCAATAATTAATCT
>SUTQ01000039.1 GCA_015062805.1 Methanosphaera stadtmanae
TTTTGTGTTGGCTTTGTTGGTGTTTTTTTGTATGTTTTTTGTTGTGGGGGTTTCCTGTTTTGTATTCATTATAATTTCATTATTATTGTTGTTTTTTTCTTGTGTTGTGTCTGTTTGTGATACTTGTGTTGTATCTTGTAATGCTGTCTGTGTTTCTTCATTTGTAACTGTTGTATTGGTTGTGTTGCTTGCAGTTACGGCTCCTATTAGGAGTATCAGCAGTGCAGTAAACAGCATTACCTTTTTTATTCTCTTCATTTTAATCACGTAGCATTCTCCCGTTTAAATAATATATATTACTATATATGGAAGAATGTATATTAAAGATTATTATCAATTATTATAAAGAAAAAAGAGATTTGATAAACGGGTAAATAACTCTTAAGGATGTTTTATTCACAAAATTCACTTTATATTGGGTGTTGATGTAAAATGGTTAAATTATTTATCTTATAATAATTTTTAGATTAATTTTCATGATTAATCATTACAAATAAGCAGGTATGTTATTTTTTATAAATTTCTTAATGATGAACATTTTTTTGTAATGAATCCGATTTTTTCATATATAAAAAAACAGTATAAATATCAGAGGATTCAAAATAATTTTTTCAAAGAATTCTACAATTAAATGAAGATGAAAATAAAGATTTGATAAAAGTAAGCCCTACAATACTTTACTTGACCAATGTAAATCCATTTATACTATTTAGTTTAGAAATTTTGATCCATTTATTTGATAATAAGTCTGAATCTTCTGAATTTGGAAATATTCCTAAAGGATGGTCAGTAGGTAAATTAGATGATATTATTGAATATGTGATGCTAAAAGGATACCTTTATCAAGTCAAGAAAGAGAATCTATGGATAAAATTTATCCTTATTATGGTGCTTCATCCTAAATGGATTATGTTGAAAATTATATTTTTGATGGAATTTATTTATTAATTGGAGAAGATGGTACTGTAATAGATTCTGAGAATCATCCTATTTTGCAACATGTTTGGAATAAATTTTGGTAAAATAACCATGCACATATAGTTAAAGGTAAAAATGGATTCAGTACATAAGCAATTTATATATTATTAAGTAAAACAAATGTTCAACAAGCAGTAACAGGGGCAGTTCAATCAAAGATTAATCAAGCAAATTTAAAGAATATACATGTTATCATTCCAACAAAAGATGTTTTAAAAAAGTACAATAAAATATTAAAAGTTTACTTTGATTTGTATGGGAAGAATTCAGAAGAAATAGAAAAACTTACTAAACTAATGGGACTTATTACTACCCGAGTTGATGTCATGAGAAATAGATGTTTCGAATATAAATTTTGATTTTGTATTATACATAAATCAAACAGATACAAATTTGAAATTTTTTATTCGTTTTACAAGAGTATTACGAAACATTCTTATTTAAATAATACTGTTTTAATTTGAAGATATGTAATATATCAATTCAGCATTATGGTCGTAGCATTTCCATTTCATGCCATCATATTTCCATGTGAAGTTCTTATTCTTCTGCACTTCAGTCCAGGAATTGTCCTTGTTTTCAATCCATGTTGTATTATAATATTCTTTGTTATCCAGCGTGTAACTAACTTTCCATGTGTTTTCATCTTTTGTCCAATGGTATTCATAGCCCGTGTTTGATGTTGCACAGTACTCCTTTTCGTTAATCTTTTTCCAGGTGTAGGGGTGTATTGTGCTCCATTTAACTTTATATTCTCCAGCATTTTCATTTATTTCTGCACTGACATTATTTGAGTCAATACATTTTTCTGTGTTCAGCATTGCTATAAGTGGAGGTTCCGTTTTAAGAATCTGGTTTTCGGAATCATCCAATTCTTCTTCATCGTTAATGTTCATATCCTCAACAGTCAATATTTTCATGTCATATAATCCCGTTGCCTCATCCAATGTACGTTTTTTTGTAAGCCATTTGACTGTTATGTTATTTTTTTCAAGCTGATTGGTTACGTCCGATGAGATATAATCAGTTTCTTCCATTTGAATATAATCCGATTCAGTATTTCTGGTAACCACTACCGTTTCTATATTGTTTTCCTGGAGATATGACAATATGTTCCCAGTATTTGATGAATCTTCAACAAGTAAAGCATTATTTTTTACTACTGATGGAATTATAGTGGGCAATTCTCCATAAAATCCATAATAGACAGTTTGAGGATTTTTAACATAATTTTCAGCCACGAGTTTATTGTTAACGCTTCTACTTACTTCCAATGAGTTTTCACCGGACAATTCTTCAAATGTTATATTCTTTTCCGTTAATTGCTTTTTAATTGTTTCAGGCAAGTTTCCGACAATGATGACATTTTTAATCTGATGTTCTTTCATATAATTAAGGTAATCCTCACTTAAGTTTTCACTTGAAGAATATGTGCTGTTTGATGCTGTTATAAATACTGGAATTTTCATGTATGCACCCAATTCACCAGCCAGTGGATCAGATGCAGTTAGTATCACGGAATCATTTCTAAGATTTTTGGAATTTTCTGCCAGTTTGGTGAGTATTTCAGGTATAGTATTTCCATTTACCTGTTTTACTTGAACACCCAGCTTCATAAAGTCAAACAGCTGCTGTGGTGTTACGGGACCCACCACGATTATTCTGGTGATGTTGTTTTCTGCAACATAACCGGGCAGCCATCCATTCAACTGTTCGGGCATTGTTTTGTCAGATAATATTAATGGTACATTGTTGCATCCTGCATAGACAGATACTCCCGTTTCCAGTGCTCGCATATCACCCGTACATACAGACACTATCAATGTGTTGTTGTCACATTCTATTGTATCCGTGTGAAATGAAGCTTGAACAAAAGCTGCTAAGATTAACAAGCTTAAACATAACAACAATATTTTAATGATTTTTTTCATGAAAACTACCTGTATTCACTTTTTATTTTACAAATTTTATACTCACCATTTTCATAAGCAAGTTCACCATAATACGGTATGGGTGTGTCCTGTTTTAACAGCAGATAACCCACATTTAATTTAGATAACTCCTCCCTATTTGACCAGCCCTTAACAATGTGCACGGGATCTGTCACATATTCTGGTATTGACTCTGTAAATCCACCATAAACAACCGGCGTTCTGCTGCTTGATACGATTATGGTGTCCATAATTGCATCTTCTGAAACAACGATATCAGAAGAGTTTTCCCGTATAAACCATTGCATGATGTCATACCTGTCATGAGACAAGCTTGAATTAGCAAATCTGGAAGATATTACTGTTGGTTTAAAGCGTGATGTTATCGGATTAAGCAACATATGAACTTCACTATCAATCAGGGTTGTGTTATAATCATCCTTCCCCAATATGTCCGGAGTGTAACTGTCAACATACAATAGACATGTAGTGATGGACAAAAGTATAAACAATATGCAGAATATATTCTTTATCCTGGCACCCCTGAGGTATTGATTATAAATATATGATAATGCTATTCCTGATATTACAATCAGTGAATAGGAAGCCACTTCAAGTATTCTGATTGAAACTATGTTAAATCCCAGTAGACCTAACTGACTTAACAATAACAAAGGAATGCTCCATATTATTAAAAACACTGATTTTTCACTTTTTTCCAGGATTAATATGTAATATCCTATAATAAGAAGCAATGAGCATATTATACCATAGTATCTAAAGAAAAATCCTGTGATTAATAAATTGTTTCCGGCCAATGAATTAAAGAATAAGGAATAATTTAATACAATGTAAATCCACCACGGCATTCCCAGTAGCAAAACTATCAGAATGTAAACGATTACAAATTTCAGATTCATCCGTCTATAGAATATTTGAATCAGTGAGTATAATCCCACTACACCACAGGTCAATATTGCTGTTGCCATATGCAAATTCCATATTAAAGCCAAAGAAAGTGCCGAGAATATGAGATATTTCATGCTGTTTTCAGTTACTGCCTTGTAGATAAATAGGCTGGACAACAGGAATAAACCGATTGCAACTGTTGCGGGAGTACATATGACTGACCTGTTGAATGTAACAAAACAGAACATGCCTAAAAATCCAGTTAAAACCCCTGTTTTTATATCAGTTAGTTTGTATGAAACATATGTTATTATTCCAATAAGATAAAATGAAAACACAGGCTGTACCAATCTGCATAATTCCGCGGGAGTTATGTTTAATAATTTGGAAATAAATGAAAAGCATAGATGAAATAATGGAGGATACATTATCAGCCTACCCATTGGTGCTACTGTAGCATAATCCCAGAATATTAAACCATTTTGATTATACAAATCAATCATGTGTATATGATAATAAACATCCCATGAAATTGGGAAGGAATATTTATATAACAAAAGGAAAGATAAAATAAATGCAAATAATGCAGGTAAAAACAATATTCTTTTATCTTCTTTCAATAATAAATCCATAACTTGACAACCCATTATTCTTTGTAAAATAATATGTTTTTTAAAAAATTTATATTTGATTCTTAGGAAAACAAAATGATGAGACAATAGCTCAATAAAAAGAGTTCGATTGAAAAGTTGAAATTAAAACTTAAAAAAAATAGAAGAAGAATGATTCTTAATCATACTTCCTGTTTACAATTAATTTTATATATTAAGAACAGTGTTTAGTGTTCCTTTTTTGTATATGCTGTTTTCGCCGCTGATTATTGTTAGTTCGTAGGTTCCCGGTCTGAGTGTTGTGGTAAATGAGAGGTTTATTATGCCGTTTGTGCTTGTGATGTTGTTTAGTATTGTTTTCTGGTTTATTTTTATTGCTAGTTTGGTGTTGGTTACGAGTAGTTTTCCTGTTTCATCTCTGATTTTGGCTTTTATAGTGGTTTTACCATTTGTTGTGGTTATGCTGTCGGTGTTTATTGTTACTGCCTGTTTTTCAAGGATAAGTTTACCAGTAGTTTCTGCTCTTTCGTAGTTTCCTCCACCATATACTGCTGTTAGTGTGTATGCTTTGGCACTGTATATGCCTGGTATGGTATAATCCAGTACGGCTTCTCCGTCTTTTACCTGTGCGTATAATGTTTCTCCCTTTGTGTCTTTTAGTGTTTTACCGTTGAGTTTGAATACCACTTTTCCCTTGTTAATGTTGTCACCTGCAGCGTCAACTATTTTAGCTCTGAATGTTACAGTTTGACCTGCTTTTGCAGTTATTGTCTGTTTATCCAGAGTTATCTTGGCGATTCCCTGGCTGATATCTAAGACATCTGTTGCTTTGGTTCTTGCTTCGGTGTAGTTGTTTGTTCCACCGTATACTGCTTCGACATATGATGTGTCTTTTATCCATACGTCCTGTACCTTGTAGTTTATGCTTGCCTGGCCATTGTTTACGCGTGCGTAGATTACATTGTTGTTTTCGTCTTTGAGTGTTATTCCGTTAACCTTGAATACTGCCTTTCCGCCGGTTACTTTGTCTCCATTTTCATCTGTTATGTT
>SUTQ01000017.1 GCA_015062805.1 Methanosphaera stadtmanae
TAATCAAAAAGGGGTCATGAGAAGTAATAAAATAATTAATACAAATAATAAAAAATAAAATCATTACATCTAAAAAAAATAGTAATACTAAACAACAAAAAAAGATAATTTTGTCGGACACTCAAATATTAAAATTTTACCTATCAAAAAAAATTAAAAACTCAAAAAGATAAATATATTTATAATATTTATCATCAGTTAAAGAATGTTAAGGGAGGTAAAACTGTGGATTATTTTGAAATGCTCGAGCAAAAAACGGAAGAACTCTATGATATAGCACGTGAAGCAAGAAAACAGGGAAAAGATTTGGAACTGGAACCTGAAATACCTTTGGCAAAGGACTTGGCCGAACGTGTGGAAGGGCTTGTCGGACCTGAAGGTGTCGCAAAAAGGATTAAAAAATTAGAAGAAACAATGTCAAGAGAAGAGGTTGCTTTCCAGATTGCCAAGGAAATAGCAACAAAAGATGATAAACCCGGAGAAAAAAACAATTATGAAGTTCAGGAACAAAATGCAGACAGTGCAATCCGTACTGCACTTGCTATTTTAACTGAGGGTGTTGTGGCCGCACCATTGGAAGGTATTGCTAAGGTTAAAATCAAGGACAATCCGGATGGTTCAAAATGTTTTGGAGTATACTTTGCAGGACCTATCCGTAGTGCAGGAGGTACTGCTGCTGCATTAGCTGTACTTATTGGAGATTATATTAGAATTGCACAGGGACATGACAGATATAAACCAACTGATGACGAGATTGAAAGATACGTTGAAGAAGTAGAGCTTTACGAATCAGAAGTAACCAATTTACAGTACTCCCCAACTCCAGAGGAAGTAAGAAAAGCTGTTAAAGGTATTCCTGTGGAAGTTACCGGAGAACAAACCGATGCAATCGAAGTACAAAACAGAGATCTTCCACGTGTAGAAACCAACCACATAAGAGGTGGAGCATTACTTGCTATAGCTGAAGGGGTTATCCAAAAATCACGTAAAATCGTTAAATATGCAAACACTTTGGGTATTGATGGTTGGAGTTGGTTAGAATACTTTACAGCACCAAAATCTGAAAAGAAAGACGACAAAAAGGAATCAGAAGACAAAGAAAAAAGTCAGAAAAAAGCCAAGAAGAAAGCCAAATACATGGAGGATATTATTGGTGGAAGACCTGTTATGTCATATCCGGGTGCCAAGGGCGGATTCAGACTAAGATATGGTAGAACAAGAGACAGCGGTTTGGCTTCCATGGCAATACATCCTGCCACAATGGAGATTGTTGAATTTCTGGCTATCGGTACACAGATGAAAATTGAAAAACCAGGAAAAGGTAATTGTGTAGTTCCATGTGACTCCATTGAAGGTCCTATTGTTAAACTAAGCAATGGAGATGTCGTTCATGTAAATAATGTTTCACAGGCCATTAAAATCAGGAAAGACGTGTCTGAGATATTATTCCTGGGAGATATGCTTGTTGCATTCGGAGAATATTTGAGAGGCAATATTCCCTTAGATGTGTCCGCATGGTGTGAAGAATGGTGGGCTCAGGAAATTGAAGCTTCAGAGCATTTTAAGGAAACCAAAGATGATTTTGGAATAGGCTTTAAGGAAGAAATGGAACTGACCGATTTGTTAAAAATGGAAATTGATGCCAAAAAAGCATTTGAAATTGCTGAAAAAACAGACACTCCTTTACATCCAAAGTATACTTTCTATTATCATGACGTTTCCAAGGAAGAATTGAATGAACTTCACGATTATTTATATGAACACATCGAAAGTCCTGAGAAAATTTTCAAAGTTGACATGAACAGAATTCCCATAGACTATCATAAAAGGATTATTGAAGTCCTTGGAATTCCACACCACGTTAACAACAATTCACTGATAATTTCCAACAATAATTTATATGCTTTGATGAAAACGTTGAATAAACATTTGACTCCTGATGAAGATGTGAAAAGTGTTGAGGCAATTAATCAGATAAATGACATAACCATTAAAGCGAAAGCTCCAACATATATCGGTGGCCGTGTGGGACGTCCTGAAAAAACCAAGGAACGTTTAATGAGACCTGCACCACATTCACTTTTCCCTATTGGAAATTATGCAGGAAATATCAGGAATATTGTGGAGGCCGCTAAAAAGGGTACGATTAAGGTAACGTTGGCAAAGTGTAAATGTACAAACCCTACATGTAAGGTAACTTCCTTCAAGGCGATATGTCCTGTTTGTGGTTCAAGAACTGAACTGGAAGCTTCAGCAAATAAAAACATCAAACTTGGAAAATTATTGAACGATGCTTTTGACAGTGTTAACGTCAGAAGGTTGGACTCTGTTAAAGGAGTTAAAGGTCTGATTTCCGAGGATAAATTCCCTGAACCGCTGGAAAAAGGAATTCTCAGAGCATTGCATGATGTGTACACATACCGTGACGGTACTATCAGACATGACTCCACAGACTTGCCATTAACACACTTCATTCCAAGAGAAATTGGTGTTAAACACGAAAAAATATTAGAAATGGGATATACTGAAGATATTTACGGTAATCCCATTACTGATGACAACCAGATTATTGAAATTAAAATTCAGGACATAGTAGTCAGTGAAAGCTGTGGAGATTACCTTTTAAAAGTGTCACAGTTTATTGATGATTTACTTGTCAAGTATTATAATATGGAACCTTTTTATAATGCTGAAACACGTACTGATTTGGTTGGCCAGTTAATTGCAGGTCTTGCACCGCACACATCTGCAGGAGTACTTGGACGAATTGTAGGATATACCAAGGCTTCTGGTTGTTATGCTCACCCCTATTTCCATTCAGCCAAAAGAAGAAACTGTGATAGTGACGAAGATGCTGTGATGCTGCTACTGGATGCTCTGTTGAACTTTGGTAAAACCTATCTTCCTAGTACCAGAGGAGGTAGTATGGATGCACCTTTGGTTTTAAGTATTCGTATAGATCCCGAAGAAATTGACGACGAGTCCCACAACATTGACTGTATGAAAAGGATTCCTCTGGAAATATATCATAAGACAGAAGAGGGTGGTGTTAAACCTTCTGACGTGAACAATTTAATTGACAACGTTGAAGGCAGACTTGGTACTGATGCACAGTACAAGGGAATTATGTATTCCCACCCAACTAGTTCGATACATGCCGGACCAAAAATTTGTCTTTATAAAACTTTGCAGACAATGAGTGAGAAAGTAGAAAGTCAGATTGGTTTAGCTGAAGTGTTAAGAGCCGTTGACCAAAAAGGTGTAGTTGAGGGTGTTATTAACTCTCACTTCCTACCAGACATGGCTGGAAACATTAGAGCATTTTCAAGGCAGAAAGTGCGTTGTACTAAATGTGGAGCCAAGTATAGGCGTATTCCACTATCAGGACAGTGTACTTGTGGAAATGATTTGATATTGAGTATATCAAAAGGTTCTGTACTCAAATATTTAGACATTTCAAAGGATTTAGCTCATCGATATCCTATAAATCCTTATGTTGTTGAACGTATTGAAATTTTAGAGACTGCTATCAATTCATTATTTGAAAGTGACAAATCTAAACAAAGTTCTTTAGATGCATTTTTCTAAAATTCCCCTCCAAACTATTTTTTAAATTTTTGTTTTTTGTTATACGAACGGTTTAATCAAATACGAACCAAAAAAAGTAATTATTATATATTAACATAGACTAATAATAATTTAGAATTAAATATTGATATGTGATTAATATGATGAAAGACCCAGAAACCATACAAGACACTTATAACCTTAATGAAATACACGTTATAAAAAATGACGGAATAAAAGAAAAATTCAGCTACGAAAAATTAATTAAATCATGCATAATGATTAATATACCTTTAGGACTTGCAGAAAAAATTGCATACAAAGTTTCTAAAGAAGCACACGATAATATTACAACAAAAGAAATTAAAACCTTAATTTACGAATATCTCCAAGAAGAAAATACAAAACTTGCAGATAAATATTATAACAACAACACATTACGTGTAAGAACAGGTAGAGACACAATCGAACCATTCGACAAATCAAAAATAGCAAACACGTTAATACAGGAAACACAAACAACTCCAAAATTAGCAAACAAAATAGCTAATGAAGTTTATAAAGAACTAAAAAAATTACAATTAGACTATTTAACAGCACCTATCATAAGAGAAATGGTAAATACAAAATTAACAGAAAATGGGCTTGAATCATTAAGAAGAAAATACACAAGATTAGGAATGCCTGTATACAACATCACAAACCTAATCGAACAGGGAAACAAAGATAACGCAAACATGATGCATAACCCTGAAACAATCCACAAATATGTTGCAGATGAATCATTAAAACAATACGCACTATTAAATATATTACCACACCATTTAGCAGATGCACACATGAATGGTACCGTACACATTCACGATTTGGAATTCTTTGCAGGAAGACCAATCAACTGTTTACAACACGATTTAAGACAGTTCATCAGATACGGACTTAAAGTCGACGGAACAGGAGATCACACAAGTGTAGCCGGAGCACCTAACCACATTGAAACATTAATGAATCATTCCGGAGAAATAATGTTGGCAGCTCAACAGAACATGAGTGGTGGACAATCCATGAGTCTATGGAACGTCTTTGTAGCTCCATTCGCAGTTGGATTATCATACGAAAAAATTAAACAGTCCGTTGAAATGTTAATATTCAACCTAAACATGGCATACGCAGCACGTGGAGGACAAGTACCATTTACAAGCATTGGACTAGAATTCACAGTACCTGACTTCCTCAAAAACGAACCTGCATACGGTCCTGGAGGAAAAGTATGCGGTGTATACGGAGACTATGAAAAAGAAGTAAGATTACTACAAAAAGCTTTCACTGAAGCACTAATCAAAGGAGATGCTGAAGGAAAACCTCACCTATTCCCTAACACAATATACTACCTAAGAAAAGAATGTTTAACACCAGAATTCCAGGAAGATATTGACAGAGTACATTACTTATCCGCAAAATTCGGAACAGCATACTTCATTAACATGTTACCAAAATACATGGGAAACATGGCAAACTATATGGGATGTAGAACAAGACTATCAGACAACTGGACAGGAGACTGGGAAAAAGACTGTCTCAGAACGGGAAACCTAGCCTATGTAACCATGAACCTTCCACGTATCGGATACAACGCAAGAGACGAAAACGAAATATTCGATTACCTGGACGACTACATGAACATAGTTGAAGAAGTATTGATGATTAGAAGAGAAAGAGCATTAAAATGTCTAAATGATTACAAACTCTTACCGTTCCTAACACAAAAAATGGGTGAAGACCCATATTACCAAGTGGACAACAGTACATTATCCTTCGGATTTGTAGGATTAAACGAAATGCTGATGGCACAGACCGGTGCAGGACTTGAAGATCCAGAATCAAACAAATTAGGTCATAAAGTATTAGACCACATAAACGACAGAGCCAACCAACTTAAAAGTGAAACAGGTCTAAGATGGGGAGTTATTCAAACACCTGCAGAAAGTACGGCATACAGATTCGCTACAATGGATAGGGAAAAATACCCTGACCAAGTAATATGTAATGGAGACGCAAATGCTTCATACTACACAAACAGTAGTCACGTTCCAGTAGACACAGCATTAAGTCTACCTGAAAAAATAAAAATAGAATCGGATTACCATCCTAAAACACAGGGAGGACACATTTTCCACGCATTTATGGGAGAATCATACAGTGACCCTGACAGTTTAATGAGTTTAACAAACAAAATTACAAGAAAAACAGACATTGGATTTTGGGCATACAGCAGCGCTTTAAGTTTCTGTATAAACTGTAAAACCTTGATGAAAGGATTACAATCCACATGTACACACTGTGGAGAAACAAAAAACGTAGAATGGTATGACAGAATTACAGGATACGTACAACAAGTGGGACATTCCGAAAGTGCATCCGGTGGATGGAATGCAGGTAAAAAACAAGAATTATTAGATAGAAAACGATGGGAACAATAGTTAACCCATCTCTAACTTTTTTTTATAAAAATTTTTCATCAATAGTAACGGCAGTACCGTAAGCGGCAACAACCACATCCGGTGGAATCTGCTGATTATAATTCGTATATTCAAACTGTAGTTCAACAATTGCATTTGCGTTTAATTTAAGAGCCTCTTTTTCCAAATTGTGTAAAATATATCTTCTTGCAATAGCATAATCCTGATGTTTTAATAAAGACTTATTTTCGATTGTAGCACCTATATACTCAAGACGTTCAAGATGATTCTTTTCATCGAAATCAATGACATCCTCCGAAAATACCAAACCATGATATTCATTAATAGGATAATTAGGCTTGGAATTGAACATCATTACCTTAAAGTCATCCACATCTTCCAAATCCGTAACATGTACATGTGATTCCTCGTTTTTAAATATTTTAAATACTATAAAACTACCCAATAATCCAAACAAGTAAGTTATTAAGAAGTATAATCCGATTAATAGATAATTTATTATTAAAGGGAATGCAGCCTGCAACATCAATAAAAATCCACCAACCGTGAATATATTGAAGGTTAATGGATTTGAAGGAAACAGCCAACCTATTCCGTTGGTAACGAAAAACAGAATAATTGCACTTATAGCTCCTGATGAGTTATTTCGAGTATAATTTGATACAATGGTCTCAACAAATCCTGCCACTATAGGAGCAATGAAAATATTGATATTTACTCCATATATCAGTAACTTATGCTTAATACAAAACCATGTAATTAACATACCTATAAGCAAACCAGACATTATTGAAATTGCCAACAATATCCTGTCTTTATTTACTTTCTCATTTTCAAACATTTTTTATCAACTTAACCAAATTAATTATTACAAAATTCATTTATGAAAAATTGTATAATATAGGTAATCACATAAAGATATTATAGAATATAGCACATCATTAATAATAAAATTATCGTGTATAAAAAAATATTTACATTTAAACAAAGGAGGACAACAATGGAAAACATGGATTTACTAGTATTAGGACATACTGCTTTTGACTATATCATGGGAGTTAAAGAATTTTCAAAAATAAATACCTCAGCTATTGTAGAAAAAATGGAAACATTTAATGGAGGAGCCGCAGGAAACGTTGCTGTTGTAGCAAGCAAGATGGGTTTGGATGTGGGTCTGATTTCATGTATAGGTAAGGATTTCAAGGACAGTGATTATGAAAAGGAAATGATTGAAGAGGGAATTGACATATCCCATATGATTGTTTCAGAAAAAGCCAACACGCCAACTGCATTTGTTTTGACAAATCCCGAAGACGAACAGATGTTTTACTTCTATTGGGGTGCTGCAGATGAATATGCCAACACAGATGTTCCTAAAGAAGCAATTGACAATGCACGTGCAGTTCATCTTGCAACAGGAGACCCTGAATTCAACATAAAATCCGGAAAATACGCTTACGAAAACAATAAATTAGTTTCATTCGATCCGGGACAGGACTTACACTTGTACTCTACAAAAGATTTAGAGGAACTTGTGAAAAATTGCAACATACTCTTTGGGAATGAACATGAAATAGAGCATATTTGTTTCTTACTGGAAAAATCTATCGATGACCTTTTGAATGAAGGTTTGGACATAGTTGTTCAAACTCTGGGTGACAAAGGCAGTACAATATATGCCAAAGGCGAAGAGCCATTGAACATTGAAGTTGTCCCAACTGAAGCCGTTGACCCTACCGGTGCAGGTGATTCATATCGTGCTTCCTTTTTAAGCTTATACCTAAGAGACAATGATCTTAAAACATGTGGTCGCTTTGCCAGTACGGTATCTTCATATATTGTTGAAACTCAAGGAACACAAACCAACATACCTACCGCCGATCAAGCATTGGAAAGAATGAATAATGCATGGCCCGAAACGTTATAATAATAAGAAAAATTTTTTAATTCAACATAACCCCCCCCCCACTTTTTTTATTATTCTTCAAATTTTCAGAATAAAAATTAATTGAATAAATCTACCATTTTTACATGTTTTTGAAATTAAGACTAAAATTAAATTAATAAAACCCAAAAATTATAAATTAATCTTTATTTTCCTAATAAAACTCTAAAAATCTTTAAATACTCATATAAAGTAATATGTAATTAGTTTATTATGAATGTAATAATCAGAAAAAATTATCAAATGATAATTTAATATAACAACAAAAGATTTAAGGAGTAAAAAAATAATGACACAAATGACAGAAGCCATGAATGGTAACATTACAGAAGCCATGAAACAAGTTGCAAAAGATGAAAAATTAGATCCGGAATACATTAGGAAAATGGTAGCAAAAGGATACATTGCAATACCAGACAACAATCAAAGAGAAACCGTAGCAGTAGGTATAGGTAAAAACCTTAGAACAAAAGTAAATGCTACCATAGGTACTTCAACAGACATAGTCAATTTGGATGAAGAATTAGAAAAAGCAAAAGCTGCAGAAGAAGCAGGCTGTGACACCCTCATGGAATTAAGTATCGGTGGTGACTTGGACAAAATCAGAAGAACCGTACTAAAAAACACCAACAAACCAGTGGGAAGTGTACCCATCTACCAGACAGCTGTTGAAGCAATTGAAAAAGATGGTGCGGCAATCAACATGGATCCTGATGAAATGATTAAAAACATTGAAAAACAAGCAAAAGATGGAATAGATTTCATGGCAATTCACTGTTCTGTAAACAGAGAAACATTAAAAAGATTGAAAAGACAGGGACGTAATGGTGGATTAGTAAGCCGTGGAGGATCATTCATATCCTCATGGATGGTACACAATGACAGTGAAAACCCATTATACGAAAATTACGACCAAATTTTAGATATTGTAGAAGAATATGATGTATGTTTAAGTATGGCTAATGCAATGCGTGCAGGAGCATTAACAGATTCTACTGACAGGGCACAGATACAAGAACTGATTATCTTAGGTGAATTAGTGGACAGAGCAAGAGAAAGAGGAGTTCAAACAATAGTTGAAGGTCCGGGACACATCCCTATAAACGAAATTGAAACAAACATCAACATACAAAAGAAAATGTGTAACAATGCACCATTCTATATGTTAGGTCCTATCGTAACAGATATTGCACCCGCTTACGACCACATCGTATCAGCTATAGGAGCAGCACAATGTGCAAAATCCGGAGCAGACTTCATATGTTATGTGACACCTGCAGAACACTTGGCATTACCTGATGTACAGGACGTGAAAGAAGGAGTAATAGCAACAAAAATAGGGGCTCATGCAGGAGACATTGCAATCGATATGGAAAGATTTGGAGAAGACGATATTAAAATGGCCGATGCAAGAAAAACATTAAACTGGCCTGCACAATACGATTTAGCAATGTGGCCAGATGATGCTAAAGCTATCAGAGACAAAAGACCACCTGAAGAAGAAGATACTTGTACAATGTGTGGAAACTACTGTGCAATAAAAATTGTAAACCAATGGTTAGACAAAGCAGACAAAACCGCATTTGACTAAAAAAAAGAGTCTAAAATTAATGGGTTAACCCCATTAATTATATTATACTATTTTCAGTGAATTTTTTTGTAACTTCTTTAAGGTAATCCGATTTGGTGATTACTGAAATTTTCTGATTTTTCTCAAATAACGTATCCTTCTGTGGGATTACCAATTCGCCATCATCATCATAGACTGCACAAACTATATAATTTTCTGTAGGACTATAATCCAAAACAGGTTTTCCAAACAATTTCTTATTTTCCAACCTTAACTCAAGCATTTCTGTGGAACCCCTACCCAATACAATCAAGTCCGCAATTTTCGGTCTTGTAATGAGTCTTTCCAAATATGTTGCCACAGATGCTTCAGGACTGACTGTAATATCAATACCAACATTTTTAAAAGCAGTTTCATGTTCCAAATCATTTACTCTGGCAATCCTCTTGGTAATATTTGGATAATTCAAACTCAACACTGAACTGAAAAGATTTACCTTATCATCACCGGTTGCTGCTACAAAAACATCAGCATCAGATATGTCTGCATCTTCAAGAACCTTAACACTTGAAGCATCCCCATTTATAACCATCGCTTCAGAATCTTCTGCAACCTCCTTAGAAATTGCAGGATCGCTTTCAACAATAGTCACACTCAATCCTTCGCGAATAAGTGATTTTGAAAGGTTTACACCTACTCTTCCCGCGCCTACTATAATTACATACATAAAATTCACACGTTAATTTAATATTTATTATATTATTAATTGTAATATTTAAGTTTGAGCAAAAAATCAAAAATAATTATAAACCATCAAAAACATAAATATTATTATTAATGATTTTTCATATAGATATTAATTAAATATTATACGACTATTTTAATCTTTTTAGATTTAAAAAAATCTATATTTAGAATATAACCACAAATCAATTTTATAACTTTATTATTAAACGATATATTGTGATATACATGAGTAAACATTGGACTGAAAGAATAGCAGAAGAATTAAGTCAACAAGGAAGAGATGAATACGTAATAGGAAGTGGAACATCAATATCCGGATCAGTACACATAGGAAACAGCTGTGACGTATTTATAGCAAACGCAGTTAGTAAAGAATTAAGAAAGTTAGGTGAAAATGCTAGAACATTATGGATTGCAGATGATTACGATCCATTAAGAAAAGTACCATTCCCATTACCTGAATCATATGACCAATATTTAGGACAACCATACTATGAAATTCCATGTCCGGAAGGTTGTTGCGACAACTTCGTGGAACATTTCCAAAAACCGTTCACCACCGCGTTAGAACCATTCGACATTGAAAATCTCGAAATTAAAAGTGGAGCATACATGTATAAAAACGGAATTTATACTGAAGCCACAACAATAGCCTTGGAAAATGCTGAAAGAATAAGAGAAATATTCAACCAATACAGGGAACATCCGTTAAAAGAAGATTGGTTACCTTATAACCCTATATGTACTGAATGTGGAAGAGTAAATACAACTGAAGCATATGACTTCGAAGGAACTACCGTAAAATACAGATGTGAATGCGGCCACGAAGGAGAAATGGATTACACTACAGGTAAAGGTAAACTAACATGGAGAGTTGAATGGGCTGCAAGATGGAAAATATTAAACATCACATGTGAACCTTTCGGTAAAGACCATGCAGCCAGTGGTGGATCATATGACGTAAGTAAAATTATTTCAGAGGAAATATTTGAATATCCTGCGCCATTCCCTGTTCCTTATGAATGGATCACATTAGATGGAGATGCAATGAGTAAATCCAAAGGAGTATTCTTTAGTCCGGAAGCCTGGCTTAAAATAGGAAAACCTGAAACATTAAATTATTTCATATTCAGAAACAAACCGTTAAAACCAAAAGATTTCTCACCGAAAATGGGATTTTTAGATTTGATGGATCAATATGACAGGGTAGAAAGAATTGCATACGGCATTGAAGAAGCAAGCAACGACAAAGAAAAATCAAAACTCACAAAAATTTATGAAATATCCCAGATACATGAATTGCCTGAAGATATGCCTTTCCAACCATCCTACAGATTCCTTACTGTTGCATATCAAATTGCAAACGGCGATGCTGCAAAAATTTATGAAATATTAAAAAATAACCATCAATTACCTGAAAGATTGGAAAACGTTTCATTTGAAGAATTGAATGATTATGACAAAGAAACATATTTACAAAGGTTAGAATACATAAACAATTGGCTGGAAACATATGCTCCTAAGTTCGTAAAATTCCAGGTTATGAAAAAGATGCCACGCGTTGAAATAACCGATGATCAGAAAGAGTTTTTAAATCAATTGGCAGACGTTCTTGAAAACGAAACTTTCAATAACGATGTTGAATTCCACGACAGAATGTATGAAGTATTGGAATCCCTTGAAATGAAACCTCAAAAAGCATTCCAGGCAATTTATAAAACAATCATAGGTAAAAAACAGGGACCACGTGCAGCATCATTTGTTTTATCCCTGGACAAAGACTTTGTTATTAAAAGATTTAGACTTGAAGAATAGCTTTCTTCAAACCTTTTTTTTAAAAAAAAATAGTTTTTTTACAATGGCTCGAAGCCAAATTTTACTGTTAACTTTTGTGCACTATGTGATGCAAAATTTAAGAAGCTTTCAACATCAACACTATTTTTAACGTTCAATGCACTGATTATATGTTGAGTGTATTCCGATAAAACATCACTGGTATTTAATGATGTATATGATATACTATTATTTATGAAAGTGTAAACGTTTTCATCATGTTCGACTGTGCGAATTGCCTCATGAAATGATTTAACTGTTTTAACTATATTGAAATCCAAATCGTTGTTTGCCAAAGTTGTCCATGCCAACCTTTGAGCAGAATCTTCCACCTCAACAAAATTCAAACCGTTCAAGTCATTTATATTGTTGAATCGTTCGTTTCCATGAGTAAGTAACATTAATTTATCCCGACCCAAAGGTACCGGCTCCAAATCATAAATATAAGCCTGAACCGGATCATCAAAACCAAGTATATCCACAAATCCCCTATTTGCCAAATCAAATGCCGCCTCCATATCGGTCTGCAAAATCTTGATATTGTCCAGTTGATAAGCAATTGACAATTCCCTAATAAACTCGCAGGATATGAATCCGCCAGCCATTACTAAAAAATCATCATCATTCAGTCTCCGTTCATACAATTCATATTTTTCCAAAAGATTTAATGCAAAATTAGTTAATGTTGAACCTTTATTTGATACCAGCACCAACGGTTCGGACAATAATTCTTCTGCCTTAATAATTCTACGATTCAAAACCGTGTGTGATATCCCCAACTCCTTGGCCGCTTTCCTTTGGGATTTATTTGACTTGATGGCCTTCAGTGTGTCAAATAATTTATAATCGTAAACCACATCATCAAGTTCCAAATTCAATTTTTTATTAATGCTCATAAAATCAACCGAATATTCTTCAATAAAAAATATAGTAAAAAGTAAATATAAATTTTTACATATACAATAATGATAATAATTGAAAGGTAATATTCAATTGAAAATAGTTAAGAATTAGTATTAAGTATTGTAGGGATAATATGATTTATAATGATGCTGTTAATGACATTCTTGAAAATGTATCAAAAATAACCCAAACTGTTAGTCAAGAAGAAATAAATAAAATGACTGACATGATTGTGAATGTTGAAAATGTATTTATAATGGGACTTGGACGTTCCGGATTAGTCGCTAAAGCGTTTGGTATGAGATTAATGCACTTAGGACTAAATGTATACATCGTTGGAGAAACCATCACACCTGCTATAACAGATAAAGATTGTCTAATTGCAATATCAGGTTCTGGTGAAACCAGTTATATAGTAAGTACCTCAGGAATAGCAAAAAATATCGGTGCAAAAATAATTGCAATAACATCCTACACAGACAGTACACTAGCAAAAGAATCCGATTTAGTAGTTCAATTAAAAGGAAGAACCAAAATTGATGACGAACAAAACTATATCAGTCGTCAAATAAGTGGTCAGCACCAAACATTATCCCCTATGGGAACAATTTTTGAAATAAGTGCATTAGTATTTTTAGATTCCGTCATTGCACAAATGATGCATGATTTAGGACAAACTGAAGAAGATTTAAAATCAAGACATACTGTTCTTGAATAAATCTCTTTTTTTTAATTTTTTATGGAAATTACTGTTGATTCATCATCAAAAGTATATATAATTTCCACAAGTTCTTTTTTTACTTCATTTATATTTATATCAACTCTTTGATTCAATAGCTGACCCTTCAGTTGTAATGTGATTGAAGCATCATCATCAATGTATAATATTTTTCCGGGAATAAACACCCTATTATAAGATATCTCCACCAAAGCGTCTTCCTTAAAATTTTTTAAGATATATTCCTCCAAATCATCTTCCTTAATGACAATGTGCTTCTTTTTCATAATATTACCTATTCTTTAATCCATATTTTTCCGCGACCATTAACTGTCTTATCTCCGGAGTATAACTTGTACTTTCCAATAAAATACTTCCCATTGATAAATGGATGATATACCGATTCTTCCAAAACAAAGCCGGGCAACATTTTGTCGATTTTACCGTTGAGAATAATCATTCCCTTTTTCATTTGTCCACCAAGCCACTGTGTAACATTACCATCTATTTGGATTATACCACCAGACATATGAACTCCTGCCAATATATCACAGTCCCCTTTTATATGAATATTTCCACCCATCATATAGTCAGCCAACTGTTTTCCTGCATTTTTATGAACAATAATCTGTCCGCCAGACATACCTCTCCATTCACCAGCATAGGAAGAACCGCAAAACTCCTTAACGCTGCCCATTATCTCAAGAAGTCCTCCTGTCATTTCACGGCCAGCATAACTTTCTGCATCACCGTTTACTATAATCTGTCCTCCGGACATGCATGCACCCACATGGAAATCAACATCAGAATCAGCAATAATTTTACCGCATGTCATGGCAAAACCTATTCTTTTTACTCTGGACAAATCCCCTTCTATTACTATGGTACAATTATCAGCATCTACACATGTACCATCTATCTTTACATCAAAATATTGTGATAAATGTTCTTCTTTGTTACCTCTGTAGATAACTGTTTCCCTGATTTCATTTACTGATTTATCAAATAAGAGTTCGGGAAGGATATTGTCAAACTCCAATGAAATTGCAGACTTTTTTGTCATTACCAAATTAATTATTCTCATAGTAATCTCCCTCATAATTAACTTCTACTTTAGTATTCGGTTGAATATAATGATCATTAACCCCATAATTTTCATATTTTATGGTGTAATACTTGTTGAATTCCGGCTTGATTCTTTCAATTAATGTTTTTTCTTCACTTTCCAATCCTGAAACGTTACACCAAATATGGTTACTTTCAACCAGTTTGATAATGTTTCCATCTTTTACAAGTATTTCACCGTCTTTAATAGTGTATTTACTGTTCAATAACTTGTTTTCCAAAATTTCTGAATTGGATTTTAAGGTACAGTCAAAATCATTTACATCAATATCATAAACGGATATGTCTGCCTTTGCACCTACACCCAAATGTCCCCTATCAGTTAAACCCAATATTTTTGCAGGACTTGCTCTGGTGATTGTTGCAATTTCATTCCATGAGTATTCACGATCATATGTTCCAAGGTCAGTTCTGTTTGTTGCCCAATTATGAACTTCGTTCTCAAGCATGTCTTGAAGTTTTTCCTGACTCATCAACCATGAGATTATTCTTGGATATCTTATGAAAGGACCCCCATTAGGTGAATCAGTAGTTAAAACTATTTTCCAAGGATTCTTTACACCCATGAAAAATTCCAGACCCACAGCCCATTGAAGTACACTTACGGGAGCATGACTTGAATAAATTGAAGGAATCAGACCGGATGCTGTTTCCACTTCAATATCCTTATTAGCCCATTTAAGTCCAGTTAATCTGAAGAGATCATATTCCATTGGAGCATCTGCAGTCATGGTTGTTGTTTCGTCAAACGTGATTTGACCTACATCACAGGTCAGATGATCGTTTTTGTTAATATATTCTATTAATTCTGAAGCTCCGGAAGATACGTCCCTCCATGATGTTCCCTTATAAGCATGGAATTGTACGTGTGTACAATGCATGATTTGATTTCTATCTACATTATCATTCTTTTTAATATTTTTAACACAATCAAATGTTTCCAAAGTTGTTTCATAATTACCTGGATGTCCCAAATCATTTGTGTGAACATGAACTGAATGTGGAAGACCTAACCTTTCATTAACTTCTGTTAGAGCACGGATAACTTCCCTTCCCGTTACTCCCCAATGAGGTTCTGGGTCATCCAAGCCGTCGACATTCTTACCCCACCCCCATGCTTCACTTCCACATGGGTTGACAATCTTTATTCCATAACCTTTTGCTAATTTCAACCATTTTGATATAAAAACAGTTAAATCATGGATACGATTTTCTTTAACATATTTCAGCATAAACCAATTATTTCCAAACAAGGTCAGAGTTGGAATGTCCAGATTAGGTATGCTTTTTATCTCTTCATGAGCATGTTTTGCTTCCAATGGAGGAACAGCCGCTTCGGTTACAGTGGTATAACCCATTTTTGTGTAGCGATATCCTATTGTTGGACAGGTAGGTAATGAAAATCCTGCTTCAAATCCAGAAATGTCGTTTTTAGATGCAGGTTTAATACCTTTTCTAATATCTTCAGGCCTATACAAACGCCCTATTGATAATTTGGGTCCTGCAACGTGAGAATGTAAATCCACACCACCAGGCATAATCAATTTACCTGACACATCCAATTCCTTTGCTTGAGAGGATACCTTGTCAACTATTTTATTGTCTTCAATGAAAATGTCCATTTGTTCCCCATCAACATCATTCATAGGGTCAAAGACAACTCCATTTTTAAGAATGTATTCCATTAGTCATCCCCCTCTTGCTTTAAAATTTCGATTCTTTCATATAGCTGCGTCAAAATCCATTCATCTGAATGACAGTTCTCAGGTTTATCAATTACTTTTTTCATAAATAATGGAATTGAATCCATTCTGTAAGCTGTTCCTTCAGTTTCTACACCTACTCTTGTACTTGGTAAAACGATATCGGATAATTCCGTGTACGGTCCCCAATGTGTATCAATTTGTATTGTTGGAATATCAACCAAATGTTTTATAGTGTATCCTGGAAATTGAACACCGGGATCAGCTGAAATTGCCATGAAAAAATCAGGTTCTCTTCTATTCAACAAATCAATAGTCGTTGTTTCACCAACCATGAAACGAGGATATCCTCTTGAAAAATCAACACCATAAGGATATCCTGTTTCAGAAGTCAAGGCTATGTTAAAACCGCTGACATTGAAAAATCCTCTCATTGGTAACATAGACCATTTTGAATATCTGTTTAAATCCTCAACCAATTGGATTAACATGTCAACATTCTTCTGTTTACCCAGTGTTTGGGATACTCCCAAACCAAAGAATAATGCTCCATATTCCGCATTTTTCATAATTTTTATCAAATTTTCGAGTTGAGAAATTGGAACTCCTGCAATTTCATCATCGTCCAGAGATTCACCTTTTAGCAACATCCTTAAAGCATCAAACAACAAATAATCTTCATTCATGTTAAACTGTATCCATTCATCAGATACTTTGGCCGTATTGGTGTACTTTGGATCTATTGTAATGATTGTTCTGTCTTTACGCCCATTTTTTCTGAAGAAACCTTCAGGAAACGTTGTATATCTTGACAAATGTCTTGGATGATCATCCATAGGGTTTGTTCCCACGTAAACTATTACATCAGCCCTATTTTTTACTTCTCCCAAGGTCATTACTGGGTGACCTACATTTTGAAATGCTTGTATTGATGAACCGTGACAAATAGTGGATTGATTATCCATTACGGCGCCTGTCTTTTCAGCAATCTTAATACCTTTTTTAATTGCTTCAACTGATGTTTCACCCCATCCATAGAATACTGGCCTGTCACTTTTATATAAAAGTTGAGCAGTCATGTCCAGTGCAATGTCCCATGTGGTTTCCTCAAGTATACCTTCTTCATTTCTTATTAATGGACTGAGTAATCTCTGATCTTGATCATTGATAATTTTACTGGCACCTATTCTGCATGCATGCCTTACTCCAACGATTTTTTTATCCTTTAACAAATAAGTTATATCATCACAATTGTTACCACAATAAGAACAGGAACAATTTCTAACTTCCTCATCATAATCCGTAATCGGTTTTTCAATCATCAAATCCCCTCTTCTTATAGTTTGGTTTATCACTCAACTGTTCATCATCTAAATTATACTTGTTATAAACTTTATTCATCAATTGAGATACCAAAAGTACATCTTCATCGGTTTTATAAATTTCTGCAGGAATTCCCTTGTATGTAGGAACATTACAACAGTAGGTTTCAGGGCTGATTATTATATTTGCCCACGGGCCTCTAGGAATAAAAATCATTCCTTCATGAGGAGCATCATAGGAAATGTCAACATATAAAACGACCTCTCCCCACTCAGACTTAATTTTAATCTTATCCCTTGACTTCAATGACAACTTCTGCATATCCTTAAGATCCATGAATGCCACTGCTGCTGATTGTCTATATTCATCTTTTAATGTTGAACCTTTTTTCTCGTAAAAAGCTTGAATAACGCTTGTTCCAGTATTTACCATAACCTTCATGATTATTCCCCATGATAAATTGACTTTGTCGGACAGGTATTTGTACAAGTCATACAAGCCCTACATTTTTCCGGATGGAACAACTTTATAACTCCATTTTCTACCAACATAATTACTTCTGTAGTGTTGGGTCCATTGCCTCCAATCACTTCAGGACATATCTCCTGATTAACCGGACAAACTATTATACAGGCTCCACAACCCAAACAATGATCTTGATTAATTTTTAGCATATTCTACTCCTTCAACCGTAATGATTAGATTATAACTTATCAAATTTGTTAATCTTATAATATTCAATATGTCTTTTAATTTCTAAATATTTTTTTTAAGAAAAATTATTTCAATTTTTTAAATCATTGATTATTTTAATAAGAAAAAACAAAAATATAACTATAATAAATTATCATGACAAATTGTTTAAGGATGATGAAAAAATGGGAAAAGTCAAAAAAGAAGACATTATGTCAATTCTAGAAACATATGATAAAGAGAATATTACTATTGCAACATTAGGTAGTCACACCGCTTTACATATCTTAAGAGGAGCTAAACAAGAAGGATTTAGAACGGCAGTGGTATGTGAAAAAGGTAAAGAAGTTCCATATGAAAGATTTGGAGTAGCTGATGAATTTATATTTGTTGACGAATTCAAAGATATTGTTAACGATGAAGTACAGGAACAATTAAAAGCAATGAATGCTATTGTTGTACCTCACGGATCTTTCGTAGCATATGCCGGATTAAGTAATGTTGAAGATAAGTTCAATGTTCCAATGTTTGGAAACCGTGACATTTTAAGATGGGAAGCTGAAAGAGATAAAGAAAGAAAAATGATTACTGAATCAGGAATCAGGATGCCAAACAAATATGACAAACCTGAAGACATCGATAAAGCAGTAATGGTTAAATTCCCTGGAGCTAGAGGAGGACAGGGTTACTTCATCTGTTCAAGTTACGAAGAGTTCCAAGAAAAAATCGATGAAATGAAATCCAGAGGCTGGATTAACGACGACGATGTTGCAGATGCACACATCGAAGAATACGTTTGTGGAACAAACTACTGTATACACTACTTCTACTCAGCA
This sequence comes from Methanosphaera stadtmanae, assembly GCA_015062805.1. Taxonomy (GTDB): domain Archaea; phylum Methanobacteriota; class Methanobacteria; order Methanobacteriales; family Methanobacteriaceae; genus Methanosphaera; species Methanosphaera stadtmanae_C. Next base: position 19,441 of record SUTQ01000017.1, read on the forward strand.
TTAAAAGATGAAGTTGAAGTGTTAGGTATGGACAGCAGATATGAAACAAACATTGATGGTATTGTAAGAATCCCTGCACAAGAACAAATTGAAGCTAACTTAAGCCCTTCATATGTTGTTAGTGGAAACCACCCGGTAGTTATAAGAGAATCATTATTACCACAAGTATTTGAAAATGGGGACAGACTTGTTGAAACCGCAAAAGAATTAGTTAAACCTGGTATGAATGGCCCATTCTGTTTACAATGTTTAGTAAACGATGACAGAGAAATTGTTATCTTTGAAATGAGTGCTCGTATAGATGGTGGAACAAACACTTTCATGAACGGTTCCGCATACTCCTACATACAATTCGGAGAATTTATGAGTATGGGTAGAAGAATCTCAAGAGAAATTAAAAACGCAATAGAAGAAGACAGATTAGATGTAATTATAACTTAGATTTAATCTTAATTCATCCTCTCCAATCTTTTTTTCTATTTCTATAAAAAATTTAAAATAAGTTTAATATTTGAAAAAAAAGTACAAATTTGGTTATTATTTTGACAATGCTTCGTTGGGACAGTTCAATATACAAAGTCCACAACCAGAACACAACTCTTCATTTATAATGGGAAAATCGTCTTTTATTTCAATGGCATTGTTTAAACATTCTTTAAAACAAATTCCCCCATAAGAACAATTGCTTACACCTTTACATTTGTCATAATAAAGGGTTACCATACTAAAAATCACCCAATCACGGTTTAAAAATTGCTTCATTAGGACAATTCAAAATACAAAGCCCACATTCAGGACAAGCATTTTCATTGACGATAGGTCTACCTTCAACATTTTCCATAGCATTTAAAGCACAAATTTCAATACATATTCCTGCTTCAGAACATGCATCCACTCCATTACATTTAATTGTATCAATAATTACTGCCATATAATCACTATATTAACGGGATATAACAAAAAAAGTAAATTTTATAATAAAATAAAGATTCACTCTTAAAGAATAAGATTAAAAAAAAACTTATTATACTTATTCTCTTTTAAAGAGTATTTATATTAAATGATTTTTAGGAATACATAAAGTTAAAAGATTTTTATAAAAAAAAAGAAAAAAATGAATATCATAATTCTTCTAAAGAAGCATAATCAATAATCTTTTCAATTGATTTAACGTCAACGGATATGCCTTTTTCTTTCATAGCTGCTATGGAATTTAATCCCCCAGCTACAACATAACCAAAATGATATTTTTCTATTTTTGCATTATACATATATTCATTGGTCTGACCTATGCCCAATACTTCAAAACCTGAATCATTTAATGATTTTAAAATATCCTTGGTTGCATCTCGTGAAACGTAAGGAATAGTATGGACACTTGCCAGTAATTTTCCTGAATTATCCAATGCACCATAAACATCATGCATATTTTTCTTTATGAAAATTTCATGTGGATCTACAGAAGAACCCTTATAGGACACCAATTCTATGAAACGTTTAGTATCATCATAAATATCCAAAATTCCACTATAATTTGGAACACTACTGATACCACAGTTCGTTAATATACCATCGAGAGTTAAGCTACAAATAGTTGCTATCCCAACCTTGTCTTTACCTTCATCAAACAATCCATAACGGTTTCCAATACAATATTCCGGCTTTTTATCATATAACTCTTTTAAAACATCTATTGCGTCATCCACTTGTTTTTTATCAATGAATGATATATTGGATATTATATCCCCTGATTGTGTTTCTATATCAAAATTTACATTGGAAAGTAAATTGTATATTTTATTTAAGACGAATGATACATTTTTCTTAGGTTTTCTGGTGCATGGCCTTAGAGGACTGTTCATATTTTGTGTAGCTAACTTCATCTTACTGTATTCTGCAAAATTATCGGCTAACTTAATGTTTAAATCATACCCACTTTCTTGGGCTGCACATAACGGAGCTACACCACCTATTATCACGATTCCAATCATCTGCTCAGGAACGGGAATACCTAAAACAGACTGGCCAGGTTCACCCACATGAATAACTCCTGTGATACCTATTTTAGATAATGTGTCTATTATCTTTAAAGCATGCTCTTTTTTAGATGATGGAATAATCCTGAAATTTGCAGGTATTACACCAGTACCCTCATTTGCAACATTTAAAACTGAAGTACTGTCATGGCTTGAAAAAGCTTCCAAAGGAGTTATCGATGTTTTTTCATATGCAATCTGCTCTATGAAATTAATTGGAACATAATCTTCAACTTTTAATAAACCTCCATATAATGGCTGAGAAATAATACCATTTTTTTGGAAAACTCCATCAAAAGTTGTTCCACATACTGTTTCAATGTAGGTCACATTGTTTTTTTCATAAAAATTATATCTTTGACTAACTGATAAACCATCTTTAAAGAATTCCTTGATAATTTCCTCAGAATCAACCTCATTTATTGATGATAGATTTACAATTACTGAACCTTTGGCTGAAGTGTAATCTAATGAAACATTATACATCTTTTCCTGAAATCGGGAATATGTAAAATCAACCTGGTCATAAATTAAACCTTTTTTGAGTTCTTCAATTCCCTTATCTGTTATTCTTCGTCCTTTATAACCCATTTTTTCAGTAAACCCTCTTTCATCCAAAATATGCATATGATATCTTACAGCCCGTTCACCAAGAGAGTAACCTCTCTTATTAAGTTCTTCAGATATTACTTTTGCACCCAATGTATCGTTTTTGTTAGAAAGAATTCGTAGAATTTCCATCATTTTCATATCAGTTTCTTGTTGAACCGTAATAGTACCAAAGCCTCCTCAAAGATATTCATTATCACGATAAAAAAAATATATTTAAATAAACTAATAGTAAAAATTTAAAAAAAAATAAAAAGGATATCTAAACGTTTAGATATCTTTCACGTTCATAATCGAACACTTGAATTCTATAATCATCCCATTCTTGACGTTTGATGTTATAGAATTGGTTGTACACATATTCACCTAAAGCATTGATGACCACTTCGTCCTTCTCAAGAGAGTGGTATGCTTCCCATAAACTTGTTGGTAATGTTTCAATACCTTTTTCCAATAGTTCTTCAGGAGTATATGCAAATGCGTTGAATTCTGTTGGTTCTCCAGGATCTATCTTATTGTCTATACCATCCAATCCTGCTTCAAGCAATACTGCAAATGATAAATACGGATTACATGATGGATCAGGAGATCTGCATTCTATCCTGGTTCCAATTCCTCTGGATGCCGGGATTCTTAAGTAGGTAGACCTATTTTTAAGTCCGTATGCAATGTAACATGGTGCTTCATATCCAGGCACTAAACGTTTGTATGAGTTTACCGTTGGAGAAAGGATTGCAGACAATGCTTTCGCATGTTTTAATAATCCTCCTATGAAGTATAAAGCTTCTTGTGATAATTGTGTTTCAGTATCAGGATCGTAGAAAATATTTTTTCCATCTTTAAATAAACTTTGATTACAATGCATTCCACTTCCATTTACTCCAAAGAATGGTTTTGGCATGAATGTTACGTTATATCCCAAATTGTCAACCAATGCCTTTATTGCCTGTTTGAATGTGATTACAGCATCTGCTGTTTTTAGTGCATCATCAAATCTGAAATCGATTTCATGTTGTCCCGGTGCTGCTTCGTGATGACTTAACTCAATATTAAAATCAAGTTTTTCAAGACCCAATACAATTTCTCTTCTAATATCAGTACCTTGATCTAATGGTTCTACATCGAAATAAAATGCATCATCAGCAGGTTTAAAATTACCATTTTCATCTTCTTCTATGATGAAAAATTCAGGTTCAGGACCCATATTGTACTGGTAACCTCTTTCTTCTGCTTTTTTCAATGATTTTTTAAGTACTCCTCTTGGGTCACCTTCAAAAGGGGTTCCATCAGTATGGTAAATATCACAAATGAACCTGCATGTTCCTTTATCTTCAGGTCTCCAAGGTAATGTGGAAAATGTTGTAATATCTGGTTTTAAAGCCAAATCACTGTTATTAATATCCACAAAACCTGCAACTGAAGAACCATCAAAAAGCAATCCATTATTGATTATATCTTCTGCATCATCCGGTTTTTTTAATGATACTGCCATACTTTTTGGTATACCATGTATATCTGAAAACTGTAATCTTAAAAACTTAGAACCATATTCATCTATCTGTTTAATTATGTTGTCTATTTTGTCATCCTGTTCGGACATAACTACTCCACCTATAATCTTTTATCATTAAAAGAGTTCAATAATAATTAATATGTTGTTATATACTTATTTCTTTTTAGGTAATTATCGGAAGTTTATTTCCTAAATGTATGTATTTTTTAACTTATATATAATGCTTTCAACAGTAAACAAAGAAAAAAAATAAAATCATGAAAAAATAGTATAAAAAAAAGATTAAAATTCTATTAATCTAAATGAGGAAATATCAGATACATCCCACATTAAAACTGTGGGAGCCAAAACAACTTCTTTTTTATTTAAAATGTATTTGATTGTCTCATTAACCTGCAATGAACCGAATATTGCCGGAGTAATGCCAAGAACTTGAGGTTTTTTTGAACTTATATTAAGCAAGTACCTTTTAACTTCTTCATCCAATGGTTTTCCAGCGGATTTTAACTTAAACAAATTTTCATAACTAATGGAATCCGGTTCAAATACAGATAATTGACCCATAGTTTTTTCAACGGCACTGTGTACAAACACCATACTCTGGTTTTTGGCTTCTCGAGAAATTAGTACTCGAGTATACACATTATCAACGGCATCCACCAATATATCATTTCCCTTTAATATTTCAGATATGTTTTTTTGGTCAACTGTTAAGTTATGAGCAGTGATATCAACATTTGGATTTATTTTTTCCATTGCCAATTTAGTTACTTCAACCTTGGGTTTATCTATTGTATCAATGTTACTGCGTACTTGCCTGTTTAAGTTTGTTTCATCAAATACGTCCTGATCTATGATTGTTAATTTTTCAAAACCTGAACGAACAAACTGTTCAATTATTGTTCCTCCCAAGCCTCCACAACCCATAACTACAATAGGAGTATTTCGTAAAATTTCTTGCTCATCTTCTGAAAAAATTTCTTTCTGTCTAGAAACCATATTGTTATATAAATTCAACATATTCTCATCCAAGTAATATTTTTGTATAATAGTATAGTAAGTATTATCTTATTAATAATATATAACAATTGTTATAAATATAATAATAAAAATTATGAAATAAAATTTAAAATTCAATAAAAATTAAGAAAAAAAACTAATAATACTAATTGAAAATCAATTAGTTTTATTTTAACTCATACTATAATAGTATAAGTGCCGGGGGCGGGATTCGAACCCGCGACCTCACGGTATCCCAGGAAAAAGTCAGAGCAATGCTTAATACCCTATGAGCCGTGCGCTCTAACCAGCTGAGCCACCCCGGCGTGGCACATTATAATTTATATATAGAATAGTATTTATACTTTATGGTCAAAAACTATTATAAAAACCTTGGGAAAGGATAATTACTATAAAAGGAATAGTTATACATTATAATATACTTTAAAAATGGGGAGAAAGTTAAAAATGACTCAGTTAATAGAAGCCAAAAAAGGCAATATAACTCCTGAAATGGAATATGTAGCACAAAATGAAGAGATAGATGCAGAAAAACTAAGGAGATATGTTGCTTCTGGTAAAGTGGTTATTCCAAAAAACAACACTTATGACACATTACCAACAGGTATTGGAAAAGGTTTACGTACTAAAATTAATGCAAATATAGGTTCTTCAACAGAAATGGAAGACATTAACATAGAATTAGAAAAAGTTGACGTTTTGGTCAAATATGGTGCTGACGCCGTCATGGATTTAAGTACCGGTTCCAAATTACTGGAAATAAGAAAAGCGATTAGAGAAAAAACAAACATCCCTTTAGGAACCGTGCCAATTTATCAGGCAGGTGTAGAAACAAGAAATTCAAACAAAGCCGTTGTAGACATGGATGATGATTTGATATTTAAAGTAATTACCGAACAAGCAAAAGAGGGTGTTGACTTTATAACCGTTCATTGTGGTATAACCAAAGATTCAATACAATCAGTTAAGGATTCCGAAAGAATAATGGGAATAGTCAGTAGAGGTGGAGCACTAACGGCTGCCTGGATTATGCACAATGAACAAGAAAATCCATTACATAAAGATTTTGATTACCTGCTTGACATATGTAAAGAGTATGATGTTACATTATCATTAGGTGACGGCTTAAGACCTGGTTGTATACATGATGCCACAGACATAGCACAAATCAGAGAACTAACCACTTTAGGACGTTTAGTAAAAAGATCCAAAGAAGCAGGAGTACAGGTAATGGTTGAAGGTCCAGGTCATGTACCCATTACTGAAGTTAAAGCAAATATGCAGATACAAAAAACAATATGTGATGAAGCACCATTTTACGTATTGGGTCCAATAGTTACTGACAGAGCACCAGGTTACGATCACATTACAGCAGCCATTGGAGGAAGTATCGCAGGAGCAAGTGGGGCAGATTTCTTATGTTACGTTACACCTGCCGAACATTTATGCATTCCTTCAGTAGAACACGTAAAACAAGGAGTTATTGCCTCGAAAATTGCAGCAGAAGTGGCTGACATAGCAAAACAAATACCTAGCACCATGAAAAAAGAAAAAGAAATGGCTGTTGCCCGAGATAACTTTGACTGGAACCGACAATTTGAATTAGCAATTGATGGTGAAACTGCAAGAGAATATTATGAAAGTGCTGAAGCATCAGAAGAAGAAATGTGCAGTATGTGCGGAGATTTCTGTGCAATAAAAATGGTCAAGGATCATGAAAAAAAATAACATAACCAATACTATTAATATAAATAATTACAAAAATATTTGTATAATCTATTGATAATTATACGAGAAAGAATATTATAGGAGGGAAACTATTGGCACGTAAAAACAAAAAAACATTACCTGCTAGTGGAGCTGGTATTGTAAGATATTTCGATGATGAAACAGCAGGAATCAAACTTTCTCCAAACCAAGTAGTTATAGGTGCTATCATTATAGCCTTAATTTGTATCGCATTAAGATTTACTACTTATGTAGGTTACTAGACCTAAACTTTTTTTATAACCTTTTTTTTAATTTGGCTTAAAATTTTTTTTTAATAACTAAATTCCATTCACTTAATTATTAACGGATTACATATATAATTATTAATAATGATAAATTATATTTTAATTTTTTTATGATAAATTATATTTTTTGATAAGAAAATTAATTAATTAAAATAACATATATATTAATTAATAGTAAAAAATTGTCTTTTTAACAAAGATTGATTTTTTAATTAAATTATTTTAATAAATATTATAGGATATTTTATAAGGATTAATGAGGCAAATTATTAAAAAAAATAAGGAATGGGATAAAATGAGTGATAAAGAATCCAAATTTGTAGATACAAATCCAGAAAACCAAAAACCACACAATATATCTGGACAAAATCCAAGATCTGTTCAAACATTACACAAATCTCAAGTAAAACCTAGATCTCAAGATAAGGACATTGAAATTGAAATAGTGGAAAACACAGATACAGTTTACAAAACAAAAACAACCTATCTAGTTCAAAAAGCTAAAATGCAATTAAAAAGACGTGTAGCTCCTGGTGTTTCTGAAATTATTATTAGAAAAAATGAAGAAAAAAGAAAACTTGCTGAAGAACAAGCAAAAAAAGAAGCTGAAGCAAAAGCTGCAGAAGAACAAGCTGCTAATGAGGAATTAGAAGCTAAAGTACAAAAAGAAATCGAAAAACAAGATGAAAAAATTGCTCAAAGAAAAGGAGTTCAGGAAGAAGCAGATGTTGAAGTAGAACCTGTAGAAGATGTTGTAGATGAAGAAATTGAAGAAACTACAACAGAAACAACTTCAACTAAAACCAATTTATCATCAGATGGCAAATCATTCACGCAAACACTCAGAGAACAAGGACTTATCTATGGTCAAAAAATTGTGGATGCTGTGGAAAAAGCAAAACCTGAAATAGAAGCAACAATTGAAGATGCAAAAAAAATTGTTGACATAGAAGCTGAAAAAGCAAAAAATGAACCAAGTTCCGAAGGTAAATCATTCACACAAATGCTCAGAGAACAAGGATTCATTGAAGGACAAAAAATTATCCAAGCCATAGAAAAAGCAAAACCTGAAATAGAAGCAACAATCAAAGAAGCTAAAACAACAGTTGAAAAAGTTGTTGAAGAAGCTACTGCACCAAAAGAAACAGAAACAAAACAAGAAGAAACAACAACCGACGGAAAATCATTCACACAAACACTCAGAGAACAAGGATTCATACAAACAGGAACCGAAACAACCCAAGCACCAAAACAAGAAACAACTAAAGCAAAAGAAGAAAAAGTAGAAGAAGTTTCAAAACCAGTTGAAACACCAAAACAAGAAGAAACAACAACCGACGGAAAATCATTCACACAAACACTCAGAGAACAAGGATTCATACAAACAGGAACCGAAACAACCCAAGCACCAAAACAAGAAACAACTAAAGCAAAAGAAGAAAAAGTAGAAGAAGTTTCAAAACCTGTAGAAACAAAAAAAGAAGATGATTCTTCAAACGGTGAAGTTAAAACATTTATCGATTTAATAAGATCAGAAGGCTTATTATAAGTGGAGTATTAATATGTCAAAAGATATCAAATGTAGGATGATTTCAAAAGGCAAAGAAAATGGTAAAACTTTAGTTACTAAGGATCCAATTAGTTTTTTAGGAGGAGTGGATCCAAAAACCGGAATAGTCATAGATAAAAAACATGAATTATATGACCAATGTATTACAGACAAGATACTTGTTATTCCTTCAGGTAAAGGTTCAACCGTTGGTTCTTATGTTATTTATCAAATGATAAAAAATGGCACTGCTCCTAAAGCGATAATCTGTCAAAAGGCAGAGCCAATTATTGCTATCGGTGCAATAATATCAAAAATTCCTATGGTAGATAATCCTGAAGTTGACATAATCAATACTTTAAAAAATGAGATGGATGTAACTGTAGATGCAGACCACTCATTAATCACCCTCAACTAATTTTTTTTTCTCTGTTTATTATTACATTGTTAAGTATATATATTACTTTTAAGAAAATATTTAGTATAACCTAAAATTTAATTTAAAAAAAAGGAGTGACGTAAATGAAAACAGACACATTTGTTGTTGAAGATATGCATTGTGATGCCTGTGTTAATACCATCACAAAAACATTAACCAGCAATGAAAACGTATCAAATGTTGAAGCCGATCTTTCTTCAAAAGAAGTAAATGTAGAATACAATGAAGAAAATTACGATGTAGAAGAAATATTGAGTTCATTAGATATGATTGGCTTCCCTGCAACTGTTAAAAAAAAACCTTAAACGTTGCAGGTATGACATGTGTAATGTGTTCACGTGCAGTAACCTCCGCAGTTTCAAAAATGCCCGGAGTATATTCAGTTCATGTTAATTTAGTCTCCGAAACAGCAGATGTACTTTACAATCCAAAAATTGTCACAACTGATGATATTGGAGACAGAATTAACCTTATCGGTTATGAATATATGGGCATTCATGACGATAATTCTATTAATAATGATATTCTGGAAAAAAAGCATGCGGAAAATCAGAAACACAAACTTTATAGAATTAGTGTAGGATTCTTTTTTTCAGCTTTATTAATGTATTTAATGTTTGGAAATGTTGATTTAGGACATAATGCATCATATATATTATTGACAATTTCAATATTACCTTTCATTTATGTTTCATATCCTATTATAAAATCAGGCTTAACCTCTTTAAGACACTTAAATTTAAATATGGATGTAATGTATACGTTAGGTATTGGAATCTCATTCATAGCAAGTGTTCTCAGTACTTTTCATCTTTTGGGAACAAGTCATTTCATGTTATATGATACCAGCATCATGCTTGGATCATTTTTAATGCTTGGTAAATATCTGGAGGACAGAGCCAAAGGAAAAACATCTGATTCCATCAAAAAACTAGTTCAACTTAAGGCAACAGATGCAACGGTTGAAAAAATGGTTGACGGACAGATAGTTCAGAAAAAGGTTCCCATTAACGAAGTCTTTAAGGGCAACATTGTTATTGTAAAACCTGGTGAAAAGATTCCCCTAGATGGAAAAATAATTGAAGGAAAAAGTTATGTGGATGAATCATTGGTAACGGGAGAATCAATGCCTGTTCTGAAAGAAGTTTCATCCAACGTTATTGGTGGTTCAATCAACAAGGAAGGATCATTTAAATTTGTTGTTACCAACACCAGTGAAAAGACAGTATTATCCCATATAATTTCAATGGTCCAGGATGCTCAAAACTCCAGCCCACCAATACAGAAATTAGCAGATAAAGTAATAAAATATTTCATTCCAACAATCCTGATAATCGCTTTAATCTCATTTGTTATCTGGTATTTCTATTTAGGAAGCCCATTTTTATACAGTTTAAGCATTTTCATTTCAGTGATTGTGGTAGCATGTCCATGTTCACTGGGTTTAGCCATTCCTACTGCATTAACTGTTGGTGTAGGTCTTGCATCAAAATATGGAATTCTAATAAAAGATGGGGAAACCCTGGAGATTTCAGATAAAATTAATCATGTATTACTTGATAAAACTGGAACAATAACTAATGGTCACCCTGTTTTTAGTGAAATAATTAATTATTCCGAAAACAACGATGAAGAAATATTAAAGATTGCACGTTCAATTGAACAGTATTCCCAACATCCAATTTCTACGGCAATATTTAATGATGAAAACAAAGACAACTATGATTTATATCAAACTGAAAACTTTGAAAACATTTCAGGAAAAGGGGTTACTGCAGAGATAAACAATAAAAAATATATCCTTGGAAACAAAAAAATAATGGAAGACAATGAGATAAACATTCCCCAGAACGTTATTTCTGATTTGGAAAAACAGGAATCAAACCTTAAAACTAGTATCTTATTGGCAGACGAAAAGATTCTTGCAATAATCTCTATTGAAGATACAATTAAAGAAAACAGTACTAAAGCAATAAATGAACTTCATAAAATGGGTATTAGAACTTCACTGGTTAGTGGAGACAATAAGATAACTTCAGAAAAAGTTGCTCAAAAAGTTGGAATAACAGATGTAATATCAGAAGTCTTGCCTCAAGGAAAATTAGATTATGTGAAAAAAATGCAATCATTAAATAAAATAGTGGCATTTATCGGAGATGGAATAAATGATGCACCTTCCCTAACAAAATCTGATGTAGGAATCGCTATGGGTACAGGAACAGATGTTGCAATTGAATCCGGAGATATGATTCTTATTAATGGTGATTTATTAAATGCTGTTGCAGGTATTCAAATAAGTAAAAAAACAATGTCCCGAGTTAAATTAAATTTATTTTGGGCTTTCGCTTACAATGTTATACTTATTCCTATAGCTGCAGGAATACTAATACCATGGGGTATTTTCTTTAGACCAGAATACAGTGCATTTGCAATGGCCTTAAGTTCTGTTACTGTCATCACATTATCTTTACTGTTGAAAAGATATGTGCCTGAAACTTTTAAAGATGGATAATGAATCCATCAAATTCTTTTTTTAATAATCATACATTCCTTTTCATTATTTCACGTAATACTGCAGTAGCATAACATCCTTTTGGAATGAAAAATTCAACGCTGATACCATCCTCTATTTTTTCGATGTGAGTGTCCTCAATTTTAAATCTGACACTTCTTCTTACACCATGACTTCCCAATTTTGGTGTTTTTGGACATTCAAAAGATTCTTTTGTAATATTTTCTTCTTCAATGACTTTTCTCTCGATATCTCCCTGTTTACCCTCTGCAAGAGGAACTTTTGAACCCAATAACGGTGCGGTAGGATTCAATTTGAAGCTGTTTAAATCATCAACAATAGTGTCTTGATTAATTTCATGAACCCAATGCTCTTCTTTATCAATGATTATATCCCCTTCAAAATATTTGTCAATGCCTATTTTAGCTCGTTCATTAACTATCTTGTTAAATAAATATGACTCATATGCATTTACAAACATTCTCTTTAGTGGTTTTGGAAGAGATTCTATTGCTTTTATATAATCTTTTTCAACTATTTCACCATGTTTGTTTTGTGCAATCATCAATTCCTTTATCATTGACTTTTCATATCTCATACTTTTAGGCATCAAATCATATGCCTCTTGAAGTTTTCCCTCATCATATAATTTTCTTGCTTCATATGGTTGATTATGTTCTTCTTCATTAGGATTTCCGATATATGTATCAACAGCTTTTTTAATATCCCCTTCAACAAGACATTTACCAACCAAATGTGTAGTACTTCTAACTTCACCAAAACGTTGATAACCATAATAGTTTGGCACTCCAGTAATCTTTAGAGATTCTAATACTTTTTCTGCTAGTTCCTTATCTTCTTCAGGATTTATTGTGTTACGTATGTTTATTTTAAATTTATTTCCTTTTAACTGACCCATTCTTAGTTTTTTCTGGTTTTGTTTGATTTCCAATATTTTTACATTGTGTAAAACTTCATTAAAATCAGGTAATTCCTCCGGCGTAATATTACTTATACATAACCACTGTTTTGTGATGGCAGAACGATCTTTCATTCCTGCAAAACCCGTTCTTTTACGGCTAATATGTAACTCCCTAGCAATATCTAAAACAACATCCAAGGTAGTTCGACCATTTTTTTCCAAATGAATCCAAGTGTTAGGTCCTTCACCAGAGGGTAAATGTAATGGAACTTCATCTACAAAAAAATCTTCATTTGATTGTCTAATTACCCCTTCTGTTCCCCTATAATCTGTAATAAAAGTATCAACATTTAACATTAAACCAACTCATTTTAAAAATCTTATAAAAAAATCCCCTTTTTAAAAATCTATAATTAATATCTGAGAATAATTCTATTTAATTTTTTTTAATTGATGAAAAAAACTACTTTTAAAGTTCACTTAAACAAAATAAAAAATCAATACATTTATGAATTACAACGATTAAATCTATAATTATATATTTAAAATATTAATGGAGGGATAATAAATAAATAATAATAATTCATCAAAAATATTAATAGCTTTAGTAATATTATCCTTAATTCCACTTATAACAAGTGTATTAAAAATTGTAAATAATTCATACCTGTTTATTGGATTATTTGCCTTGGAATTTTTAATAGTTGGAATTGTTTCAACAATGGCCATGAACCCTTTATTAAGTTTTAAAGAGATAGTTCGTAAAATTAAACAAATCATTCCTTTCGGTTTGATATTTTCATTTATTAGTACCATTATTGTATATTTCTCAAAGATGACTGTAAGCAGTGTCTTAATTTTCTTATCCATTATTGCAATAATCTTTTCAATAATTACTTATATAAGAAAACAAAGCACAATTGATAAGATTGAAAATCCTGAAGAATATACTGAAAAACATATACGACGTATATTATATGTATTGGCGATATTCTGTGTTATAGCATATATAGGAATGGAAATTCCACCGTTTAGTGTAATCCCATTATGGTACGGTTTATGTATTCCATTCATAGTACTACTTCCAGGATATTTGTGTGTAAATATCATAAATCCTTATAAAGATGAGATAAGGATAATGGAACGTGTTGGAATTAGTGTGTTTATAAGTCTAGTGATTACTTCGATAATAGGATTAATATTAGTTCAAATTGAACATTTTCTCAACATGAGACATGTTTCATTAATTTTAGTTGTAGTAACTCTGATAATATTACTACCATTATATTACATCAGAATTAAAGAAAAGAAAAGTTTTGTATTATTCAGTCACCCAACAATAAACAAATTATTTATCTTAATGACAATATTATCTTTAATTGCCGTTATCGCATCAGGTGTTCTTGTAATAAGCGGTAATAACGATAATACAAATGGTGAAAATATATTTTTCCAAGGAAATACAAGCTTTGAAGTTAAAGGAATCCATGAAACACCCGATAGCAATGGTTATTATAACTTCACAAACAACAATAATTTGAATTTAACAGTAAGTATAATGAACAATGAACATAAAGATATGAACTATAAACTAAAGATAGAAATAATAAATGACACTACAAATAAAACATATCTAGAAGAAAACGTTATGGTTAAAGATAACGAAACGAAGGATATTGAAACAAACATTACAATGGAAACTGGAACAAAGGACTATAAATTCATTTTATATGATGATAATAATCGCCCTTATAAAATAAGACATTTATATGTAAATGTAAATGAGGATTATTAAAAAAAAAGTTGTAGGAATTATTTTCCTACAGCATAATAATTTATTCCTAATTCTTCCATCAAACTATTTTTAAATTGATTTCTACCATCAAAAACCATATTTTTAGACAAACATGATTTGATTTTATTAAAATCAGGACTTCTAAACTCTTTCCATTCCGTGATTATAACTAAAACATCTGAATTTTCTAGTGCAGAATACTTGTCATTGAAATAGTTTATGTCCAAATCCTTGAAATAAAATTCTTTAGCAACATCCATTGCTTTAGGATCATATGCATTGATTTTAGCTCCAGCATCAAGCAATTCTTTAATAATGGTGAGGGAAGGTGCTTCTCTCATATCATCAGTTTCAGGTTTAAAAGCTAAACCCCATATTGTAAATGTTAAACCAGAAAGATTTTCACCTAAAACCTCTTTAATTTTATTTGAAACATATTTTTTCTGATTATTATTAACTAATTCAACACTTTTCAATAATTTAGGATCATAACCTGCATCTGTTGCAGTTTTTATCAATGCAGTGACATCCTTTGGAAAACAACTTCCACCATAACCACATCCAGGATATAAAAAACTTGATCCTATTCTTGAATCACTACCCATTCCCTTTCGAACATTGTCAATATTTGCACCTACTTTATCACAGATATTGGCAATTTCATTCATGAAAGAAATTCTGTTTGCTAACATGGAATTTGATGCATATTTAGTCATTTCTGCACTTTTTATATCCATCACAATCATTCTTTCATGGTTTTTGGTAAAAGGTTCATATAATCTTGACATCATTCCAGTAGCATATTCATTGTCTGTTCCAATAACTATTCTATCTGGATGCATAAAATCATTTACAGCATTTCCTTCTTTTAAAAATTCTGGATTAGAAACTACATGAACATTATAATCTTTGCCACGTTTAATTAATTCTTCTTTTATGATTAAATTAACTTCATCTGCTGTACCTACAGGTACTGTTGATTTATCAACAACAATCATGTCATGAATGATTGTTTGTCCAATCTCTTTAGCAACTTGACGTACATACTGTAAATCTGCACTACCATCTTCACCCATAGGTGTTCCAACTGCAATAAAACATAATTCTGAATTGTCCAATCCTTCCTTAAGATTAGTTGTAAAATGAAGGTTTCCCCTTTCATAGTTCCTTTTGATTAATTCCTCCAATCCAGGTTCATATATTGGGATTATTCCTTGTTTCAATGATTGAATTTTTTCATCAATAACATCTACACAATATACTTCATTTCCCATGTCTGAAAAACAGGTTCCTGTAACTAATCCAACGTATCCTGTACCAATAATTGTTATATTCATATTAATCTCCCTTTTTAGTATACTTTACATATTATAAAACGATTATTTTCAAATATTTTTTCTGATGCTTGTAACTTAATATCATTAAAATTACTATCTGTTATTTCTTTTGTAAAATAATATGATGGATAATAACTACCATTCACATATCTTACATCCAATTTTTCATAATCTGATGTATTATTCATGATAAGACTTTTATCATAAACAATATATCCAATTTGTTCATTATTAAGTGAGTTTAAAGATGATTTTGATAACGATTTATTCGTATATACATCAAAACCATAATGTAGTGGTATTTCATCGATACTTGAAATAACTGTACCTAAAAATAAATTATTTATTAATATCGATTTATTTCCTATAGGTTCATTTTTTAAAAAATTTATTACTTCTACTTCCTCAGATGTAGGTGGAGCAATCTGATATGTTGATTGTTCTGTTGTTGAACTATATACATTAAAAGAAGAATCATTTATATGAACCAAACACAATAAAACTGATAAAATTATTAACAGCCCTACCAATAATTTTGTAAGTTTTAAATTCTTCTCTTTTATAGTATCCAATAAATTTGAAAATCCATAACCACCCAAAAGTGCCATAGGTATTATTAAGTAAATCAATAACCTAAAAGTATAAACTGGAATTCCAAACCAATGCAAATTACTAAATACAAAAGCAACTAAAGCCCAAAAACTTACAAATAAAAATTCTTTCTTTTTAAATGAGAAATATAATCCTATTACTGAAAATATTAAAGAAAGCAAACCCACACATTTTATATACCTCTCCAAACCCATTGCAACTTGTCCCATAAATAAATCAAAAGGATTATTTAATATGGATATTGCTCCTGACAAAATTTGAGTTAAAATAGATGTATTTAATACAAACAGTACAACTAACGCAAACAGAGACAGGAAGAATATGGGTATTATTACATAGAGATAATATTCAATTGCATTCAAATTACGTAAAATTATTGTATTAATTACCATTAAAACGGACAACATTATCATCAAATATACAAATGATGAAAAATGTGTAGCTAACGTCAATAAAGAAAATAATGATGTTAAAATTGAATATTTATAACTTAACTCATTTAAAGCTTTATAATAAAATAATACGGATAACATAAAAAATATCAATGCAAGAGTTTCGGGAATTGGTAAAAACATCCTGGTTACCATGAAACTTGATATTAAAATTATCCCCGCGAAAAATCCAACTTTTTCATCGTAAACCTCTTTAGCTATGAAACAAACAACAATAACATTTGCTACAAACAAAATTACCTGCAGTATTCTTGCAGCATCAATTAAATTTGTATTAGAGATAAATGAAGTTAATATTAATAAAATATGAAATAAAGGAGGAGTACCCATACTTTTTCCGGTAGGGGCATTCAATAAATAATCCACATTTGTTATTCCATCATGCAAATATGCCAATGAATAATTAATATGAGCATAAATATCCCAACCAAATGGGAATGTATTAGACAACGTAACAATCAGAACAATAATTAAAGATATAATTACGGGAATAACAAAAAAATTTCGTTTAGTTACATTTAAATTCATAATTATCCACCTAGTATGCGTTTTTATCATTTAATAAAGTAGGTATTGTCTTAACAAAAATTTTTAAATCCAAA
Organism: Methanosphaera stadtmanae; assembly: GCA_015062805.1. Taxonomy (GTDB): domain Archaea; phylum Methanobacteriota; class Methanobacteria; order Methanobacteriales; family Methanobacteriaceae; genus Methanosphaera; species Methanosphaera stadtmanae_C. The sequence continues at coordinate 36,854 of SUTQ01000017.1, forward strand.
AGTATTGACCAGTTTTCAACATAATATATGTCATATTCAATTCTTTTTACAATAGAAGTATTACCTCTAAAACCATTAATTTGAGCCCAACCAGTCATTCCAGGTTTAACATGATGTTTAATCATATATTTAGGAACTGTTTCCTTGAATTGGTTTACGAAATATGGACGTTCCGGACGTGGACCGATAAGACTCATATCCCCCTTAAGTATATTATAAAATTGAGGTAACTCATCAATACTATATTTTCGAATAATTTTTCCCACAGAAGTTATTCTAGGATCATCCTTTTTTGTCCAAACTTTATCATCAATATATTCATTTTCAGATGACATGCTTCTGAACTTATAAATATCGAATATTTTTCCATCTTCACCAACACGCTCTTGTTTATAGATTATAGGACCTTTAGATGTAACTTTTACAAAAAAAGCTACGATTAACAGCAGAGGGGAAATAATTATTGATGTAATTATAACAAATATTATATCAAATACTCTTTTAATAATGCTGTTATAGGAAATATCCAATGGCAAATATCTGGCACTTATCAACGGAATATTATCTAAAAGTTCAATATTTGGATGTGAAGTCAAATATCTATAATAATCCGGAACTATATCAGCACGAACTCCATTTTTTTCGCAAGTACTCATTAAAGATTCAAGTGCTTTGTAATGGCGAGGTGCTATACTAATTATTACACGATCGACAATGGTTTTTGAGTCTAAAATATTTTTTAAATCATCCACATTACCGATTATATCTACACCATTAACAGAACCTTCTTTTTTATCATCTAAAAATCCGATTATGTGATAACCCAAATAAGAATTTTCCTTAATAGTATCAACTAAATTCTCACCAACTTCTCCTGCCCCTACAATTAAAACATATTTAATGTTAAAACCTTTTGAACGCATAGATCTTAAGAAGATTCTTATGATTGCTCGTTCAATCGTTGCTATAATTGTATTGACAAATAAAAAACCAACTAAGAAGTTAATAGGTAAATAAACAATTCCCAAAAAAGAAACAAAGAATAATAATAAAAATTCGATTAAATTAGCTTCTCCTATAGCATATGCTGTTGAAAAAATATATTTTTCTGTCCTTTTAGGAGTGTATAACGAAAAAATATAATACAAAAAGATATAACTAGGAATTAATATTATAAAAAAAACCAACCATGTTTCAAAACTAAAAACGACTTCCATATTAACTAGTCTACTGGCCAATATGTTAGTAACAAATAAAGATGAAATTAATAAAACAATTATATCAAACATGACGTTTAATATATTGAATAGTTGTTGGTTTTCTCTAATCATAATACCACTTTATAATATTTATATTATGTTTTTCATAGATAATAAAAATATTTAAAAAGAGTAATATTTAAAAAGATTTTAATTTTAAGACAAATAATTTCAAATAATACAATCCCCATATACCCAAGTATGTAATAATGTTAATGATGAACGGGTCTTTTTCTTTATAATGTTTCTCATAAAAGATTTCCATTGATTTGTGGAATTCATATAATAAACGTTTATTTTTACCACTTGCGCCTTTATAATGAACAATATCATATATTCCGAAATAACAGACACAATACCCCAATTCTTTAATTTTATAACATAAATCTATATCTTCACCATACATGAAATAAGATTCGTCCAGAGCATTACATTCTACCATTACATCAGAATTTATTAACATGAAAGCTCCCACAACACAATCAACAGGATAAATTCCATTTTCATCCAAATAAGAAAGATTATACCGATTAAATCGTTTGCTATTTGGAAACAATTTAGACAAACCAGTCATCCTATAAAAAGACACTTCAAATGTTGGAAAAGACCGTCTACAAGCCTTATCTAATGTTCCATCGGGTAAAACCACCTTACAACCCAAAACCCCAATATTTTCATTAGATTTAATATAATTTAATGATTCGTTAATTGTTCCTTTATTAACTATTACATCACTGTTTAACAATAAAACATATTCCCCCTTAGATTCCTTAAATGCCAAATTATTCGCTACTGCAAATCCATCATTGTTCTTATTTTTAATGAATTTTATAAAAGGATATTCCTCAAAGTCTTTAATTAATTTTTCCAAACTCCCATCAGCAGAATCATTATCAACAATTATAATTTCATAATCAATAGCATTTACTGTATTTAATACTGAATTAATTGTTTGTTTGGTTAACGAATATGTTCTGTAATTTACTATCAAAATTGATAAATCCATAAAAACACCTATTTAAGATACATTAATGTACTTTTAATCATAAGAAATTCTATTTTTAAAGAGTTTGTTAAAGGAGCTTCTGTTTTTTTAAGTTTGTTTTTTGTTGATAATCCCTCTTTAACTCCAGATAAATAATATTTTCCAAGATTTTTCTTAGAAAAAAATATATATTTAATGAAGATACCACTAATTAAAAAGATTCCATTTAATAACTTCATCCATAATGGCATATTCTTGAAAATTAAATAAATATTATTTCTAGCAGAAATTCTTACTTTAAATGAATTGTAACGTGATCCCGTCGTTGCACTACCATAATGATAAACGATAGCTTTAGATGAATAGTAAGACTTATAACCAGCTAACCTCGCCCTGAAACTTAAATCCATATCCTCTACATAACTTTCAAAATTTTCATCAAATAAGCCTATTTCTTCAAGAATAGACATCCTGTATAACGCTGCCCCTGCACAAGCACTGAAAACTTCTTCATCATTTAGATAATAATTTATACTTTGATTATATCCTCTCCGTTTGCTCCAACCCATTAAAGTATATTCATCGCCCACATCATCCAAAAGATTTTTATTATGATATTGTATCATTCTAGAAGATACGGAAAAGATTTTTTGAGAAATATTGATAGTTTTAAGAAGATTTGCAATAGTGTCCTCTTCAATTACTGTATCATTATTTAATAAAAAAACAAAATCAGTTTTGACTAACTTAATCCCTTGGTTAACTGCATATGCAAAACCCATATTTAAATCATTTTCAATCAAGGTTATTTCAGGATAATTTTCTTTAATAAAATCCACACTGCCATCTTGTGAAGCATTATCAACAATTATAACCTGACTTAAAGAAATAGAACTTGATAAAGAAATTAAAAGATTATGCAATAATTCTTTATTATTATAATTTGGAATAACTACTGATACCATAGAATCATTATTAAATCTCATCAAAACACCATTTAAAAAAAAGAAAAAAAAATTATAAATTTTTTACATAAGCTTCGTATTGATCACATATTTCATTAACTTCACCGGAAGCAATAATTGAACCTTTATGTAACCAGATTGCTTTGTCACATAACTTTCTAACTTGACCAACAGAATGTGATACAAAGAGCATGGAAGCATCAGCCATCATATTATGCATCCTATCACGACATTTGGCTTGAAAAGCCATATCCCCTACAGACAAAACTTCATCTAAAATCAAGATATCCGGATTTATTGAAGTAGCGATTGAAAAAGCTAAACGAGATTTCATACCTGAAGAATAATTTTTTACAGGAACATCAATAAATTCTTCAAGTTCGGCAAATTCAACAATTTCATCAAATTTTTTAGTCATTTCAGCTCTAGAATGTCCCAAAGTAGCCCCATTTAAATAAATATTTTCTCTACCAGTATAATTTTGATTAAAACCCGCACCCAATGCAAGTAGAGGAGCCAATTCTCCAGTTACTTTAACAGTACCAGTGGTAGGTCGTAAAACACCGGAAATAATTTTTAACAATGTACTTTTTCCAGCCCCGTTTAAACCAACAAATCCTACTTTTTCCCCTTGATATATTTTTAATGAAACATTATTTAATGCCCAAAATGATTGAAAACGAATTTCACGTTTAATAAATTTTATAATAAATTCTTTTAAACTATCAGTTCGCTCCTCATTTAAATTAAATTCCATTCCTACATTATTTACTTCAATTACTGTTTTTTTAGTCATAAAATCCCCTATACATATAATATAAATCTATCTTGATATCTTCTTAATAGGAATATACCTATTGCTAAAAGAATTATGGCTGCAACAGCAGGAATTATTACTTCATGCAAACCATACAATTTTCCATATAGGAAACAATCCCTTGAACAATTTACTAGATAAAACATTGGATTATACACTTGAATAAATTTATACTGTTCTGGTATAATCTCTGCCGGATAAAATAAAGGTAATGCGTACATTAACATTAATGTAAATACCCTATATAAATGTTCAACATCGCGGAAAAATACATTCATAGTTCCTAATATAAGTCCTGCACCCATAGCCATCACTAAAGTAATCAATATAGGTAAACTCATAAATATTATGTAAACTGTAAATTCAACTCCTGTAACCAACATTATTGCGAACAATACCAACAATGACAACAAATAAGTTACAAAATTTGATAATACAGCAGACAATGCATATAAATATTTAGGAACATATATTGACTTCCAAATACCTGCTGAATTAACAAGGCTTACCATAGCTTGAGTGGATGCACCTACAAATAAAGCATAGAGCATGTGTCCAGATAGATAGTAAACGGGATAATTTTCTACTCTGTTAAATAATGCTGAAAATACGACAGTCAATACAATCATTCTAAACAGCGGATCAAGAAAACTCCATAATACCCCCAGTACAGAATTACGATATTTAATCTTAATATCTTTCCTAACTAGCTCACTCAATAATGATTTATATTTATTAAAGTCATTTAATCCTTTAATTTGAATTTCGCTCATAATAAATCCTCTTACAATTTCAATATTATTATATGCTATTTTGAAATATTGAAATAAAAACCTATTAATAAAGTTTTTATTTTACAATATTTTTATATATTTCTATAAAGTTAATTGAATACTTCCAGGAATTGATTTACCCTATCTTCATATGTATGACCAGAGATATCATTATCAACTTCTTTTGGATTTTTTAAACCCTCTTCAATAAGTTTGTTTAATTCATCACTTGTTTTATATGTATCTACCACGTTCCCAAACAATTCATCTAAACCAACCACTTCATCAGAAATTATATATGCTCCACAAGCTAAACCATCAAATATTCTGTTTGAAATAAATCCTTTTTCTCTCATATCTTCCCAATGATCATTTAATAATATTTTACAGGACGAATATGCTAAATGTAGTTCATCATTCGGAATATGTTCTCCCTTAATGTATCTTTTATCAATCAATCCTTCCCAATCAGCACCGTAAACCGATAAGTTATGATTTGTAGGCAATAAATCTTTTAATATTTTTCTGTATACTCTCCTGGAGTTACCAACAAACAATAACTCCGATTTATACTTTTCACTAGATTCTGGGAAAAATTTTTTAGTATCAGTACACTGCCACATACATTCTACTGGAACTTTGACTTTATCTTTTAATTGCTCTGCCCAATATTTAGAAGCAATAAATACATGATCATATAATTCATACTCATTTAATGAAACTAAATCAGAATGGGATATATTCCACATGATATTAAAATGTTGAACTTTAGGTTTGTAATAAGACAAACCCCTTAATACAATAACAATATCCCCAATAGAATCTGTTGAATCTCCCCATTCAGAAAGCATTTGAATTTTAACTATATATCCTTTCTTTTCAAATTCATCTTTAAGTCCTTCAGCTACATAAAAATCTCCCCATTTATGTATTTCATTCCAAGAAGGTACTGGTGTTTTGATGATTATCTTAGGTTTTTCGTAATAATCTTTCAATACTTCTTTAAGAGTATCTGCTCTGTGTTTATATGTATGATTCTCTAAAACTATCTTTTGCAAATATTTAATTTTTTCTTCGCGTTCATCAGAATTGATTAAGTAATAATTTATAATATCAGTCAATTCCTCTTCTGAATGGTATTCAGGTATTTTACCACCGAATATTTCATTATTGCCCTTTGTTCCATTAGTTACTACAAGTTTACCCGAAGACAAACTATCAAATACTCTACTATTTACAGAACCCCATTCTTTAGTTACATGATTTGCATCATCAATAACTAGTTTACAAGAAGAATAAACCTTGGGCATGTCTTCATAATGTACAAAACCCTTTGAATATTTAGACAATTTAGAAACTTTATTCCAATTAGCCCCATACAAATTGAATTTATAATCCAACAGATCAGGATTTAAATAATCAATAATTTCTCTTTTTGCATCCCAATAACTACCTGTGAAACAATAATCACAACGATACTCCTCCAAACTGGCCACATTATCATTAAACATCTCAGAATCAGAGGCTAAAGGATAATATACCACATCCATACCCGTCTTATTTTTAACATAATCACAAGCAATTTGACTACTTGCAAAGACCAAATCATATTTTTTAAATGATGGCTGTTCAACCCATCTTTCAAACCAATTTCTCATCCATGCAATTTTTACCAATAACCCATTGCTACATTCAACTTTAGATAAATCATATGCATCCAATAAAGAAATTAAGACATCCACATCTTCATCAACATAATACCAGTCACGTTGTCCCTTAGATTTTCGTCTTGATTGGTATTTAATATTCCACCCATATTTTTTCAATTGCTTTGCCAATGTCAATGCTGTAAAATAATCTCCGGCAGTAGTGTTTTCATCTGATTGAGTAACTACAAAAGATACTGTCAATGGTTTATTAGTAAAGATTCTTTTATTGTAAAATTTATCATTAATTAACTCTTTCCTTAGCCATTTATTCCATTTATTTATGAATATGCGTTGATTATTAAGTCTTCTATCTCTAACTTCATTTTTATTGTTTTTTTCTTGAGTCCCAAATTCATAATGATATAATACCGATTTTGGATTGTAAATGTTTTTATAACCTGCTTTATGTAACTTTAAACACAAGTCCACATCTTCATAACCATAAACATAATTGTTATCGAAACCACCCACTTCCAAATAAGTGGATTTCTTAACAAGCATACAAGCTGCCGTTACTGCAATAATTTCCTCATCTTCCGTTTTATTTGTCAAGTTTTCATATTCCTCAGCATTATCCCGATTGAATGGTTTGATATAACCATCACCCTCTTTAAAAAAGATTCCAGAATGTTGAATGGTGTAAGATTTCTCTTTGTTAATCTTGGAAGAATCACAATCAGGATAAATTAATTTGGAACCTACTGCCCCCACATTTTCATTAGATAACATTGTATCCATCAAATAGTTTAACCAACCATCTAACGGTTTAATGTCGTTATTTAAAAATAATAAATATTCTCCTTCAGCTATTCCTACTCCTTGATTATTTGCATAAGAAAATGTTTCATTACTCTTGTTACGTATAACAGTAATCGGTAAATATTTATAACTTTCAATTAATTCCATAGAATTGTCTTGAGAATGATTATCGATAATGATGAGTTCATAATTTAAATGTATTGTATCATCAATGACATCCAATAATCTTGATAAATGAGAAGCACCGTTTCTATTAACAATTATAATAGATACTAAAGGAGAATTTACAAAGGATGGAATAATATTTTTTTCATTATCTTCATTAATTAACCCAATAATTCTTTGTTTTTCTTCATCGGACAAATGACGTTTTTTTCTAAGAATTTCTTTAACATTTGTTTTAATTTTTTCGGAATACTTACCTTTTGCATCAACCAGGGCATGCTTGATTTTTCTTGCTTTATTAAATCCTTCAGTATTTCTTAATCTTTCCGGTACTCTCAATTAAACTCCTCCATTATATATTAAGTATATTTATAATTTGTTAGTAAAAAAATTATCTTAATCGAATATCATTTATAATTTAAAATACAGAATAGTAAATAATTAAAAAAAATATGAAGGTTAAAATATGGTATCAAAAAAGAAAATAGTTCTTGCCATAATTCTTATATTAATGGTAGCAATCGTTGCAACAGGACTCTCCTTTTTTATGAATTATCAGCAAGGAAAAGCAAGTTTTCAAGGAAAACATAACGTTTTAGTATTGTGTACTGATCCTACCGAACAAAGAGAAGGAGTAGGAGCAGTAGATATGGCATTTATTATTGAATTAAATGACGGCCATTTGGGTGAAGTAACACCAGTATATCCTGGAGGATTAACTGATCCATCACTAACACCACCACCAGATTTGAGAAGTGAAGGAGTATCCCAATGGTATCTTCACGATTCATTATGGACATCAAACTTAGAAGAAGGAACTCAAAGAGCTCAACAAATAGTTAAATATAATACTGGTGAAGATACGGATATTGTAGTTGTAGTCACTCCTGATGCTATAGACGCAATGATTAATACTGTTGGTCCAGTATATTCAAATGGGCAGGAAGTTACTACGGATTCATTAGAATTCCTACGTAATGATCAAGATGAAAATGGTGCAACAAGAGGTGACGCAATAGAAGGTTTAGCGGATGGAATAATTAATGCTACTAAAACCAGTGGTAAAAAAATGGACTTAATAAGTACCGTTACTGATCAATATTCAAAAGGAAATATCCAAGTTGTTCCTAAAGATGTTTTCGAGAAATTAATTGCTTTCGCTGGTATAACTAATATATTATCATGAATCTCCCGATTCATGAACTTTTTTTAAAAAAAAAATATTTGAACATTTAAAAAAAAAATTATAATTCAAAAGCACGCTCATTTACTTCTTGAATTACTTCTTGTTCATTGATAGTTTTTAATACTTTATTCTCAAGTAATATTTTTCCATTACAGATTACAGTATCAACATCACTTCCCAATGAAGAATATATGATGTTACTTAATGCATCACGCACAGGAGTCATATGTGGAACTAATGTATCAACAATAACAATATCTGCCAATTTACCTTCCCGTAAACTTCCGGCATTAATACCCAATGCTTTAGCCCCATTTTTAGTAGCCATTGCAAAAGTATCTTTTGTTGGTAAAACTTGTGGATTAAGTGTGTTAACCTTCTGTAAAAAAGCTGTTAACTTCATTTCACTAAACATGTCCAAATTGTTATTTGAAGAAACACCATCAGTACCGATACCAACATTGATACCTTTATCCAAGTATTCTGTTACCGGTGCTATACCTGATGCAAGTTTCATATTACTAGATGGATTATGAGCTATAGACACCCCTTTTTCTTTAATAATATCCATTTCATTAGATGTAGGCCATACACCATGAGCAGCCACAGTATTAGAATTTAAAACGCCAATACTATCCAAATATTCAAAAGGAGTTTTTCCAGTGTTGTTCTTTATATCTTCGACTTCTTTTTTAGTTTCTGAAACATGAATATGTAACTTTAAATCATTTTTAGAAGCAAGTTCATTAGATTTGATGAGTAATTCCTCAGAACAGGTATTTGGAGCATGAGGTGTTACAGCAACAGTTACCCTATTATCACAAGTATTATGACATTTTTTTATTAGTTTTTCTGATTCCTTTAATTCAGATTTCATTTTTTCTTCATCAAACAAATCAATCATCCCATAACCTAAAACAGCCCTCATACCTGATTCATCAACGGCTTTAGCTGTTTCTTCCATGTAAAAATACATGTCATTGAAAGTTGTTGTCCCTGTTTTAATCATTTCAGCCATTGCCAATTTTGAACCCCAATATACTAATTCTTCATCAAGATTTGATTCTTTAGGCCAAATATAATCTTCCAACCATGTTTGTAAACTTTGATCATCACCCACCCCTCTTAACAATGTCATTGCCACATGAGAATGAGTGTTAATTAAACCAGGCATTGTGATTTTATTAGTACCATCGATTACTTTCTCAGCATCATTTTTATTTAAAGAGGTACTTATCTCTTGTATTGTATCATCAACCACCAATATTGAAGATTTCTTTATTTCATCCGAGAGAATTGTTGTGTCTTTTATTAAAATACTGTTAGTTTCTGCCATATCATCACTCAATTAAGTCATTATTGTTTTTTTAAAATTGCTATAAAATTGTATGTAAAAAACATAATTATTTTTATTATCTATTTTAAAACATTAATATATGTTTAAAGAATTCGTTATGGATAACTTTTTTTATTTACATCCAGGTTATACTACTTTTAACACGATAATCTTTGGATTGATTTTGGGCATAATAATCTTGGGAATAATAAAAATTTTTGATAAAATAAATAAAGATCCACTAGATTTGATTTATCCTTTAATACCCATAATCCTATTCGGTTCAACTAGCAGAGCTTTAGTAGACAACCACATTTATCCAAGAATTCATCTACTCGCTACTCCAGGAATTTATATTTTCATCGGAATTTTGACGATCTTACTTTTAATCATTAGCATAATGATTGAAAAACGTGCAAATATCCAATATTCCACAGTCATAACTATTTTTGGAAGTATAACCACCATCCCCAATATAATTTTAATAATTATTCATGGAATAAACTTTGGAGCAACACTTCTGGAATTAGGATTATGGATAATTATTTCCGGTATCTTTGTCTTATTAAGAAATAATATTGAAACATTAAAAAATAGAGGTAATCTAGAAGTTCTGTCTGCACACATATTTGATGCAACATCAACTTTTGTAGCAATGGAATTTTTCGGATATTATGAACAGCACGTTTTACCTACCTTTTTAATTAACTTATCTGGCACAGCTCTCATAATGTATCCATTAAAGATTGGGGTTATTTTGCTGGTTTTATATATTATAGATAAAGAAGTTAATGAAGAAACAAGTAATCACATGCTAAAATTAGCAGTTTACATACTGGGATTAGCCCCAGGAATTCGTAATTTTACAACATTAATTCTATCATTTGCTTAAAATTTAAAAATAAGAATAATTGTCTTTTTTTTTATTAATTTCTAAAAAAAAATTAGATAATATTATATAAAATGATAAAAATAATAGTATTATAAACTAAATGGAGTGAAAAATAATATGACATTCAACCCACCATCAGATGTTATGATTTATGACACCACTCTTAGAGATGGTGAACAAACACCTGGTGTTACGATAACAACTGATGAAAAAATTGTAGTAGCAGAAAAATTAGATAAATTAGGTGTAGATGTTATCGAATTGGGTTTTCCAGCAGCATCTCCGGGAGAACAAAGAACTTTTAAAGAGGCAGCAAAACAAGGTTTTAATGCACAAATTAGTGGATTAGCCAGAGCATTACCTGTCGACATTGATAAAGCTATTGATTCCGATGCAGAATACATTCATACATTCATAGGAACATCACCACTTCATCGAGAATATAAACTCAAAATGAGTAAAGAAGATATCTTAAACAAAGCAGTTTCTGCAGTAGACTATATCAAAGATCATGGAATAACTGCAGAATTTTCATGCGAAGATGCGACAAGAACCGAACTGGATTATTTATTAGAAGTATTTGGAGCCGTTCAGGAAGCAAAAGTAGATAAAATAAATGTTCCTGATACAGTAGGTGTTACAATACCATCCAAAATGAATGAACTTATTACAAATATTAAAGAAGTAATTCACGTCCCAATAAGTGTTCACTGTCACAACGATTTTGGTTTAGCTGTGGCAAACTCTTTAGCGGCTATAGAAGCTGGTGCACAACAAGCACAATGTACCATTAACGGTCTTGGAGAAAGAGCGGGAAATGCATCTCTTGAAGAAATTGTTATGACCTTAAAGAAAGCTTATAACATCAATACAAACATTAACACAGAACTACTTGTAAACACCTCTGAAACTGTTTCAAGAATTTCTGGAGTTAAAATGCCACCAAATAAGGCAATTGTTGGTGAAAATGCTTTCGCTCACGAAGCAGGTATTCATGTACAGGGTGTATTAGAAAATAGTAACACATATGAAGCATTTTATCCTGAAGAAGTTGGTCATAAAAGAAGAATTGTTTTAGGTAAATTAACTGGAGCTAACGCAATTAAATCCAAACTTGATGAATACAACATAAAACTTGATGACGAACAATTTAATGAATTATTCGCTAAAGTTAAAGCAATGGGAGATTCCGGAAAAACCATTACTGATATTGATTTCAGATCTGTTGCTGAAGCTATTCAAGGAAAACCTACTGTTGAAAGAATCAAGTTGCTTGGAATCAGTGTTATGACTGGAAACAGTACTTTACCAACCGCTACTGTAAAATTAAATCTTGATGGACAAGTCAAATATAGAGCTGAAACTGGTGTTGGTCCAGTAGATGCAGCTTTAAATGCAATACAATCATTAGTTAATGAAGTAGTTAAATTTGAACTCGAAGAATACCACATTGAAGCAATTACTGGTGGAACTAATGCTTTAGGAGAAGTATTTGTAATCACAGTTGACGATGAAGGCAACAAAGCAACCGGTAGGGCAACTGATGAAGACATAGTTAAAGCTAGTATAGATGCAATATTAAGTTCAACAAATAAACTATTGATGTTAAAAGATTAAATTGAAGTATATTTACAATTTACTTTATTTTTTTTAAATAAATTATTGTTAAAATCAGAAATAGATAGATATTCATTAAAATATAAATATTAAGTATGTTATATATTATAATATAATTAATGGAGGAACAAAAATGGCAGAAGAAAATATAGTATACATTGGAAACAAACCAGTAATGAACTACGTTTTAGCTGTAGTTACACAAATGAACAGTGGAGTAACAGAAGTAATATTAAAAGCAAGAGGCAGAGCTATTAGTAGAGCCGTAGATGTAGCTGAAATTGTAAGAAACCGATTTATTTCTGATGTGGAAGTAAAAAATATTGATATAAGCACAGAAGAAATTGTTGGAAACGAAGGAACTTCCTCCAACGTCTCAGCAATCGAAATAAGATTAAGTAAATAATCTTATCCATTCTATTTTTTTTTAACTAATGAGTGTCCGACAAAATTATCTTTTTTTGTTGTTTAGTATTACTATTTTTTAGATGTAATGATTTTATTTTTTATTATTTGTATTAATTATTTTATTACTTCTCATGACCCCTCTTTGATTACTTATCATGCTTGGATTATTTTTATATGTGATAATATTATATAATATTATTATGAAATCATGATTTTATTTATATAATTTAATA
>SUTQ01000040.1 GCA_015062805.1 Methanosphaera stadtmanae
TTTTTTTTTTTTTTTTTTTTTTTTTTTTTTTTTTTTTTTTTTTTTTTTTCAAGTCAAGTCATTTTTATGTATTTTTATTATTTAATTTCTAAATATTATTAATTCTTGACAATATTAGGATTTTCAGAACGAATTTCCCAATATTGATCATTATTGTTTTTATTACAAGAATTAAGGTTAAGACGACTTTCATTTTTTATATTGGAAGGTATTATTCCTAAACATTTATTATTATTTAATGATGAAATAATTCTATTTTTATTATTTGTGGAATTTATATTATTTATAATTGAATTTGGTGTACATGATTTATTCATAATAATAGTACCCAATTCAATATTGATTACGTCTAAACACCAACCATTTAAAGATTTGAAGAAACCTTCTCCTGAAATTGGTATTTTCCATTGGGCATTCTTCGAATTGTCGCATGCTTTAATTAATGGTCTATTCCTTAGAGTACTTCCGGAGTATAAGCATTTATTTAATTTTGGATTATAGATCCAAACTGTTTGTGTCTTAATATTAAATAATTTATTGGGATTTCTATCCCAAGCAGACCATATTTGGTCTTCAGATTTTGTACATGGATTAAGATAAGCCCCATTAGCGTTTGATGGTTCTTTATTTCTATCTCCTTTTCCCAAACAAGTATCAGGAGATAAAGGAGATTTTATTAAACCTTCGCTTGTATATTCGAAAACAGCGGTTTCGTTACATTCGCGAACTTTGATTTTTCCGTTTTCCACGTCGTAAAGATTCATACAACGATCCATATTGCTTTTGGAGTGGAAATATCCTTTTGGTGAAGGATATACCACCCATTTGAAATTATCATCATCTAAACATGTTCTAATCAAGGGTTTCTTACCATATAATTTCTGGGCAGAGAGACACTGTTTATTTTTTTCGTTGTAAAACCATTTTACTTCTGCGTTTTCCGGAACATCTGTTGGTAAAGTTTCTACTGTTGTTGTTGTTGTTGTAGTAGTAGTTGTAGTAGTAGTTGTAGTAGTGGTTGTAGTAGTGGTTGTAGTAGTGGTTGTAGTAGTGGTTGTAGTAGTGGTTGTTTCAGTAGTAGTTGTTTTAGCAGTGGTTTTAGTTGGTGAAGTAGTATCATCGACAGTACTTGGTTGATGTACATACCAGTATTGATCACTCGTTGGATGATCACATTCGTTCAAGTTAACAATATTATTATTGGAGAGAAGAGAACCTAAACATTTTGAATCAGATAGAGAGGATTTAAATAGGGCATCATCGCCATGATTAAAGATGGCATTCGAATCACAATTTCCTATTATAAGTTGACCCGTAGCCACATCTTCCACTCTTAAACAAAGAGAAGGATTAATTTTTGTTCGAATATATCCTTTTCTCATCTGACCGACAATCCATAAAACTGAATTGTCGTCATTGCATGATCCGTATATAACCTTACCTTTAACGCCTACCTCGTTATCAACTTGTAAACATTTATTGAAATATGGATTATAAAATTTAATAATTTGATCCCCTTGATTCATTGAATAATTAGTTTCTACTGAAGTTGTCGTAGTCGTTGAAGTAGTATCATCGACAGTACTTGGTTGATGTACATACCAGTATTGATCACTCGTTGGATGATCACATTCGTTCAAGTTAACAATATTATTATTGGAGAGAAGAGAACCTAAACATTTTGAATCAGATAGAGAGGATTTAAATAGGGCATCATCGCCATGATTAAAGATGGCATTCGAATCACAATTTCCTATTATAAGTTGACCCGTAGCCACATCTTCCACTCTTAAACAAAGAGAAGGATTAATTTTTGTTCGAATATATCCTTTTCTCATCTGACCGACAATCCATAAAACTGAATTGTCGTCATTGCATGATCCGTATATAACCTTACCTTTAACGCCTACCTCGTTATCAACTTGTAAACATTTATTGAAATATGGATTATAAAATTTAATAATTTGATCCCCTGGACCAAGTGTTGGACTGGCCTTTGTAGTTGTTGACGCTTGAGTAGTGCTTGAGACAGGGTTAGGTTCATTGATATCTTCTTTTGTTTCTCCTTCTTCGTAGAAAAATTCCCAGCCTTGGCTATTGCTATCACATTTGGATAACTTCAAAGTTCCTTCAGATGCGGTAGCTAGGACTAAACATTGGTCATCATGTATGATTTTCTTGTTCTTAATATTTGTAATTTTATTGCTTTCGCTACAGAGTTTTATTTCGGCTTGATTATTTATATCATTTAAATGTAGACATAATGATGTATCATATACATTTACTAAATAATTTTCGGTATAATCCTGGAAAGAAGGAATATACCAGTTTTGGACTTCATTGGCATTATCACATTGGGTTAAAATGGCATTGCTATTAATACCATTTTCAGCCGACAGACACTTACCATTATATTTTACCCATCCAATTGTTGCATCATTAGCAACAAATTCATTGATGTCAGTAGTAACTTCATGTTCCTGGTTATACACAAATACTGGATAACAGGATGATGGGGAATCCTTGTTACCTTCTTTGTAGTCAAATATGAGCTTTAAATTGCTTTTATTTTCTTTTACTATTATATTGGAGTAAACTTCATTAATTTCATTATTTTCTAAAGAATAACACGAATTGAAATCTAAATTAGAGCAGGTAACATTTAAATTAATATAAGTGTCGCTAAAGTCGCTTAAGTTATTCTTTTGTTCAAGATTTCCTCCATAGGAAGAACATGTTAAGTTTAGATTTAAGATATATTCATGGAGAGATAAAAGTTTTAATCCTTGATAATTAATTTCTTTAGTTTTTTCGTCAGCAGCACTATATATAATATCGAGGATTTCTTCATTTAATCTTGTTCCTGGCAACAAAAACTCAATACTCCATTCTTGGCTAGTTTTTTGATCCTTATTACATGGCTTCATGACTAATTCAGAATTTAATCGGTATAAGTCAGCATTTTCTAAATCTAAAATATCTAAGCACATTTTAGGGTTGCTTTTTTCCTGAATAGTGTTGCTATTTGTACTGTTTTTCATATTTAAAAATTCTGTACCAGTTTCTTTGCAAAGTTTAATATTGACTTCTTCTCCTTCAATGCTAAGACATGCAAGTGGATTATACATACTAACTATGTAGCTGCTATTATTATCAACAGATGCAAACCATTTTTGTTTATTGTCGTCTTTACACTCGGTCAGTATAGGCTTTTTCTCAATGTCAACGTAAGTGATACACAATGGTTTACCATACTCCATTGTAGACATGACATTTTGAATAAATATTTCACTAGCATTATCTTCTATATATTTAATTTTATTACATTTACCAAATTCAGATTGGCAGCCTCTATTAACATCGCAAGCTTTCTCTGTAATATCACAATAACCATTTTTGGAACAGCAGTAATTTTCACTACATTTGGTATTACCAGCAAGAGGACCACACGTTCTTACTCCGTATTTTTTGCTTCTAGAGTAAACAATTTTTTTACCTGTATTTACAAATACATTATTAAAAGCGTTGTAGTTCTCCTCGTCAGCATCGAGGACGTCTTTTAAAGAGCTTTCCAGAAGCATATTTCTTAATACAAATTGATTAAACTCAATATCGGGATGTTCCGATATGAGAAGAGCAGCTGCCCCAGTTACAATAGGAGCAGAAAATGAAGTGCCGGATAAGAAATTAAAAGTATTTCTTGGATTAAAACCTAATATATTACTTTCTATTTCCTCAATGTCATACATAGCCGCTTTAACATATCCTGGTGCATGCATAGTAATGCATTCACCGTAGTTGCTAAATTTAGCACGGGAATAAATCGTTCGTTTATTTTCATTTATAATGTTTGATTTGAACGAGTCCCCCTCGTTCATATTATTTATTGCCGCGACGCTGATGACGTTATCATAACTTGATGGGTAATGCTTCTCTGTTACCTCACCAAATCTTTCGGTTTCCCGAATTTCATCAACGCAGGCGTCTACATTGTCATTTCCGGCACTAGCGATGATCATAAAACCATCGTTTATCATACTTTTTATGGCTTTATCAAAACTGTAGGAGTACTCATATGAACCACTACTAATGTTGATTACCGTTTTGTTTTTTTTAATGACTCCTTGAGTCGCTTTCTCTTTGATATATTCAAGAGCATGAACGCGACTTTCTATGGAATCATCTACAGCAATCATATGTAAGTTGACGTTTTTAGCTACCCCATAAGTTTTACCACCAACGATGGAAGCTACAGCGGTACCGTGGGCAGCATATGGATCCTCGGTATCTTCTTCATTACCAATGCAATATCTCATTTTCATTGGATCATGAAGAACTTCATTAAAGTCATCTTCTGTGATGATAGCATCACATGTAACATTTCTATTAGTAAGGGCAAAATCTTTGTGGTTTATGATTATTCCATTATCAATTAAGTAAACATCGACACCTTTTCCAGCATTTTCTGGAAAGTAGTAGAGGGTGTCGTAAGTTTTTATAATATTAGAATAATATCTAGCCTGTGAAATAAGTGATAAATGGTGAAAAGCGCTTTTTTGTATTTTAACTTCCGATGTTTCCCAGTTGACTTTTTCTTTTATTTCGTCTAAATTATAATAAGGATTAATTTGAGCTTCGTTGCTTACACTCATTTCCGGGGTTTTTACATTTTTATTATTGTTTATTAAGATATTTGGTAATACTTTCTTACTCTTTTCAATATGTTCGATTTCTTCCAGGTTATTTAACTTTTGTACTTCTTCTTCAGACAAATTTGTTGATAAAATGAAGATACGATGATCATCATCACTTACGGTAGCAACCTTATTAATTTTGATAGTTTCCTCGTTTTCTCCGATTCTTTGTTCCGGTTCTGTTTCAAAGACATCCTCATCATCTATAATATAGGTTTCTTCTTCTTCCTCAAAATTATCTTCTTTAGTCGAACTGTTAGATTGATTTCTTTTTTTTAAAGTATTTCGTTTATTGATCCTATCTTGATTAATAATTCTTTGTAACTTTAGTATTTCATTGGATAAGAAATCGGATTCATTGCTGACTTTTCCAGCAGTTTCCTTTTTATTATATCTTAAAGAAATGATATATCTATTTTGGTTTTTTGATTTTGTTTTTGTTTTATCTTCTTTTTCGAGTATGAGTTTATGAGTTTAAATTGTTATATATAATATAATAAAAAAATTAAAAATTAAAAAAAAAAAAAAAAAAAAA
>SUTQ01000018.1 GCA_015062805.1 Methanosphaera stadtmanae
AGTAGAGGGTGTGCAACAAATGGAAAAATTTAGAATGATTTAGGGACATTTTTTTAAAAAGTAATTCGTAAAGTTTGAGTATAGAGAACAAAAAGTAAATTGTAAATCATCAATTTTGTTTCTAATAGGAACTTCATAAAACTTTTTCCGATAGCAACTATTCAATAATTTCTTTTATTTAATCCCATTGCTCCTTTTGTGATAACATTATTATTTGCTGGCGATATTATGTTCAATATTTGTTATTTGATTCTGGTGAAAATATTTATATACTATTATTTTTATATTATAAAAACAAGAAAAACCGACTAATAGTCGAAAAATTATTGGCTAGAATATAAGGTTAATTAGAACATAAAAAAGAGATTAACATATTATTTCGGAGGCAATTATGAAAAAAGGCGAAAAAAGAAAAAAAATGCTCTTAAGGATAGCCTATGACATGTTTCTCACACAAGGATACGAAAACACCAGCGTCGACGAAATCATAGAAAAAGCACAAATAGCCAAAGGCACATACTACTACTATTTCCAAAGCAAAGAACAGATGCTCGAAGAAGTCATAGACATGATGATTAAAAATGAGACCAAAATGGCAGAACAGATCATCAGAACAGACATTTCAGTACCACAAAAAATAGTTGGAATACTTACATCAATGAAACCTACCGAAGCAGAACAGCCCATAAAAAACACCCTTTTCCAAGAAGAAAACGTGTTAATGCATCATAAGGTCAGAAAAAAACTGATTGATACTCTTACTCCACTTTTATCCGAAGTTATAAAAGAAGGAGTTAATGAAGGCATCTTTGAATGTGACAATATACCTGAACGTGTTAAGATGCTCCTCATCATAAGCGACGCTACATTTAATGAAGGCACATTCACCAAACGAGATATTTCAGTCTTTATAGACATGACTGAAAAACTTCTCGGGGCAGAAAACGGAACGATGAGTTTCATTTACAAGCTGATTGATAAAACCGATATGGAGGCTGACAAATGAACAACACAGGAAACTACAAATATAAACCAGTTCTCTTTTTTGCACTGGCATATATTTTTACATGGATATTTTGGATTCCGGCAATCTTTTTGCCAGAAAGCATCAGTCCAGTACTCATGCTGGTAGGCCTTATGGCTCCAGCCATTGTGTCAACAGTTTTCATTATGGCATCAGGATCGGATGCCCTTAAGCAAGACTTTAAGAATAAAATCTTAGGCTTTTACAAAGTAAAATGGCTGAATGTACTTTGGGCTGTGATTGTATTTGCAATAGTAATAATCTGTTCTATCATGTTGTCGCTACCTTTTGGACAATCACTAGGCCAGTTTTCATTTACTGAAAGCTTTTCATTTACTGGTGTTGGAATAGCAGGAGCATTTATTACCATTACAATTGCTTCAATAATTGAGGAAGTGGGATGGAAAGGATACTGTGAGGATTCAATTGGTAACTATATGAACTGGTTTTGGGAATCCATGATTTTCGGAATCTTATGGTCTTTCTGGCATTTTCCTTTAATCTTTATTCAGGGAACATATCAGGCAGGACTTATGGTTAATCCCCTCTATGTGATTAACTTTTTTGTAAGCGGAATACCCATGGGATTTGTCATTACATGGGTCTATCTTGAAAGTGACCGTTCAATACTAGCTTGCATGATATTCCATTTCTTCGTCAATTTCATGCAGGAGAAAATAGCACTAACTCCAGAGACAAAGTGCCTGGAGACAATAGTAATAACAGTATTAACAGTTATTATAATCATGACTAAAAAAGACATGTTCTTCGAAACCGATCATGTAGGAAGACTACTTGAATACAGCTACAGGCATTAATAATAATATTAGAATAATAACAAAATTATTACCTAGGGGATATTATGAATGAATTTCTATTAGAAACAGAAAGTATTGATTATAATAATCCAATTATTCAGGAAAAAGTATTGGAATTAAAAAAACAATCAAATGATGAATTAGATTATATAGAAAATAGTTACTATTTTGTTAGGGATGAAATACCTCATTCATGGGATATAAATTCAAGAATTGTTTCAAGAAATGCCAGTGATGTTCTAAAAAATAGAACGGGGATTTGCTGGACCAAATCATGTCTTCTTGCAGCACTATTAAGAGCAAACAAAATACCTTCAGGAATTACTTATCAACTACTAACAAGAGCAGACGATGCCAGTGAAGGTTATATGATACATGCCTTAAACACAGTATATGTAGACAAATGGATTCGACTAGATGCCAGGGGAAATAAGGATGGAATAAATGCTCAGTTTTCATTAGAAGAGGAACATTTAGCTTATCAGGTTCGTAGCGAATTGGGTGAAATTGATTATAAAGAAAATTATAGTGATTTAGATAGTAGATTAGTTAAAATATTGTCTGAAAGTGTGAATGTTTTAGAAATTTCTACTGATTTTAAATTATAATGAGTAGTAATTAGTTTATACTTTTTTTTGTTTAAATACAACATTACTAATAACAAAAGAAGAAATTTCTTCGATATCCCAATTTACAAAGAAAAAAATAAGTAAGGTTATACAATAATAAAAGTACTACACGTAATTAAACATAAATCTACTTGATAAACTCAGAATTAATTCCAATTAAACTGTATTAATTATTTTTAAGTAATTCATTTTCTTTAAGATAATCAATAAATTTCATAATAATTTTAGTTTCTCTTTGTCCAATATCTGTTTCTGTAAAATCTGTGATTGTATTTGCAAGGACTAATAATTCATTAATTGATGTACCTTCTTTTTCACCTTTACTTGTTGTAAATCCAAGATAATATTTGATTTTATCTGAAAATCTATAATCTGAAGCTCTAATATTTATCTTTTTTTCTAAAATAGATTTATTTCCTAAACTATCAATATTATTTTCATTGGTTAATCCTTTTTCAATTTTTTGACGATTTCTAGCATAAATGTGTTCAATTTCTATTGTTTTTTCCAGAGGTAAATAATTTTGCTTTGAATCTTGGAATGCCCACCATGTTAACATTGATTTTGTAATTGGTCTTTGATTTTTGAAATCAAAGTTTCTAATTTTGTTTTCAACTTGTTGTGGATTAAATAGGAATTTTTCAAAAGTTACTGGTTGATAATTAACTAAATTAATCATTTCTTCATAAACTGGTGTTCTTAATGCATTAACACCTGGATTAATGATTGCATATGACCAAATAAAAGCAGTAATTTTACTTAAGAATTTATAAAACTCTTCATCATCAAGTAATCCTTCCTTATCTCTGTTTGATAGATAATAAACTGATACAAAATATGTCCACATCCCATTAGGTGCATAATTTAAAACATATAATCTGTTCAATACATCTTCTGAAAAACGTTCCACACTTTGATTATACACATCATTCCAGAAGTTAGCTAAGTCGATTAAGTTATTAAATGTTTCATCATTTTTTAAAAGTTTATATCCATCTTTTTCATAAAATCTACGTAAAGCTTCTGTTGTTGATAGTTTAATACCTTGTTTTGCTCTTTCATAGTACATGTATCTAGTGAATATTTCATCTAATGCACTACCTGATGATGAATGGAAAATAGAATTACATAGCACTTCTAAGTTTTTCCATTTTTCAATGAAAGATTTTTTCTCATTTTTATCAGAATAATATTTATAGAATTGTGCTTTAAAAATATCCGCATCAGACAATGGTTTACCCCTATCATTTAATGTAGAAAAAATTCTTAATGCAGTATCTTGAGACTCTGCTTCAATTGGTAAAAGAATACAATTCTGCATAATTCGAAGTGGTAATAATGGAGTATAACTTACATATTCCTCTGTAAATTCCATGATCTTATCTTGAAAAAATTTATAGTTTTTTGCATAGCTACTTTTTACACCAGTAACTACACCTGTCCGTAAGATTTCTAAAAATTCATCTTTATCATTATCTGTTGCAACTTCTGAATCAATTTTTAATATTGATTCATCTGCATCTCCAAATTCATCAGTCTTCCAAATGCATTGTTCGATTTGCTTTCTAGTTTTTTTAGATTTATCATCCTTCATATTCCTAAATTTATCATAGAATGCACGAAGCAGAAGCATTAATGTTGTTAAACGTTGCTGACCATCAATTACTTCCATATTTCCTTCATCATTCTTAAAAATAACAATAGGACCTAAAAAATATTCATCACTATCACTATCAAAATTGTCACAGTTATTTTCAGGAAATGAAAAAAGGAATAAATCTTCCCATAATGTTTGACATTCTTCTTCTCCCCATTCATAAGGTCTTTGATAATCAGGTATTAAAAACTTTGTTTTTTTAGCACTGAAAAGATCTTTAACCGTTTTTTGGTCTATATTTAGCTTTGACATATTCGTTCTCCAAATTATTTTACATATTTATTAAAAATTTATTTTTCCAAATTTAAAAATTTAATGAATACTTTTAATTACTGTTTATCATAATTATTTATTTAAATAGTATTTAAGATAATTTTTTGAAATTAAATATAAGAATAATATTCTAGGAATATAATCGAAAATTCAATGAAGGACACATACTCTATTGAAAAAGCACAATTATTCAAAAAAAAACTTAAAATAAAAAAAAATTAAAAAAAAAAGAATAATATAATACTTAAAGTTTAAATTTATTTTAAAAATTGTTTATATAATAAATTAATTAATTCCATTGCATGTGGGATATCTTCTAATTCATCTATATATATTGTTACATTTTTCTTATTAATTTCATATTCTGGATTATTTTTATATTTTTTTGGTATTTGTTTAGAATTGGTTTTTATTTCAAGTTCTAAATAGTCCACTCTATTTTTAATAATTATAAAATTTGTTTTTTTAATTTTAAATGATATATAATTTGTTGTATTGTTTTGTGTTATTTCTTTAATTGATAATATTTGTTTTGTTATCTCATCAAATAATTGTCTTGTCAATGTCCCCTCGGTTAAACCATAATGTTCAAGATTGAATTTTTGTTTTTGATGTGTTGGTGGAAGTTCACCTGTTGTAATGAAATGGTATGATTGTTCAATTAATGATAATACTTGTGTTAATTGTTCTGACTTTTCTAAATATAACTCAATGGTTTTTTCATCAAAATCATTGTATACCATGTTTAGTTCATTAAGATTTATATTTTCTGGTGGTAATTTAATTTTTATGTCTAAATAGTCTTCATTTGGATATATATTAATGATATTTCTGTTATTTATTTTGTATGCTATGTAATATTTGTTGTTGAATTGTTTGATGTTTTTATCTATATTTGTTATTTGTTCTGATAGATTTAAAAATAACTCTTGGAATTTTCCTAAGTTATAATGTTCTAAAGTGTATGTTTCTTTGATTTGTTCTGTTATTTCTTCCAAATTTCTAGTGTTTTTTTCTTGTGTGACTTGTTTAATTAATGGTATTATATAATCGATATCTGATTCGTCATGTATGTACGTTTTAATTTTATTATCGTTTGTTGGGTAATATTTTCCCATATTATCCGGTTCGATTACATTTTCACTGGATATGTTTATTATCATTTCTAAGAATGCTTTTTGATCTATGATTTTAACTATGATGTTATTATATAATGAGTATGTTATGTTGTCATTACTTTTTTCTTCTATTATCATGTTATTTAGAGAGAAAATTCGTTTGTTAACCAGTTCAAATAATGTATTATGTCCATAAATATCTGTTTCTTGTTGTTTATCTTTTATTATCTGATTTTTTGGATATGGCCATATTTTTATAATTTTTTCAGTTAGTATCATTGTTCTTTCTTTGATACTTTCTTCATTCCAGTTTTCCCAGTTGTGAATATCTTTTGTTAGGGTTACTTTGCTGGATGTGTAACCTATTCCTTCTGATTTTGTTTTTTCATAGAATGATTTGTTACTTATTGCTCGATTATAACTTTTTTCGAGTAATGTAAGATTACCTAGTGTGTTTTTATATTGGTCATGTATTTCTTCCCAGTTTAGACCAAGATCATATTTCCAATCTTCAGTAATTGTTTTAGGAAGAATATGTTCAATTTCATATGTTGAAAAGTCCTTTTCAAAACCATTTATATAATTTTCAATTGAGGATAACACATAATTGTTTATTTCACTTTCATGATAGAAATCATGTGTTTCCATTACTCCTTTTAGTTTATTATCATCTGGAAACTCTTCATTCATATTCAACAATATAATGTTCTTTTTGAAGGAATTTAAATAATCTTTTTTGTTAATGTCATTGTATAATTTTATGAATGAATCTGATAAGTTATTTGATGTAATGTCACATAAATCTCTACGAATAATATAACTCTCAATATATTCTGTTATGCTTATTAAATCTTCCTTATTAATTATTCCTTCTTTATAGTCCCTATAAACTTTTAGGAGGAATACTTGCATTTCTTCATATGAATAATATTGTTTACCTTTATAAACATTATCATCTAATCTATTACTAAAACATGCAGAAGTAATGTGATTAAAAACACTTTTTAAATCTTCATCAAATTCTTCATTTAAAAACAGATTCATATAATATATACCATATGTGTAAATTTCATTATAATATTCATCATAAGTTAAATTAGAAAATTTATGATAATTTTTAAATTCTGAGAAAAGTTCCTTGTAATCTGGAACATAATCCAGTTGAATGGTTAAATAATCTTTAATGAAACGATCAAAGAAACGTTTAATTTTATAATCATTACTGTTGATTTTAGCATATAATTTAGGTAATTTCTCCAATTTACTCCATTTATTAGTAAAATCGTTATAATTACTTATATTTTCGAGAAAATAATTTTTCATCAAAACATTACTATTATATTTACTAATAAGAGATGATTTATTAGATTTACTGAATTTTGAAAAGGCATCTTCTTTATTTATCACTTTATATTCACATTTGAGTTTACCCATATTCTTATATATAACATCAATATTATAATGACTACCTTTAAAACTATGTTTCTGTAAGTCAAGACGGTTATAAATATACTTAAATGCCTTTATTACCTCTGAATCCGGATTTTTGAAGAAATAATGATATCCATTATTTATAATGTTTTCAGATAAATCTGATAAAACTGATTTATCATCACCACGTAAAGTAAATAAATCCTTTTGTATTAAATAATTATTTTTTACATCTTCATATCCTTCCATATTACCTAACTGATAATATTTAGAAGCAACAGCACAACAAAGCAAATAATAAGTTACAAGCCTTTGTTGACCATCAACAATAATTAAATTATTATTATCTTCATAGAACAGTAAATCATCAAAATAATGATAATTAGAAATACGAATACCTTCTAATAATTTATTCATTTTACCTTCTTGATATATGTAATCACGTTCAAAAAAAGGAACCTTAAACTTTTTACCTGAAGACAATAACTCTAAAATATTAACTTTGACCATTAAAAACCACCTTAAAACAATACATAAAATTTGTTTTATATCATTATGTCCATTGATTTTATATAAAAGTTAATTAATATTTACTTTATGATTAAAAGAATAAAAGGATAATTTTTTAATCAAAACCTTAATCAATAACTTTTTAGTCCGCTAACATAACAGATTCTATAATATTTTCACTATTACAGTTTGGGCATCTGCTATAAGAATATTCAAAAGGTAATTGTTTATCACATTTAGGACATCGGATATTTTCCTGATTAAAATCTTCTACAAATGTTTTTATAGTGAATTTAGGACGTTTATGTTTCATATACCCTTTTATTTCCTTTATACATCTTTGTTTATCATCTTCATTTAAATCATCAGGAAGTGAATATATTTTAACTTTTTTATTACAATCTTCACAGAAAGTTAAAAATATTGTTCCTTTCAAATCAGATTCAGAAAAAGCACTACATGTTAACATTAAAGGTAGGTTTTCAACTATTTTATCATTTTCTCTGTATAATAAATAATAATTGCTGAATTCCCAACTTTTACCACAATCTAAACATGTATAACTTCTATATTCTCCCATATTATTACCAACTTTTAATTTATATCAAAATATCCACTTTTATTTTTAAGACTTAAATTTAATTATATCTTTTTTACAAAATTTTCTAATTTATTAGAGTTTGTTTTGCACTCAATTTTACCATGTGAATTTATCTATCATTTCTTTAATTCTTTGTGTTAATGACTTGGTTTTAGTTACTTTTTCTTTAAGTTTTAATTTTTGATTAAAAGACTCTCTAATTTGTTGTGGTTTGATTTTTCCAGAAAATTCATACTCCTGTATTATATCCATTACTTGTTCTTGGTTAAGATCTTCTTCTTCAACTAAATTGTTTATTGCAGAATATTTTTCTTTTTCTATGAACTGTCCAAATTTCTCTTCGGTATTTTCATTAGTTTCAATCATATTCTCATTAATAAATTTTTCAACTAAATCTAATTTACTTCTTAAATCAGTATCTTTATCCATTAAATCAAAAATAAATTGTTTTTCTTGTTCAAAGTTCGGTTCATTTGGATTTAAATCTTTAAGAAGATCCATAATATATTCAACATTAATATCATCACGTCTTAATAATTCAGTCTCAAAATCAATATCATCCAATATTGAAGTTTTTTCCAGTGGATTTTGAGTTTTTTCATGCAAATCTAAATATTTACTTTTATAGTCTTCAAAATCTTGTTCTGGAATATTTAAATCATCAAAAGTAAATTCTGTAAATGTGTTCAATTTATTAACTGTTCTTAACATGTTACGGAATGCTTTAACAAATTCAGCTTGTTTTTCAACATTTTTATTATCATCTAATTCTTTAATGTCATGAACTATTTCGTTTAATTTTTCAACTTCTTCATTGAAAGTTTTCACATAATCTTCATAAGATCCCATCAAAACATAATCTAATGCATTTTCATAAGAAAAAAGTCTTATTGCATCATCGGTTTGTTTTTTAAGTTTTCTAAACACAACAATATTACCATATGATTTCTTTTCATTACATAACCTATTGGTACGAGAATATGCTTGTAATAATCCATGATATTCAAGGTTCTTATCCACATATAATGTGTTTAAATATTTATTGTCAAATCCAGTTAAGAACATATTCACTACCAAGAGAATGTCTATTTTTCTTTCCTTTGATTTTTTCGAAACATCCTGATAATAAGCTTGGAAGGTATCTGTTGAATAACTTGTTCCAAACATTTCATTGTAATCATTTATTTGTGCTTCTAATGCTTCTCTAGGTGATAGTTTATCTTCTTCAATTTCTGGATTGGCTTCAAAAGAATAAATAGTAGCTATTTTGAGGTCATGTTCCTTCTGTTTAAATATTTTATAATATGTCTGTAAAGTATCGATTGAACTTACAGCAAGTATGGATGTGAATTCTTTGTTATAAGTTTTTTTAGGATGAACATCAATGATATAATCTACAATTTTATTAATTCTTTTTTCTGATTCTAGAACTTCTTTTGAATCAATGTCTTCAACAAGTATGTCTTGAGCAAGATTTTTATATTTTCCTATATAATCAACACTAAAACCTAAAACATTTTCATCAGCTATAGCATCTACAATTAAATATTTGTGTAAACAATCACCAAATAATTCATGTGTTGTTTTATTTTTAGCATTTTCTTGAAGAATAGGTGTTCCAGTAAAACCATAATATTGTAAATTATTAAAATATCCTGTAATATCAGCATGCATTTGTCCAAACTGTGATCTATGACATTCATCAAACATTAAAACTATTTTATTATTACGTATTTTCTCTAACTGTTTAGCATTACGATTAACTGCAATAGATAACTTTTGTATTGTTGTGACAATTAACTTATCAGTTCCAAGTAATTGTCTTACAAGTTTTCTCGTGTTAGTAGTCCCATCTATATTGTTATTTCCAAATTTATTAAATTCATCAAGTGTTTGGTTGTCTAAATCTCTTCTATCAACAACAAAGATTACTTTATCAATCTCATCATTTTGAGCTAATAATTGACTGGTTTTATAAGAAGTTAATGTTTTTCCACTACCAGTTGTATGCCATATATATCCATTTTCTTTAGAATGTAAAGCCTTTTCCAGTATAGCTTCAACAGCATATTGTTGGTATGCTCTAAGTATAGTTAATGTTTCTGTTGATTTACTTAAAACCATATATTTATGAATCATTTTATGAAGTTGGTATCTGTCCAAGAATAATGTTGTAAAATCTTTCAAATTGGTAATATTTGTGTTATTTTCATCTTTCCAGAAGAAAGTGTATTTATAATTAAGATTCTTATTATTTGCATAGAATTTTGTGTCAACACCATTAGATATTACAAATATTTGAATATAACCAAAAAGTCCCCTATATCCTTTTCGTACACCTGATTTTGATTGAGATAAACTATTTTCATCATAGGATAAGTTGTAACTATGTCTTTGATATCTTTGTGTTTGGTTAAAAGCTTGTTTAAGTTCTACTCCACGACGTTTAAGTTCTATTTGTACTAAAGGTAAACCATTAATCAATATTGTTACATCATATCGATTATCATAGATTCCTTGTACTTCTATTTGATTAGCTACTTGAAATATATTTTTACACCAACGTTTATCAAGAAACTTAATATAAGAGATTGTATTATCATCACGAGTTAATTCAAAATAATCCCTTAAACGTAAAGCTTTATCAAATATAGTTCCACCATCAAGATGTAGTAATATTCTATTAAACTCTTTTTCAGAAAATTTTGTTTTGTTTAATAATTCTAATTGTACTTTAAGATTTTCTTCTAAATCACTCATGTTTTTGATTTTAACATACGCGTAATCTTGACCTTCCAACTGTTTAATTAATTCATCTTCCAATGATGCTTCACTTTGATGACTCATAAAACAATAAACCCCATTATAATTCAATACTAATAATTAAATATATAATTATAAAGTAATATAAAGTTTTAAAAACAGAACTTAATATTAACTTATAAAATTGAGGGAAAATTCATGTCTGATGAGATATTCAAAAAAGAATTAGAAACAAAATTATGGGATATTGCAGATATTTTAAGAGGTAAAATGGATGCAAATGAATATAAAAATTACATCTTGGGATTCATTTTTTACAAATATTTGTCCGAAAAAATAGAAAAATATCTTGATAAAGAATTAGAAGAAGATGGCTTAAAATTCAAAGAAGCATACAAAGATGAAGAATATGCACAACTACTT
Organism: Methanosphaera stadtmanae; assembly: GCA_015062805.1. Classification (GTDB taxonomy): domain Archaea; phylum Methanobacteriota; class Methanobacteria; order Methanobacteriales; family Methanobacteriaceae; genus Methanosphaera; species Methanosphaera stadtmanae_C. The sequence continues at coordinate 11,248 of SUTQ01000018.1, forward strand.
GAAGAAGAAGCTATAACTAACTTAGGATACTTTTTAGAACCAAAATATTTATTCAGTACAATAGTTGCAATGGCAAAAAAAGAAGAATTTATATTAGAAGACTTAGAAAAAGCTTTGAATAAAATTGGTGAATCTGCTGCAGGTAGTGATAGTGAAGACGACTTTGAAAATCTTTTTGAAGATGTAGATTTACAATCATCCAAATTAGGAAAAGCAGTAGATGACAAAAATTCTACAATATCTGAGATAATTAAAAAATTGTCGGAAATTCAATTTGATTTAGAAGATACAGAAAGAGATGTTTTAGGTGATGCTTATGAATATTTAATCGGACAATTTGCTTCAGAAGCAGGTAAAAAAGCAGGAGAATTTTATACACCACAAGAAGTCTCAAAAATATTAGCAAAAATAGTTACATTAGATAAAAGTAAAATTAAAAAAGCATATGATCCAACATGTGGTAGTGGTTCCTTACTCCTAAGAATAAGTAAAGAAGCAGATGTATCTGACTTTTATGGACAAGAATTAAATCAAACAACATATAACCTTGCAAGAATGAACATGTTATTACATGACGTTCCTTTTGATGACTTCGAAATTAGAAGAGGAGATTCATTGGAAGATCCCCAATTTATGGACATGCAATTTGATGCAATAGTTGCAAATCCACCTTTTAGTGCAAAATGGAGTAGTGACAAAAAATTCAATGAAGATCCACGATTTTCAGAATATGGAAAACTAGCACCTAAAAGTAAAGCAGATTATGCATTTGTACAACATATGATTTATCATTTATCAGATGATGGATGCATGGCAGTAGTACTACCTCATGGAGTATTATTTAGAGGAGCAGCAGAAGAAAAAATCAGAAGACATTTAATAGAAAAAAACAACTACATAGATGCAATAATAGGTTTACCAAGTAACATATTTTACGGAACAAGCATCCCAACCTTAGTCATGGTTCTAAAAAAATGTCGAAACCATGATGATGACATATTATTTATTGATGCATCCAATGAATTTGAAAAAGTTAAAAACCAGAATAAACTAAGACAAGAACATATAAACAAAATATTAGACACTTATGCAAACAGAAAAGAAATAGATAAATATTCACATAAAGCAACATTAAATGAAATAGAAGAAAATGATTTCAACTTAAATATTCCAAGGTATGTTGATACATTTGAAGAAGAAGAACCTATAGATTTAGATGAATTAGTAGATGAAATACATAAAATTGATAAAGAAATGGAAGAAGTAGATAAAAAAATAATAAAATATTGTGAAGAACTAGGAATAAGACCACCAGTATAATGGAGATAAAATGAACAATAATTCTATGGAAATGAAACTGAAAACAGTGAAATCATTTCAAAACGAAACTTTGAAAAATATTTTTGATAATAAAGATAAAGATTCAACTAATTGGAAAAAAGTACCTTTAAATGATTTAGGAATTTTTTATAGGGGTTTAAGTTATAATAAAGATGAAGTTGTTGAAAAAGGTAATGTTGTATTAAGATCCAATAATATTAAAGATAATCAATTGAATTTTTCTCCTAATGAATTACAATATGTATCAAAAGAAATTAAACCAGAATTATTATTACAAAAGAAGGATATTGTAATTTGTATGAATAATGGATCAAAAAAATTAGTAGGTAAAAGTGCAGAGTATAACGAAAACATCACCCTACCAATTACAGTAGGTGCTTTTTGTAGTATTTTTAGGCCAAATAATAAATTAACTAAGTTTCTATTTAGAACGGAAACATATAAACGTAATATATATTATATAATTGCTGGTTCTAACATCAACAATCTAAAAAATTCAGAAATAGGTGATTTTAAATTTTATATTCCTACAGATATAAATGAGGAAAATAAAATATTTGAATTACTAACAAACTTAGATAAAAAAACAAACTTCCTGGAAAAAGAAATTGAAAAAAATAAACAATTTAAGAAATCATTATTATCTAAAATGTTCTGTTAATCTGTATGGAAAAAAAATATTTAATATATAAAAATGTTGAAAAATATTTTATACAAAAATGCTTAACTCAATTAATAACAATAAAAAAACTCCTGAAATAAGATTTAATGATTTTCTAAATGATTGGATCTTATGTAAATTAGAAAATTTATCCATAGTTAAAGATGGCACTCATGATTCTCCAAAATATATAGAAAAAGAATATCCCTTAATCACCTCAAAAAATCTTACTGATAATGGAACTATTAATTTTGAGAATATTAATTACATATCTAAAGAAGATTATGATTCTATTAATAAAAGATCTAATGTTGAAAAAGGAGATATTTTATTTGGTATGATTGGTACAATAGGTAATCCAGTCATAGTTAATAAAGATGATTTTGCTATCAAAAATGTTGCTTTAATAAAAGAAAAAAGTAAACTTAGAAATGAATTTTTAATATATTATTTACAAAGCAATGATATTTTAAAACAATTTTATAAGTATAATGCAGGCGGAACTCAAAAATTTATAGCTTTAAATTTAATAAAAAATTTATCCATTAATTGCCCTACTTTAAAAGAACAAGAAAAAATTCAATCATTTTTGTCTAGAATAAACAATAAAATAAAGCTTATCGAAAAAGAAATTGAAATAAATAAACAATTTAAGAAGACTTTACTAAATAAAATGTTTTGTTAATCGTTTAATAAAATGTTAATACATTTTAGATATAGATTGTTTATAAACTCTTTTATTTTCAATTTAAGATTGTATAGGAATAGTACTGATATCTTTATATTATGAGAATTTTAATATAAAAAATTAGATACTTTCAATGGTTTATAATTTTAATCAAAATGTGATGTAAATTTTAGTGTTTTACATTATATTCCAAATCCTCTTTTTTACTATTATTTTTTATAACATACTACTAAAATCACTACTATTTGTTTATTTTATCTTCCCCGTTTTTCCCGTGTTTGTCGTTTATTATGATAATAAACGCCATAAATTTTAATCTATTTTCCCCTTTTCGCATTTTTATAACTATATAATAGTAAAAGATGTAATAATCCTTAAAATCATATCTATTGGTGAAAAATAAAGTATTAGTTAATTCTTTTAAGTGTGTTTAGTCTATTCTGCACTTCTTAGGGAGTTTACCTTAAAAATGGTTATTTTAATATAGAACAAAAAGAACAAACAACAAAACAATAGATCTAACTTAAAAAAATAGAATAAAATATAAAATCTTAAATCAGTGTCAAAGAACAATTATTGTAAAAACTCAATAATTGTCTCCCACTTTTTAAAAAGAAAAAGATGGTTTAAGCCTATAAAAATTTACAGTCTACTTTTTTTAAACAATACCCCTTTTTTTTAAGTTCCTACAATAAGATTTGAAAATGGAACAGAAAGGTACGTTTCAATTGGGGCTGCAATAATCAGTAGTATTGTTGCAAATATCATAAGCACTATACTTTGAATCAATATCTTTTTGGTTTGATTAAATGCATCTGATGTCCCATGCGTCTGGCTGCTTCTCCAGGCTTTAATAAATCTCCAGACAAACAGGAATAACAATACTCCTGCTACTGACTGTAGAACCATTGCAGTAATTTCAAATATTCCATGAGGAATTAGGTAAATAATATATCTAAGTCCCCCATTAGGTATCACATGGTTAAATAATTGTCCTGTAGCTCCTAAATTAATACCATTATATAATAACGCTATTATAGCAGGTATTGCAAAGAATATTGAAGTGATGTATGTAACAATTCCGCCCCATTCGTTCTGAATGAATATGTCAACTACACCTATCTCTCCAATGTTAGAATCATTTGGATTTGATGAGGCTAAATTGCCTATAGCAGATTCGACCCCAGAGCCAGATAAAAACCATGCTGCAACAAAACAGATTATAAATAACAGATATAATCCAATTATCAATTTCTTATTATCTTTTAAAGTTTCTATTAGCAAATCTTTAAATTCGGTAAGTAAATTCATATTATCTCTCCGGCAGAAAAATATGTAATTATATATGTATTAAATAATTTATATGAATTCCTTTAGATATTCCATATTATCATAAAAAGTAATTTAAGATTCATGAACAGTTATTTTGAGACTGTGAGAAAAATTGAAAAGGGGGATTAATTGTAACAATATTATGTTTTTGTTCTTAATCCTCTGATTTTTCAGTTTGGATTGAAGTTTCGATACTCTTTTTCTAATCTCTAAAAACAAAATGGATAAAAATATATGAAGACATACTGATTATTAATGAATAAGGAGTATTTATCTAAGTATAGTTATTTTTAAGATTTTGTTGTTACTTATTAAACTTGATTTCATATTTTTCTGATATCAACAAATAATAGAACCCTATTCCAATCAATATTATTTTTAGGTGCAATAATAAAACATTTTATATAAAGAATGTTTAAGGAATTAATATGACTCAGATAAATAAATTTAAAAGGATAATATAAGAATTCAACGATAAATAAGAAACTATTTGGTAAGTGAAAATAATAATTAAATAAACATTGAATGGTATAATCATGGTTGTAGTAAATAAAAATAGAATAATGAATAGTACATGAACCAGTATATTTTTAATCGTATAAATCCAGTCTTTCTATTTTTACATCATCATTTTTATTCTTTAACGTATCTTTTATTCCTTCTGCCGCTTTATTTAATAATTGAATTGTATTGTTGTTTTTTCTTGGACTACTATTAACTATGAAAATTTCATAAAAAAAACTACTTCCATTTTTTTAAGTATTAGATATATGGGAAAGAAGTATTTAAAAAAGATGTTAGTTCAAACTAACCAACATAATAATAAATGTTATTCATATGGGATAATGATTCTTCATAAAAACTTTTTATTATTCAAATACAGAAAAGGTTTTTTAGTAAAAAAAGAGTAAAGATGAGGGGAGGGTAATGGGTTAATTACCATAGCCATTTTGATTGATCAGGACCCCAAGCTAAGGTTTTAATCAAATACTCTTCCATTGCCGGGGACATATGGTCGAAATCGTCATTAAACCACTTACCAATTTTTATTGTAACCCATGAAAAGCCATATGCTACCTTATCAATAATTCCTTTCTTCTTGAGAATTTTTACCGCATCATTTCCTATTTTTTGTACATATCCTGATCCTGCGCTATTTAGTTGGAAGCATACTGTTTTTCGTTCTTTACCAGTGTCAATTTGTGCTAAGAACAGTTTTTTACCATTATATTCAAATGTTTTTGATTTTTTAATAATTTTATATGGCATGTTTGGACCTTTAATGTCGAGGGGCGTGTTGTTTATTTTTGGACCTCTGATGTCTAATTTTGGTTTGGTATTGTTTGTGCTGGTTTTATTGTTTGTGTCATTTGTTTGGGTGGTGGTGTTGATGTCCTGTTTGATTTTATTGTTTGGGCTACATATTACTTTAATATTGCTTGCTTCAACGTCTTCTTTTGCTGCTTTTTCTGTGTTGATGATTTCGTTTTGATTTTGAATCATATCTACAGTCTGTTGTTGTTCAACTGTTACGGATGATGTTTCAGTTATAGTACTGTTGTGTGCATCTGCTGCTGATACACAACCAAATCCTATTATTGCTACGAGTATTAAACATATTGAGAATAAAAATTTACTGTTCATTTTCATTACCTCAGAAATATTTGTTGTTTTTTAGAAATACTTTCTGTTTCCTACTTATACATCTATACTGGTTTCTATATAAAGGTTTTCGAGTGCAAGTGCTTACTTGCATTGTTAAAATAGAAAATAATTAATATTTAAGCGTAATTTAACAAATAATCACAGTATTAATCTTTAATAATAATTTAAGTCAATATGTGAAGTAAACTATTTCGGAAATTTTAGTGTAATCACCTGGAAAATAAGCTGTTTTATAAAACATACTAAAATTTATTACAACTAACAAATAAACGTGAAAAACAATTAATAAAATTGAATCAAAATAGAACTAAAAAATAGAATACACAGACTTTATTCAGTACTAACACTTGTTTCAAGCAACATATCCTCATACTCCATATGTTCACTTGTAAACTCAAAAATCTCAAACAATAAAATAGTTCTTTCCATGGACTTATGAGCAGATACTTCACCCTTAAGAAACTTCAAAGCATAAACAGATAACAAATTATCAGACTCATACATATAAACTAAATAATCCAATTCATCCTTCTTATCTGGAAAATTATCATACAGGTACTTCAATAGAAAAGATGGCAGGACAACATTCTCATCTTCTAATAACCGGCCAATACGAGACTTTAAATAATCATCATTAACAGTAAAAGACAATATATTAATCTCTTTTTCAAGATCTTGTGATTTGATGGTGTCAACACGACATCAATTGTTAATGTAACTTATTTTTAATTGTAATTTTTTATTAATAATAAGTATAATCTCTATTAAATGTATTGATATTAATTTGAATATATTGTTTAAAAGAAGAGGAACGCCGATTTATTAGATAATGTTAAATATCATGCAATATATACAATAATATTAATTATAGTATACAATTTGGTGTTTTTATGCAAAATTTAAAAGGCTATACTAATTGTTTAACAAATATACCTAATGTAATTGAATCAACATTCAATCAAATTATTTTAAACTTTGAAAAGAAAATCAGTGAATCTCTTTTTACTTCAGCAATGTCTGTTTATTTATCCAGAATAAATCAATCTGAAGGTATTGTTTTTAAAATTTACAGAAACAATAAAGAAATTCCCCTAAAAATCAAGTATGATGAGAATAGCTCAGTCAATTATTTATTATCAGAAGTTGATGAATTGATAAATAATTTACAAGAGGAAGATTATGTTTTCGATAATGAACTCTTGCATGCCTACTCTATTTTTAACAAGGAAAATAATGATGAGTTTGTTCCTCATGAAAAATCTATTTTAAACTGTTTGTTTGATGGAAATTCCGTTGAATTCGTTTATAATGAGAGTATTTTTTCACAAGTTCAGATGGAATTTTTAATTGACAATATTAAGGATTTAATTAGACGTATGGGTGAAAATCCGGACAGTCTATTAAAAGATTTGAATATTGTTTCGGATAATGAAATGGAATTGTTAAAAAGATTTTCAAAAACTGAAAGATTGGATTTCGATAAAAACGAAACAATTATGAATTATATTCATAATAATGCTTTAATAATGCCAAATCAAATAGCCGTCTCAGATACAATAACTGATGTAACTTATGGTGAATTTGATGGATATATTAATGCTTTATCAGCCATATTGCATAATTTAGGTGTTGAAAAAGGAGAATGCGTTGGTGTTCTACTTCCAAGAATTCCAATGTACATTGTCTCATGTATGGGAATAACAAGAAACGCTTCTGTTTTTGTTCCTCTTGATTTGACATATCCAAAGGACAGAATTGATTACATTATTGAAGAAAGTCAGATGAAATACATCATATCTTCCAAAAGTGTGGAATTTGCTTCCCAATTTGAAGACAAAAATATTTTATACATTGAGGATTTGGATTTAGACACTGATGATGTATCTCCAAATGATGTGGTTGCCAGCGATTTAGCAGCAATTTATTTTACTTCAGGATCAACAGGCAAACCTAAAGGAGTTAAAGTGTCCCATTACACCTTTTTACTTGAAGCATTATATTCTTCAAAATACTTAACACCCGGTTCAGACATTGCATGTTACGTTAACTTAACATTTTCATTTTCAGTCGTACTGTATTCCGCTTTTATTAAAGGAGCCAATTGCATAATATTAAATGAACATTTGAAAGAGAATGTTCCGGAATTAATCGAATTTTTACAGGTAACTCCACTGGATGCCTTAATTTTACCTACAATTCTTGGGGCAACCATATTGGAGCGAAGCGATATTAAAACAAGAAATATGATTATAGCCGGTGAAAGATTAAAAGAAGCAACACCAACAATTTTAAGCCGTAAAACAGATTTAATTAATTGTTATGGTGCTACTGAAGCTTTAGTTATGGCTTATCAGGACGTTAAAAAAGCATCACAATTGGATGAAGTCCCGGTGGGTTACCCTGCAGGAAATACGTGGGTTTATATTGTGGATAAAAACAATATGCCTGTTCCAATTGGAGTATCCGGTGAGATTGTTGTATCCGGTTTAAAATTAGCTCTAGGATATCACAATAATGAAACACAGACCAATGAAACCTTTGTTGAAAATCCGTTTTCGGATAGTTGGGAAAATGAAAGAATGTTTCATACCAGAGATCAGGGGTATCTTACTTTTGAAGGCGAACTTGTGGTTAAAGGAAGAATCGACAGGCAAATTAAGCTTAGAGGTTTAAGGATTGAGCCTGGAGAGATTGAGAATGTTGTTTTAAATTATTCTCCATCAATTACCAATGTGGTTGTTGAACTTAGAAATGATAATCTCGTATGCTATTATATTAGTGACGGCGAAATTGATGAGGATGACTTAAATGAGTTCATCAAGACCAAAGTGACTCCATATATGGTTCCTTCATTTTATATGAAAATGGATGAGTTCCCTCTTAACCTAAATGGTAAAGTGGATGTTAAGGCTCTTCCAACACCAGAATTTGCTATAGAAGAAATCATTGAGCCTAAAACAGAGATTGAAATTAAATTATTTGAAATTATCTCAAAAGTGTTAAAAACAGATAAATTTGGTGTCACTACTGATTTAATTAAATTAGGTTTGAATTCACTTTCATCAATAAAAATTGCTTATGAAATAGCATCCAATTGGGGAGTGCAGCTCAGCATTAAAGAGCTCACTGAATCAAAAGACATTCAAAACCTGGCTACTTTAATTGATGCTCCAATTGAATCTGCAGAAGTATCTCATGAAAAGCAAGACTTATATCCTTTAAGCCAGAATCAGTTGGGAGTTTACTTTGAATCCATAAAATATCCTGATAAATTGATTTATAATACTACATCCGCCGTTGATTTGGGTGCCAACATTGACGTGGAAAAACTTAAAAGCTCAATTATTAATCTGGTAAATAAATACACTTACCTTAAAAGCATATTATTTGAGCAAAACGGTAAAACGTATCTTAAAAGACAGGACGATGAACCTGTTTCTGTAGATGTCTTTGAAACTTTAGCAACGGAGGAGATTAAAAACAGTTTCGCCAGGCCATTTGACTTGTTTAAAGGACCGTTGTATCGCTTTGAAATATATTACACAGAAGATAAAACCGTATTGCTTATGGATGTTCACCATATATTGTTTGATGGAACTTCAGTAAATCTGTTTATCAATGAGTTATTGGATGAATATGATGATGTCAATAATACAGAATCAGTCAGTTCCGGATTTGACTTTATTTTGGATGAAAAGGAACTTGAAGGAAATGAAAAATACCTTAAAGCTAAAGAGTTCTTTGAAAACAGGCTGGCCGATATTGAGAACGTCACTTCAATCGAACCGGACATTATGGGCGAAAAAGAATTAGGATCTCTTAAAGAGGTTTCAGTTCCTATAAATAAGGAAAACATTTTTGAATTCTCCAAAAACAACAGCATAACTCCAAACAGTTTGTTTTTATCTTCAGCCCTTTTAACATTGTCTAAATTCTCATATACTAAGGACATGCTTTTAACTACAATTTCAAATGGAAGAATCAATCCGAAGTATTTCAAAACATTGGCAATGATTGTAAGGTCTCTTCCAATTGCAATGACCATTGATACCAATCAAAGTGTCTTGGATTATATTAATTCAGTAAATGATGCCTTTGTCGATACAATTGACAATGAATCCTATCATTTTACCAAAATATTTGAAGAATACAATTTTGTTCCGGAAATATATTATGCATATCAGGTGGGATTATTTGATGAAAAAGTATTGAAAAACGGAAACAAAGTTAAAATTGAACCATTGGAACTTGATTATCCTAAATTCAACATTTGCATATATGTTGAAGAAGATTTTGAAAACATCAATCTCATCATACGTTATAATGACCAATTGTATTCACCTGAATTGATGGAAAGATTAGTTGAAAGCATTGATTTAGTATTAAATAAATTCATGGATTCTTTAGGTCAAAATGCTTCTGATGTTTCACTTTTAACTGGCCTTGAAGAAAAAGAAATAGAAAAAAATGAAAATGAGTTAATATTGGACATTAATGAACCTTTATTGAAAGATAAATTTGAATGTATTGCTTCTAAAAAAGCTGATGATATAGCTGTTTATGCAAATGACACCAATTTAACTTTCGATGAACTTAACAAAAAGGCAAATGTATTTGCAAATTCATTAATTGATAATGCTTTGAAAACAAATGATAAAATCATTTTGAAATTGAATAGAACTTCTAAATTGATGATAGCACTTATAGGTGCTTTGAAAGCTGGTGTTTCCTTTATTCCAGTGGATCCTAAGTATCCTCAGGAGAGGATCACTCATATTCAGGAGGATAGTGGATGTAAGATGATTATATCCGATAATCCAATTGCCGGCGAAGTTGATATTGACAATTTACTTAACGGAGCAGAAACTCAAAATCCAAAAGTGGATTTAAAAAATGATGACATTGCACTACTAATTTATACATCAGGTTCAACAGGTCTTCCAAAAGGAGTAATGATAAAGCAGGACAGCATCACAAATTATATCAAACCGACTATTGAAAATTCACCAATAAATGCAATAGCAAATAATGTTTCCAAAATGTTATCCATAACGACCGCTTCATTTATTGCATTCCTGCGTGAATCCTTTGCATCTGTTATTAATGGAGTTCCAATGGTTCTTGCAGATGAGGAAACATCAATGAATCCAATCAGACTGGCCAAGTTAATTGAAAAATATGAAATTGACGGAATGTCAGCAACACCATCCAGACTGCAGCAATACCTAACAATTGATGATTTCAGAAGGGTTATAAAAGATATTAAGGTTATCACTATCGGTGGTGAAAAATTCATTGAATCATTATATCCTACATTAGTTAAGTATACTGATGCAGATATTTATAACTCATATGGTCCAACAGAGGTAACTGTTGCATCACATGCAAAATTGATGAAAGATAACACAGTATCTGAAGGGAAACCTATCCACAACACCATAGATTCAATTGTGGACATAGACAATAATCCATTGCCTAACAATATTGTGGGAAACATTGCACTTGGTGGAGTAGGAGTTTCCGCAGGATACTGGAACAAACCTGAGTTAACAAGAGAGGTATTTTATACAAAAAATAATATTCCTTATTACAATACCGGTGATTTAGGTTATAAACGTGATGACGGTGAACTGGTGGTTGTGGGAAGAGCAGACTCACAGATTAAACTTAGAGGTTTGAGAATAGAAACCGGTGAAATTGAAAATGTCATACTGAAAAACAGTACCGTTGATCTTGTATTTGTTAACGTACAAGTCATCAACGAAACCGAATATTTATGCGCATATTACGTTGCAGATTCACAGATTGATACCGATAAATTAAAAGAAGACATTTCACAGGAATTAACGGATTATATGATTCCAACATTCTTTATTCAATTGGATGAACTTCCTTTAAATCCTAACGGTAAATTGGACAGGAAAAAATTGCCTCTACCATCACTTGATGATGAGATAACGGAAGTTGTTGAGGCTTCCACTGAATTGGAACAACAAGTATTGGATATGTGTAGGGAAATTATTTCCAAAGATGACTTTGGTGTTACAACCAATCTCTTCAACATTGGTTTTACATCACTTACCATCATTCAGCTGCTTGCAAGGATTTCCGAAGAGCTAAAAGTCGATGTAAGTATAATGGATATGATGAAGTCAAAGAACATTGCGGAAATAGCCAAAATTATCGAAAATTGCGATAAAGATGATGAAATTATTGAAAATGAGAATTATGAACTGACTCCAAACCAGTTGGGAGTTTATTTTGACTGCATCAAAAATCCGGACAATACCAGTTATAATCTTCCAAAGAGGATATCATTCAATAAAGACATTGATGCAATGAAATTAAGGGACTCAATCATAAAAGCAATAGATCTACATCCATTTTTAAAAAATAGGATTGTCATCGATGGTGCCAAGGTACTTAACCAAAAAAATGAATCTGGCAGAATAGATGAAATAGAAATTGAGCAAATTAATGAGGTAACTGCTGATGTTATATCCAACTTTGTCAAACCTTTTGATATTATAGATAATCAGTTATTCCGATTTAAAATTTATGTAACTCCATCAAACACGGTATTACTTGCTGATTTCCATCATCTGATTGTTGACGGTACTTCACTGAATGTTTTATTTAATGACATTACAGCAATATATGACGGGGATGAAGACAGGATAAGTAATGCTGGAGCCGACACCTACGAGTATATTTCAAAAGAAAATAACTACAAATTGTCTGAAAACAATGCTATAAGTGAGAAGTTCTTTGATGATATGCTGTGTGATTTTGATGAAAATACTGTTTTAACTACAAATCTCACAGGGGATGAAGAAAATGCTAATCTTGCCGTGGTCCGCTCAAGGATTGAAAAAAATATGGTTGATGAATTCTGCAGCCACCAAAAAATTAGTCCAAACATTTTATTCATGTCCTCAACCGTATTAACTCTTAGTAAATACGTATCAAATAAGGATATCCTAATATCAACACTCTTTAATGGTAGAAATAATCCTAAATATCAAAATACGATTGGTATGTTGGTTAAAACAATACCAATAGCATTTAAAACAGACAGGGATATGGATATTAAAAAATATTTCGAATTTGTCAATAACATCTGGCTAAATGTTTTAAACAATTCCTCCTATAACTATGTTGAAATTGCAAACAAATATGAATTGAATACCGATTTCTTATATGCATTTCATGGAAAGATTATTGAAGACGTGTCCATAAACGGTGAAAAATACCCAAGAGAATCAATCGACCATGATTTGATGTCTTGTAAAATCAGTTTAAATGTCATTGAAGTTGATGATGATTATGAAATCTCCGTAGATTATAATGATGAACTATACACCGAAGAGTATGCGTCCACATTCATTAATTCCATTATAACTATCATAAGAGAATTTATGGCAAATGATAATGTTTTATCTGATATTAAGCTTAAGGATATTGCAATCATCCCGGAAGATAGTGAAATCAAGTTTGAAGATATTGATGTCAATGTAGTTCACAGATTATTTGAAAAGAGGGTAAGCGAACATCCTGATAAGACTGCTTTAATTAGCTGTGACGGTGAATTTACCTATGACCAGTTAAACAGGAAAGCTAACCGTGTTGCACATGCCCTTATAAAAAGGGGAGTAAAAATAGGAGATAAAGTCCTGCACATGCTTCCAAGAACAAGCAATATATTGCTTGCCACTTTGGGAATATTGAAATCCGGTGCAACATTCATACCATTAGCTAACGACTATCCTGAGGAACGTGTAGAATATATTCGTGGAAATTGTCAGGCAAAATGGATAATTTCCGACAATGATTTCGAAAATGCAATCAGAATAGAGGATTTATTAAATGAATCTTCAGATGAAAGCAACCCTGATCTTGATATTCCATCCGACAGTCTTGCATATATGATTTATACTTCAGGTTCAACCGGAAATCCAAAGGGAGTGATGGTTACTCACAATAACGTTTCAAACTTCCTTGTGAATGATGAGCGAAACTTAACTTACAAATATTACACTAGTGTTGAACGTGTACTTGCGTTAACAACAGTTTCATTCGATGCATCAATTCTTGATTTGCTGGGTACTATGTCTTTTGGAAATACGCTGATATTTGCAAGTGATTCACAAACAAAGGATGTTTTTGAACTGGTTGATTTAATCAAAAGAACTAAACCTGAATTGTTGGATACAACACCTTCAAGGTTATTGCAATTTTTGGAATTTGACTGTTTTGAAGATTTCATAAGTAACTTTAAAATATTCACAATCGGTGGGGAAAAATTCTCTGTTGAATTATTGGATGCACTTGATGAATTCCCATGTGATTTGTATAATGCATATGGACCTACTGAAACCACGGTTCAAAGTAATGTGAAAAAAATTGACAAAAAGGACAGTATCAGTGTTGGAAAAGCTTTATATCCATTTGTCACAGACGTAAGGGATATAGATGGTAAATTACTGCCTGATGGAGTAGTCGGTGAGCTGTATATTGGAGGGCCATGTGTAACTAAAGGATACTACAATAATCCTGAAAAGACTGCCGAGGTATATACAACAATAAATAATATTCCATATTACCTAAGTGGTGATTATGCATATAAATCCGATGATGAAATCCATATTCTTGGAAGAATCGATGACCAAATCAAACTTAGGGGATTAAGGATTGAACCTGGTGAGATTTCAAATGTCATCTCACAGTATGGACCTATAACCAGTTCCATTGTTGTGATAAAGAAGATCAATGGAATTGAACATCTATGTGCCTATTACACTGCTTCCGAAAAGGTTGACGTAGCTGATTTGAAAGCCAATATATCCAATAGACTGACACCATATATGGTTCCAACGGCATATATGCAATTGGATGCATTCCCTCAAACTCCAAACGGTAAAACGGATATTAAAAACTTGCCTGAACCGGAATTAACTTTGGATTATGTTGCACCTGAAAATGAAGTAGAAGCATTCTTTGCAAAAAGCTTTGAAGAAATATTGGGAATTGACAAGGTTGGAGTAACCAATAACTTCTTTGAAATAGGTGGAACATCCCTGTTAGTAACTAAAGTTACAATAAACGCAATAAACAACGGGTATGATATTAGCTATGGAGATTTATTTGCAAATCCAACCCCAAGACAACTGGCTGAGTTTATTTCATCCGAGGATAATGGTGTAAAAAATGAGATTGGTGATTATGACTACACTTTAATTGATAACTTATTGGCCAAAAACAACATCAAAAACTTCTTCAACGAACCATGCAGTGATAGTTTAGGCAATGTCCTATTGACAGGGGCCACCGGATTTTTAGGAATTCATATCTTACGGGAGTTGCTTGAAAATGATACCGGAAAGATATATTGTCTTGTAAGGTCTAAAGCTAATCTAAGTGGAGAAGATAGATTAAAATCATTATTGTACTATTATTTCTCAACTGATTACGATGAATACTTCCATAATAGGTTGCATATTGTTGATGGGGATATAACAGACTTTGAAGACTTCAAAAAACTTATTCCATATGATATTAACACGATAATAAACAGTGCTGCAAATGTGAAACATTTCTCATCAGGCACTGACATTGAAGATATTAATTATGGCGGCGTACTCAACGGATTAGAATTTGCTAAATTAAAGAAATGTAAATATGTTCAAATTTCAACCGTAAGCACTGCCGGTGAAAGTATTAATAATTATCCTCCGGAAGATAGACTTTACTGTGAACAGGATTTATACATTGGACAAAGGGTTGATAATCAATATCTTGGCAGTAAATTCTTATCTGAAAGAGCAGTATTGCAGGCAGCATGTGATGATCAGTTGGATGTTAAGATTATGAGGGTTGGAAATTTAATGGCCAGAACATCAGACAGTGAATTTCAGATTAACTTCAGTTCAAACGGTTTCATCAATAGACTGAAATCATTTGTTACAATCGGCAAATTCCCATATTCAATGTTGAATAATAATTTTGAACTAAGTCAAATTGACACAACCGCAAAATCAATTGTTGGACTATCAAAAACTCCAAAAAACTGTGTTGTATTCCACCCATACAATAATCATTTTGTAACCTATGCAGACATCCTAAATATTTTCAAATCCTTAGATATTGATATTGAAATTGTTGACCAGGAAGAATATGATAAAGCATTTAAAGAAACAATGAAGGATGAAACTAAGCAAACAGGAATTTCAGGATTCATTACTTCAATCGGAGAGGGTAAAGAGAAGAAAATATGGGTTAAAGATGAAAATGATTATACAATCCAAGTATCTCATTTATTAGGTATAAACTGGCCTTTAATATCAGAAGAATACATCTATAATTTCATCAAATTCCTTAAGGATTTAGAATTTTTTGATTAAAGAAAGGTGATAATATGTATGAGAGAAATCATGATTTAATAAGCAGTAAATTCAGGGAATTTTTCTTTCCAACATTATTGACGGCTATGGCCGGAAATATTTGTATTGTTGTAGATTCCATACTTGTAAGTTTCTTCATTGGTGTGGCAAATCTATCTGCAATACAATTGGTTTCACCATTGGTTACTTTTGTGAATTTGATTTACTGGATGATTGGACTTGGAGGCAGCATCCTTTGCTCTGTTTCTAAAGCGGAATTTGATGAAGAGTCAAGCAACGGTTATTTTTCCGTATCAATTTCATCACTCTGTATATTGGGAATACTTATTACAATCATTGGATTGATATTTTCAAAGGACATTCTGGGGATTTTATGCAGGTCTCAACAATTATTGCCTATGGTAAAATCATTTTACACAGTAGCACTCTTTGAAATGCCTTTTTTATGCTATGTGATGTCAGTATCATATTTTGTTAGGGTAGATGGGATGCCTAATTTGGCTTTTAGAACTATATTGCTGGCCAATATTGTCAATCTTTGTTGTGATATTATTTTCATGGGTGTTCTTAAGATGGATATCGGTGGTGCAGCATTGGCTACAGTAGTTGGTTATGTAGTAGGAGCCATTTTTATTTCAACGTATTTTTTCAAGTCAGAAAGAACATTGAAATTTATCAAATTAAAAGTTAAACCATTCATTAATAAGTTTAAGGAAATTTGCAAATCCGGTTTCCCAAGTTCATCAACACAGCTATACTTCACAATCAAAATATACATTTATAACATCTTAATTACTCTCTTTGTAGGAGAAGCAGGAATAGCAGCATTTTCAATTTGTGACAACAGTACATTCATATTATACATGTTTTTAATCGGAGCATCTCAAACAATGTCTTCATTTGTTTCTGTTTACTTTAAGGAAGAAGATTATTCCAGCGTTTCTTATATCGTTAAAAAATCATTAAGATTCGCTTTAATTTCCAGTGTTGCATTTTCGCTAATCATAATTCTTTGTCCAAATTTAATGTTGATGTTGTATAGCGTTAAAGATCCGTCATTCGTGCCTACTGTATTAAATGCATTGAGAATATTTGCAATAAGTTTTGTTGGAATTGCAATAACATTCCTATTCACTTTTTATTCTCAGGCCATTCAGAAAAATACAATTTCTTCAATTGTTTCACTGCTTGAAGGATTGGTTTTCCCTTGCGGATTCGCAGCAATATTACTGTTAATTCTGGGGGAAAATGGTATATGGCTTTCATTTGCAGTAGCTGAAGTAGCTACAATTCTGTTTATCTTCCTATATTCCAGATATTTAAACAGAAAAACTGATGGAGAATATGCGGGATTCTTTATTAACAAACATAATGATAATAAAAACGTATTTGAGTATACGATTAATGGTAATGTTAAAGAGGCTGTTGAGCTGGCTCATCAAGTTCAAGATTATTTGTCAAATAACAAGTCTTCAGCTTTAGTCAGTTTAGCAATTGAAGAGATGCTTGTAAATATAATTAACACCAATGAAAAAGTCGATGCAATTGACGTTATTGTTAGAAATACTGATGATAACATATTGATATCCATTAAAGATAATGGAATTGAATTTAATCCCGTAATTGAAAAAGATGATTTGAAATTTGATAACATCAGCGTTTTAAATAAAATTGCGGATAAAATTGATTATTCTAGAGTATTGGGTTTAAATAGTACTGTAATCACTATAAAAAATTAACAATAACTATAAAAAATAGAAAACTTGTAAAATTCTTTTTTCGAAAAAAGACTATACAATTTTACAATATCTTTTTTTTTATAAAAATATTAACACGTATATTATTTGGTACAAAAACTGGTATTGGTATGGGTTTAAAAATACTTTGAGGTGTATGGTCGTTTTTTTGTGATAATCTGAAATGATTATTGATTGTATGTTATGTTTTTGTTGATGTTTGTTTTTTGTTTTAATACCTGTCTGTGTGTCCATCGTATTTGTTGTTCTGTATATTCTTCTTTTAAGTCCTTGTAGTGTTCTGTATATTCTGTTGTTTTGTGTTTATTGTTATAAATAAATGTCATAAACTTTAATATAGTTTCCCCTTTTCGCATTATATATCCTAATTCGAAAGTATGATTCTGAAAAAGAATTATAACATTTATTTAACCAAACAAACAAAATAGAAATGTTAATTGATTTGTAAAATTGAATAACTTAATAAAAAAAATCCTAATGAAATTATTGAAAAAGGAGAAGCTTTAGTTACTAATAAAATGATTTTATCTAGATTTCGAAGTTCTATCTGCAATTAAATATGATGACATATCTTCCATTAGATATTTAGCCCATAAAATGCATAAAGATGTTGAAGCTATTCAAAATAATAAAGTAAAACTATTCAAAATCATAAAGTAAAACTATTATAATAAAACATAAAATAATATAAAAGTATTAAAAAAAAACAAACAAAAAGATAATTATGTCAAGTACTCGAAAATAAAAAAAATAATTAAATAATCATTGAATGGTATAAACATAGTTGATGTAAATAAAAATAGTAATTATGAATAGTACATGTATATGTAATGATATTTTTTTATATTTTTTGTAAGTTTTTCCTGTTGGGATAAAATATTTGGGATATATTTCAAGCAATAAAGAACAAGACCATTAATCAAAAAAAGTAAAAAAAATAGAAATATAAGAAAATATTTTTTTATTCTGGATAAAATCCTCTGATTTCCTTTTCATGTTCTAACCATGCTTTTATCATTTGATCTTCCAATAAATATAATTTATTTTTATATGAAACAATTCCCTTGTTTTGTAAACTGTTTAGATATTTATTAATTGTTGAAGTTGAAAAGTCTGTTTTAGAATCAATGGTATTCCATGTGGTTTCATCGTTTTCCATAATTGTTATGATTATCTTCTTTTCATATTCATTTAACGTTCCCCATACTTTTATCCACATAACTAATATCTGATCAATACTGGTATAAAATGTGTTTTTTATTTCTTCATCATCATAAAGTATATCTGAAGATAATACATTATAGAAACTATTTATATATGCAGGTATTCCTCTTGTACATTTATAAAATCTTTCAAAACCGCTTTCAGTGAATTGAATCTCAGGCATGCGTTCTTTAAAGTAATTGTAAGTTTCTTCTTTGGTGAACGGATCAATGTTAATTTGTATCATTCTTCCCCCAAATGCTCCTGTTTCACCATTAATCATTTCTATTATTTCAGAGGTTTTTGATGTTGAACCGGTTAATATGTAACTGACATTTGTTTGAAATTGGTTATGGCTACGTAATAACCAAAAGAAACTTTCTGAGTTTTTCATCTGTTTTAACATTTGAATTTCGTCCATAATAATGATAAATCCATCAACTTCTTCTGTATTCTCAACAATTTTCTGAGGCAATTGCATTACAAATTTACTTATTTTCTTGTAGTCGTCTTCATAATGAGGTATTGGAATATCAAATATTGTTGTTATTTCATTGAAATCATATTTTTTTAATTTAATGTTTGTAATTAAGTTTCTTATAGAATTATTAATTTTACTAAATTTGCTATTATCTTTTTCTTCTAGTGTTTGATTAATTTTATTTAGAATTTCTGTTAAAAGAAGAGTAGAATTCAATGTTCCATCATTTTCAGAATATATTGAGGATATGTCAATATATGTTACAAGAAAGTTAGGATTAATGTCTTTAATTATTTTATGCAGTAGGAATGTTTTTCCTACCCCTCTGTATCCAGTGATTGATAATTGTTGTGAAATGTCTTCATGTAATCCACTAAGGTAGAAGTTTATCTTGTTTAATTCTTTGTTACGGTTATAGAAATATTTATCAATGCCTTTAGGTATAAATAAAGGTATGTTTCCCATCTTTTTCATCTCAGATTTTTTTCCTATTATAATATAGTTTTCTAATTTAAAGTACTTTACCTAGAAAAAGTAAACAAAAAACTTTTTTGATTTAAAGTACTTTACCTAGAAAAAGTAAATAAAAAACTTCTTTAATTTAAAGTACTTTACCTAGAAAAGAATATATATCTATCTGATTACTCATTAATAAAAATTAGTTATCATGTCAATAAGGGAAGAAAACCCAGAAAATAGCTGTTTATAAAATTTAATAAAAATAATAAAACAGACTGAAAAGTATAAATCTTAAAATTACTAAAGTTTTAAAAGAGAAAATAACATGAAAAATAGGTGTATTGAAATGGGTGAACTGTCTAAACTGCCGAATATCGGTAAAGTATTAGAGAAACAATTAAATGATGTAGGAATATACAGTGTTGATGACTTGATTAACATCGGCAGTAAAGAATCATGGTTAAAAATTAAAGAAATAGATGACAGTGCATGTCTAAATAGACTGATGGCATTGGAAGGAGCAATACAGAATATCAGATGGCATGACTTATCCGAAAATGATAAAAAGAATCTAAAAGATTTTTATAATCTGCACAAACAAAATTAACCTATATATTGATGTTAAAATCCACATTTTCCAACAGGATATTATTGATAAAAAAACAACAGTTATTTTGCGTTATAATATAAAATAACATGGATAATCTGTTGGAATCAGCTCTCTCAACTAAACATGCAAAATTCATCTCCAACCTAAAGAGGTCTGAGTATACTTTCACATTTAATGTTAAGTCTTAAATAATAATATGAAGTCCAATACTAATCCGTGTGGACTTCATTATTACAGTTGTTGCTGTATTCAAGTAGTCTTCCGACATGACGAGTTTCAAAGAACATTTCCTTTTTAGCCATGACAATAATAACTGTAAGCACTGTTATTACTATCGTCTCCAGGCACTTTGTCTCCGTAGTCAATTCTATTTTTTCCTGCATAAATTGACAAAGAAATGGAATATCATGCAAGCCAATATCCATTTGCATGGGTAAGTATACTGGTGTTCAAATTATTAATCCATCGGCTTATAGATATTTTGGTGCTATTTCATTGATTAAATCATCAAATACACATCATGTTTTATGCAACATTCAGAGCAATTCAAGCATTTTAATAGGTTTTCTACAAAGTTAAAATTTATTATCAATATAATATATAACATATAATATATTATGTTAATTGTTTAAGGTTTGATTTGATGATTGATAAAACAGAAATTATTTTCAAGGAATATTTATCCAAATTGTGGGTTGATTTTTATGAATCAACATTAATTTCTCCAAATAAAAATGGTGAAAAAGAAAAAGGTATAACTTATAAATCAGAACACGTATTCAAAAAGGAAAACCTTGTTGAATTTGCTAAAGTCAATTCAATTTCGATTAATGAGGTTTTATTAGCAAGTTTGAGCTTAACACTTAATAAGTTCAATTTTTCACATAAAACCTTAATTTTCAATCAGAACAACGTTCCATTTGCCGCTAACTTTGAAAACAGGCAAATTTCCATTAAGGAATTTCTAGAAAAAATTCATGAGAATTATGAAAAAACTTTAGAATTTGAGGACTATGTTAATGGTGATGACCTTCTTCTAAAGCCTGAATTTTATTATTCTTTTGATGAAAATTCAAAACAGGATTCCGAATATTCAAATTATCTGTGCATCATAGAAAATGAGAAAACTGTTTCATTGTCACTATTTTACAATGGAGAATTATATACTGAAGATTTTATTGAATTGTTCTTATCAAGTCTTGAAAAAATCATGACACAAATTATCAATGCGGATATTGATAAAACAAATATCTGCAACATCGCTCTTGTGAATGAAAAAGAAGATACTGCTTTTAGTGAAGTTGAAATGCCGTTACTTCACAAACGATTTGAGAAACAGGCAATGGAAAAGCCTGATGAAATTGCCCTTGTTGCAAGCGATGCCATATTGACTTACAAACAATTGGATGAAAAGGCAAATGTTATTGCAAATGCCTTAATCGATAAAGGAGTCAAGCCCCAAAGCAATGTTTTATTCATGCTTCCAAGGGACAGCGATATGATTGCTGCTATTCTAGGTATCTTAAAAGCGGGGTGTGCATTTATTCCGATTGATCCGGAATATCCTCAGGAAAGGATAAATTATATCTATGAAAACAGTCAGGCAGATTATATCATATCTGATGGATCTGGAAAAAACTCTTTAGACATTAAAGAACTACTTAAAGAAGATAACACGGAAAATCCTGATGTTAATGTTAATGAAGATGATCTTGCTTATATGATTTACACTTCTGGATCTACTGGCAATCCTAAGGGAGTAATGATTACTCATAAGAATATCTGTAATCAGGTTTCAAACCCGAAATCCACTTATGATAGCTTACTTTGTATTACAACAATTTCTTTTGATGTATCTATTGATGATATACTCACTTCTCTCTCAAATGGTCTAAAATTAGTATTTGCAAATGATGTTGAAATAAAGAATATTCCCGAACTGACAAAATTAATCAATGAGAATAAACCGGAGGTGGCTGATTTCACACCTTCACGATTGGCTTCCTACTTGGAAGTTAAAGATTTTTGCAATGCAATAAGTTGCTTAAAATGTGTTTTCATTGGAGGAGAGCAATTTTCAACAAAAGTTTTTGAAGACTTAAGAAAATACAGTGATGCGGTTGTCTATAACAGTTACGGTCCAACTGAAACAACGATTACCTCCAACAACAAGGAAGTCACTGATATAAATGATTTGACTGTAGGGTTTCCGCTAACCAATTATATCACCGATGTTCGCGATATTGACGGTAACTTATTGCCTGATGGAGTAATGGGTGAACTGTATATTGGGGGCACTGGTGTAGGTAAGGGATACTACAACATGCCTGAAAAGACCGAAGAGGTGTTCCTGACAATCAACGACATTCCTTATTATAGAAGCGGAGATTATGCCATCAAGCTTCCGAATGGAGAGATTGATATTAAGGGAAGGATTGACAATCAGATCAAATTAAGAGGATTAAGAATTGAAATTGGCGAAATCGAAACTAACATAAGCCAATATCCCAAAATTAAACAAGCAGTTGTAGTTATTAAAGAGATTAACGATAACGACCATTTGTGCGCATATTATACTGCTGATGAGGAAATTAATGTTGATGATTTAAAAGAGTATTTAAAAGACCGTTTAACTCGTTATATGGTTCCTAGTGTATTCATGCAGCTTGATAATATGCCTCAAACTCCAAATGGTAAGACAGACTTGAAGCAACTGCCTGAACCACATTTGACATTAAAGTTAACACTTCCTGAAAACGAAACTGAAATAATGTTGCATGAACTTGCTTCATCCATTAGCAAAACAAAGGAATTCGGTACTACTGATGATTTGTATACTGTAGGATTTACTTCATTGACATTGATGAAATTAAATGCAAAGATTTATGAAGAAATGGGAATTAATCTTGATATTATTGCATTATTGGATGATCCTACAATTAAAAACATTGCAAATGAAATTGAAAATAATGCTATCTTAGATTTAAATAATATGATTGAGTTGTCCCATAATAAGGAGTATTATCCGTTAACTGAAAATCAAATGGGAATTTATTATGAGTGTATTCAAAGCGGAGATGTTGCACAATATAACCTTCCATCAATCATACGATTTGATAATGAAATCAGTGCAGATAGATTAAAAGAGGCCATTATAAAAACGATTGAAACATATCCTTACCTTAAAACAAGGATTATTAGTGAAAAAGGTAAAGTGATGCTAAAACGTGATGATTCAATACCTATTGATGATATTCCAATAGTTAATGTTGAAAATATTTCAGATTATGAAATCGAAAAGGAAAATCTAAAACTATTTGATTTGCACAATGACCAACTGTTCAGATTTAAAATCTATAAAACTCATGATGAAACAATATTGTTCTCAGATGTTCACCACATTATTTCTGATGGTGAATCATTGGATAAACTATTCACAAATATTGCCAATGCTTATCAGGGAAGAGAAATTGAAAAAGAAACTATAAATGGTTACATAAACAGCCTGATTGAAAGTGAGAATGAAAACAGTGAAAAATACGAGTCCTCCAAAAAGTTCTTCTGGGATAAATTAACTCAGGATGTTGATTCGACTGTTCTTACCCCTAACTTAAATGGTAATTTTGAAGAAGGAATTTTAAAGTCAATTTCTAAAAATATTGATCCGGAATTGGTTAATAAGTTTTGCAGAGACAATAAGATAACTCCTAACGTTTTATTCATGGCAGTGACCATGTTGAACCTGAATAAGTATACGTTCAGTAACAAGACATTAATTACAACCATTTTCAACGGACGGTCAAACTCATCATACATCAACACACAAGCATTGATGGTTAAAACACTCCCTATTGTCTCAATTAATGATGATCGGACTTTAACAATTAAACAATATTTAAAATCTGTAAATGACATTTGGATGGAAACAATAAGTCATTCTGATTATCCTTATACTAGAATTTCTGAAGAGTTTGGACTAAAACCGGAGTTTTTCTATGCATATAATAATCTTGATGCTGAAGAAATAGAAATCAACGGTAAAATTTACAAGGTCAAATACTTAAACTCACTTGAAGTCAATTATAAAATATCTCTGGAGGTTAACGAAACCAGGGACAGTATCGATTTATTCCTCCAATACAATGACCAATTGTACAGTGCAGATTACATTGAAACCTTCCTAAATTGCATTGTTGATGTTATAAATCAATTAATTGAAGAGGATATTGAAGAATTGCGCATCAATGAAATTGAACTTGGAGAAAGTAGGGATGCACATACTTTTGAGCCAGTTAAAATTCCATTTATCCATAAGCGTTTCGAAAAACAAGTCGATGAAAATCAGGATAATGTTGCATTGGTTGCAAGTGATGTTACATTAACTTATGGCAAGTTAAACGAGAAAAGTAATAAGATTGCAAATGCCTTAATCAAGAAGGGCGTAAAACCAAAAAGCAATGTTCTTGTAATGCTTAAAAGGGATAGTAATTTAATTGCTTCTATTTTAGGTGTCCTAAAAGCAGGCTGTGCTTTTGTTCCTATTGATCCCGAATATCCTCGGGAGAGAATTAATTATATTTATGAAAACAGTCAAGCTGATTATTTAATAGCGGAAGGTGCTGTTGAAAATTCAATTGATGTTAAAGATTTACTTAAAGAGGATAATACTGATAATCCTCAAGTAGATATTGATTCAGATGATTTGGCTTATATGATTTACACTTCCGGTTCAACTGGAAATCCTAAAGGGGTAATGATAAGTCATAAGAATATTACTAATCTATTCTCTAAAAGTGAAGATAATCTAATTTACAATTCTTATATGAAGATGAATAAAATTCTTTCTCTTTCAACCGTTTCTTTTGATGCATTTTTACTTGAGTTCATGTCTTTAACATTTGGTTTAGAAATGATACTGGCTAATGATACTGAAATAAAGAATGTGGGAAATCTAACAAATTTAATTAAAAGAGAAAAACCTGATTCATTCCCTATTATGGTACCATCAAGGTTAAGACAATATTTGGAACATAAAGAATTTGTCAGTGAATTAAACAACTTCAAATATATCGCTCTTGGAGGTGAAATGGTTCCTCAAGACCTGATCGCACAACTCTTAGAATTTTCTGATTTAGAGGTATTTAACCTTTATGGTCCAACTGAAGCATCAGTAACCTGTAATGGAAATAAAATTATTAATGAACATAATATTACTGTTGGAAAATCATTACATAACGTAATTACTGATGTGAGGGATATCGACGGTAAATTAGTTCCATATGGTGTGATGGGCGAACTATACATTGGTGGTTTTGGTGTAGGTAAAGGATACTATAATTTGGATGAAAAGACAAAAGAGGTATTTTTAACTATCGATAACATCCCTTATTATAAGAGTGGGGATTATGCAATTCAATTGCCGAATGGTGAAATTGACATCAAAGGAAGAATTGATAATCAAATTAAACTAAGAGGATTAAGGATAGAAATCGGGGAAATTGAAGCCAATATTGCTAAATTCCCACATATTAAACAGGTTGCTGTTGTAATTAAAGAAATAAACAATAATGAGCATTTATGTGCTTATTATACTGCTGATGGTGAAATTGATAGTGACGATTTAAAGGCGTATTTGAAAAATCGTCTTACCCGATATATGGTTCCAACTGTATTTATGCAAATGGATGAGATGCCAATATCTCCTAGCGGTAAAACTGATTTAAAACATTTACCTGAACCTCAACTTAAATTTGAGAGGGTAATGCCTGAAACTGAAACCGAAGAAAAATTATTTGAAATTGTATCATCCTTTGTAGATGCAACTGAATTTGGTGTTACAGATGACTTATATGCTCTTGGTTTCACTTCATTATCATTAATGAAATTAAATTCCATGATTTATGAGCAAATGGGCGGCAATTTGGATATTTCTATATTATTCAATGAGCCAAATATTAAAAACTTTGCAATTGAACTGGACAATTCATTTAATAAAGAATCCGGTCTTGAAGAGATTATTGAGTCTGCAAAAGAAATGGAATATTATCCATTGACAGAAAATCAATTGGGAGTTTATTATGAATGTGTACAAAATCCAGATGTAATTAAGTATACAATGCCTACAACTGTAAGATTTGCAGGTGATGTTGATGCCAGTAGGCTTAAAGATGCAGTTATCAAAACAATCGAATCACATCCATATATTAAGACTAGAATTGTAACTCATAATGGGGAATTAAAACAAAAACGATGCGATGATGCAGCAATTGATGAAATTGCAATTGTTAAAGTTGATGGTATTAGTGATGAACAGATAGCTAAAAATGATGTTGATCCGATTTCTTTAGACGGTAATCAGTTATTCAAATTCAAAATATATGAAACTCCCGATGAAGTTGTTTTATTCTCCGATTTCCACCATATAATCACTGATGGTGTATCACAAAATAATTTATATAGGGATATCGCAAAGATTTATGAAGGTAAAGATATTGAAGAAGAATGTATTGACGGTTATATCTACAGCATTCTCGAAAGGGATTTGGAAAATAATGAAAGATACCAATCTGCAAAAGATTTCTTTGACGAGAAATTAACTCAAGGGATAGAATCCACTGTTTTAACTCCAAACCTTAGTGGAAATCCTGATGAAGGTAAAATAAAAAATATTACGGATGTCATTGATTCAGAATTAATCAATGAGTTTTGTAATGATAATTCAATAAGTAAAAATGCATTGTTTATGGCAAGTGCAGTGTTAAGTCTAAACAAATTTACATTTACTGATAAGACATTGATTACAACCATATTTAATGGCAGATCAAATCCAAATTATTTCAATACTCAGGGCTTCCTGGTAAAAACTATTCCATTCATTATTAATAATGAAAATAGATTAATATCCGTCATAGATTTCATAAAATCCATTGACCAGACATGGAAAAACACATTAAAAAACAGTATTTATCCATATACTAAAATTGCTGAAAAATATCAACTAAAACCAGAATTCTTCTTTACCTATCATGAATTCTTGCAATCAGATGATATGGTTGTAGACAATAAAGTTTATAAATCCAAATTATTATCTGCAAATGATTTGGTAACTGCTGATTCTAAAATCAGTTTGGCTATTTATGATGATAAAGATGAGTTTAATTTTATCCTGGAATATAATGATCAGTTATACACTGAAGATTACGTTCAAAAATTCCTAAATGCAATGAAAAGTATTTTGACCCAATTCGTTGAAAAGGATGTGGATGCTTATAAAATATGTGATATTGCACTTGAATCCGAAAAGGAAGCACCAGTATTTGAAGATGTCGGCGATTTAATTATTCATGAACGTTTTGAAAGACAAGTTGATGAGACTCCTGATAATGTTGCATTAATTGCAAGCGATGAAACATTAACTTATGAGCAATTAGACCAAAAAGCAAATCGTATTGCCAATGCGTTGATTAAACTAGGGGTCAAACCAAAAAGCAGAATTTTAATAATGCTTCCTAGAGACAGCAATCTTATTTCATCAATATTCGGTGTGTTGAAGACTGGCAGTGCATATATTCCAATAGATTTGGCATATCCTCAAAATCGTGTTGATTATATTTATGAAAACAGTCAAGCAGATTATATCATTTCAACTGAAAGTAAAGGAAATGCTATAGGAATTGATGAATTATTAAAAGAAGAAAATATTGAAAGGCCAAATGTCAAAACTTCTCCTGAAGATTTAATTTATATGATTTACACTTCCGGTTCAACCGGAAAACCTAAAGGAGTAATGATTTCCCACAGGAATGTTGCAAGCCTATATGCACAAAATAATGAAAATGCTTTATATCGAAACGTATCAAGACTTAAAAAATCTCTATCTGTTACTTCAGTTTCATTCGATCCCTTTATGATGGATTTAAGTGTATTAACCTTTGGATTGACAATGGTATTGGCTGATGACAATGCAATTAAGGATATTAAAGAATTGGTTGACTTAATTAAAAGAGAAAAACCGGACTTATTGTCTTCAGGAACTCCATCAAGAATTAATCAGTTTATGGAAGATTCTGAATTTAGGGATGAATTGGATAACTTCAATGAAATGTACCTTGGGGGAGAAATGATGCCTGAGGATTTTGTTTCTAAGGTTAAATCCTGCAGTGATACTATAATTTATAATTCTTATGGACCTACCGAAACAACAATCATGTCCAGTTTTAAAGATATCGTTCACTCTGAAAGGATTACAATTGGAAAAGCAAGTTACAGTTTCATAATGGATGTGCGGGATATTGATGGAAAACTTTTGCCTGATGGATTGATGGGTGAACTATACATTGGAGGTCCTTGTGTTGGAAAAGGATATTATAATTTGGATGATAAGACTAAGGAAGTGTTCCTGACTATCAATGACACCCCTTATTATAAGACTGGAGATTATGCAATCAAATTACCAAATGGTGAATTTAGTATTGAAGGAAGAATTGACAATCAAATTAAGTTAAGAGGATTAAGAATCGAAATTGGTGAAATAGAATCCAATATCGCCAAGTTCCCACATATTAAACAGTGCGTTGTTATAATTAAGAAGATTAATAACAATGAACATTTATGTGCTTATTTCACGGCTGATGAAGAAATTGACATAAATCTTTTGAAAAGGTATTTGGGAAATAAATTAACTGAATATATGGTTCCTACAGTATTTATGCATCTTGATGAGATGCCAATGTCTCCAAACGGTAAAACAGATATTAAAAGACTTCCAAAACCAAAATTAAATTTACATTATGTTAAAGCCGAAAACGAAACTGAAGAAAAATTGGTTGAACTTGTTTCATCAATTGCAGAAACTACTAAATTTGGAACAACAGATAATTTATATGAACTTGGTTTCACTTCTTTAACGTTAATGAAATTAAACTCAATGATTTTCAATGAAACAAATGTAAATATTGACATAGCTTCATTATTCACAAATCCAACAATCAAGTCACTTGCAGATAAAATTGACAACAATGTGGATTCAGACTTGAATCTGGATGAAATCATTGAAACTGCAAAAGATATGGAATATTTCCCATTAACCGCAAACCAATTGGGAATCTATTATGAATGTATGCAAACGGATAAAATCAAATATACAATGCCTTGTGCAGTAAGGTTTGACACTTCTATTGATCCTAATAAACTTAAAGAAGCGATTATTGAAACTGTTGAAGCACATCCATATCTCAAAACAAGAATCATCAATACCGATGATGGAAAAATAATGCAGAAAAGATGTGATGATGCCGAAATTGAAGAAATAGAAATTGTTGAAATAGATTCAATTTCTAACAAAGAAATAATGAAAAACGACATAAAAGCAATTCCATTAGATAACAATCAGTTATTTAGATTTAAAATCTATAAAACACCAACAGAAACCATATTATTCAGTGATTTCCACCATATTATTACAGATGGTGTGTCACAGGGCAATTTCTTCAATGATTTAACCAAAGCATTTAACAACGAGAAAATAGAAAGCGAAGCAATTGATGGATATGCATACAGCCTTATAGAAGAGGAAACTTCTCTTAATGAAGTCTCTAAAAAATTCTTTAAAACTCAATTTAGTCAAGGTATTGAATCAACTGTTTTAACTCCGAATATAAATGGTGACCCTGATATCGGAAATATAAAACTCGTTTCAGACGAACTTAGTTCCGCTTTTGTTAGACATTTCTGTCAGGACTACTCAATAAGTCCAAATGTTTTATTCATGACGGCCACTATTTTAAGTCTTAATAAATTTACATTCACTGACAAATCATTGATTACAACAATATTTAACGGTAGAGCAAATTCAAATTACTTTAATACACAAGGAATGCTGGTTAAAACATTACCAATTATCGTAAATGGTGAAAATCGTGACATGATGGTTGAAGATTACATAAAAATTGTTGATAAATCATGGAAAGATGCATTAACTCATAGTAACTATCCATACACAAAACTCGCAGAAGACTATCAGTTGAAGCCGGAATTCTTCTATTCTTATCATGAATCATTAGCCACTAAATTTAAAATTAATGATAAGGTCTATGAAGCAATTGAACTTGACGGTACTGTTACAACTGATTATAAGATAAACTTTGATATTTATGATGACGGGGAAAAAATTAGGTTGTATATTGAATATAACGATCAAATCTATACTGAAGAGTATATAAAAGGATTTTTATATTCAGTTAAATACATTTTATTCCAATTTTTCGTAAACGACATGGATAAATTAAAAATAAATGACATTGAATTGGTAGAAGGTGAAATTCCTGTATTTGAAGATATTGATACTCCAATTTTACATAAACGTTTTGAAAAGCAGGCAGTCAAAAAAGCAAATGATGTGGCATTGGTTGTAAGTGATGCCACTTTAACTTATGGTGAGTTAAACGAGAAAAGTAATAAGATTGCAAATGCCTTAATCGAGAAAGGAGTAAAACCGAAAAGCAATGTTCTTATTATGCTTAGGCGTAATAGTAATTTAATTGTTTCTATTTTAGGTGTCCTGAAGGCAGGTTGCGCCTTTGTCCCTATTGACCCTGAATATCCTCAAGAAAGGATTAATTATATTTATGATAACAGTCAAGCGGATTACATTATAAGCAATGAAACTTCTGAAAATTCATTAAATGTTGATGAACTTCTTGAAGAGGAAAATACGGCTAATCCGAATGTTGACATCACTTCTGAGGATTTGGCATACATGATTTATACTTCCGGATCTACAGGCAATCCTAAAGGAGTAATGATTAGTCATAAAAACATTTGTAATCAGGCACAAAATCCTAAATCCACTTATGATAGCTTACTTTGCATTACAACAATATCCTTTGATGTTTCTGTTGATGATATATTGACATCCCTTTCAAACGGATTGAAGTTAATATTGGCCGATGATGTTCAAATCAGAAATATTTCTGAGCTTATTAGATTAATTGATGAAAATAAGCCTGAGGTTTTAGAGATTACTCCTTCCAGAATTGCATCATATCTTGAACTAAACGAATTCTGCAATGTGATTTCCTGTTTGAAATGCATATTCCTTGGTGGTGAGCAATTTTCAGCAAAAGTTTATGGTGATTTAAGAAAATATAGTGATGCTGTTATTTATAACAGTTATGGTCCGACTGAAACCACAATCACATCAAACAACAAGGCGGTTACTGATATAAATGATTTGACTGTAGGACTTCCTTTAACCAATTATGTCACTGATGTTCGCGATATTGACGGTAAGCTGGTTCCTCAGGGTGTGATGGGTGAACTTTACATTGGAGGTATGGGTGTTGGAAAAGGATACTACAACATGCCTGAAAAAACCAAAGAATCCTTCTTGACCATCAATGGCATACCATATTATAAAAGTGGAGATTATGCCATCGAGCTTCCAAATGGTGAAATTGAAATCAAAGGAAGAATTGACAATCAAATCAAATTAAGGGGTTTGAGAATAGAGATTGGTGAAATTGAAACCATTATAAGTCAATATCCTAATATAAAACAAGCTGTTGTAGTGATTAAAAAGATCAACAATAATGATCACTTGTGTGCTTATTATGTTGCTAACGAGATGATTGATAGTGATGATTTAAAAGAGTTTTTAAAAGATCATCTTACTCTATATATGGTTCCAACAGTATTTATGCAGATTGATGAAATGCCGCAAACACCAAATGGTAAAACAGATACTAAAAAACTTCCGGAACCAAAAATGGCATTGAATTATGTAGCTCCAAAAACAAAACTTGAACAAGAAATCTGCGCAATATTTTCATCTATATTAAATATAAAAACTGTAGGTGCTGAAGATGATTTCTTTGAAATTGGAGGAACCTCACTTATTGCATCTAAGCTAATTATTGAACTGCTTAAACAGGGATATACCATTAGATATGATGATATTTTCCACAATAAGACTCCTAAAGGACTGGCAAAGCTATTATCTGGAGAAAGTAGTCCTGAAGAGGAATTGAATGTAGAAAAGGATATTATCAAAAACTATGACTATGATGAAATCAACAAGATTTTAGAAGAAAATACCTTAGAAAACTTCCTTGATAGCGAAAGACTAGAACTGGGCAATGTTTTACTAACTGGAGTCACCGGATTTTTAGGAATCCATATCCTTTATGAATTCATCAAAAATGAGAAAGGAAAAATTTATTGTATGTTAAGAAAAGGAACATATGATTCCTGTGAAGAACGCTTAATCGATTTGATGGATTATTACTTTGATGAAGATTTCACGGACATGATTGGATCACGGATTATTCTAAGTGAAGGCGACATAACTGAAATCGAGGACTTCAAAAAACTTGAAGATGAATCAATTGATACTGTAATTAACGCAGCAGCAATCGTGAAACATTATACTGCTGATGATCATATATTCAAAGTAAATGTCGACGGAGTAATCAATGGACTTAAGTTCGCCCAAACAAGAAATAACATAAGATTTATCCAAATGTCAACAATCAGTATCCTTTCATCATATTCCCTTAATGAAGATGCATATCCAAATCAAGAATATACTGAAAGAACATTATATTATGAACAGTATTTGGAAAATAAATACCTGGCCAGTAAATTTTTAGCTGAAAGAATGGTTTTAGAGGCAGCGACTAAAGGACTTTCTGTAAAAATTATTAGGCTTGGAAACTTAATGAGCCGTTATTCTGATGGGGTGTTCCAAAAAAATTATGATACAAATGCATTTTTAAGTAACATAAAAGCCATTAAAAAACTAAAAGCTGTACCTCCTGTCATGGCTAATTTTGAAACTGACATGAGCCAAATAGATTATGTTGCAAAGGCAATACTTGAACTATGCAAGACTCCAGAAAAATCCAGAGTTTTCCACTGTATGAATAACCATTACATATCCTATATGGACATTATTGATGTATTAAATACATATGGTTATGGAATTGAAGAGGTTGAAGTCGAGAAATTTAAACAAATTTACGAACAGAATATGAATGAGAATATACAAGGTATAATCACGGCAGATTTTACAATTGATGATTTGGATGAAGAAAACGATTTCGATGAAAATGTAAAAATAGAGCAGACTACTGAAATTCTTCACTCATTAGGATTTGATTGGCCTAAACCAGACAGTGAGTATCTTAAGCGATTAATTGATTATTTAAATAAATTTAATTATTTTGAATAAGGGGAACAGTATGTCAAATGAAATAATAACTCATAAATTCAAGGAATTATTGTTGCCATCAATACTTATAGCAATGGCTTTAAACATATCCGCTATTGTTGATTCAAGTTTTGTGGCAACGTTTATCGGACACAATGGACAAGCAGCTTTGCAGGTATTAGAACCTTTAGTAATGTTAATCACAATATTTGAATGGTTGTTTGGATTGGGAGGTCAAATATTAGCATTAAATATGAAAGCTGAATTTGATGAAGATGGAAGCAATCATTACTTTACAACTGCAATGCTTACAACGGTAATTGCATCATTTTTAATTCTTTTAGTATGCTTTTTATTTGAAGATACCGTAATTGGATTATTGCATCCAACTGTTGATATAATACCTTATGTGAAATCATATGGGAGATATTTATTCATGGCTTTTCCAATAGTGACCATATTGGGAGTTCTAGGTCAATTTATTCGGGTAGATGGACAACCAAATTTTGCTTCAGGCGTTATTATTGTTGCAAACATCATTAATTTAATTTTAGATTATCTGTTCCTAGGCGTTTTTCATATGGGTATTGAAGGAGCATCACTTGCTTTGCTTATAGGTTATTTGGTTGGATTTATTTGTACTTTAAAATATCATTTCGATTCAAAAAGAACATTTAGATTTGTTTTATCCAAATTGAAAATTAAAACAATGATAACCTCCACTATTGAAATAATTAAAATAGGCCTTCCTGGTGCAAGCATGGGTTTATTTAATGTAATATTAGTTTATATAATGAATCTAATTCTTGGTGGAGTTTTAGGAGAGTTGGGTTTAGATATATTCAATGTATGTTTAAATGCATTACTGATAATAAGTATTTTTATCATGGGATTCGCCGAGACATTGTCTTCCATTGTCCCTATTTTCTATGGGCAGAATGATTTTTATAACCTTAATCATATTGTGCGAAAATCAGTTATTGCAACAACAATATGTTCCATAATATTCACAACATTCCTATTGATATATCCTGATGGGCTATTGATGTTTTTTAACCTTAGCCAAATGCCTAATGATAGCTTAGTGGAAAATGCACTTAGAATATACTCATTAGCATTTATCCCAATGGCCTTTTCAACCATGTTGCTGTTTTATTATGAGGGTATTGAAAGGACTGTTGAATCTGGAATCATTACAATCATTTCGGAATTGCTTGGACCGTTAATGTTCACATTCCTATTATATCCATTTATCGGCATTACCAGTATTTGGGTATCATTCCCATTAGGTTTTGTTTTATCAATAGTGGCTGTTGCCGTTTATGTAAGGATAGTTGAAAGAAAAGAGAGCGAATATTACGGACTTTTTTTCATTAGAAAAGGATTGATCGAAAAAACTAGAAATTACACGTTGGAAAGCAAAAATGATGACATGAAAACCGAAATGTTCAATCATTTAAATAGCTTGAATGCGCCTACTTCATCTTTGGAAACATTAGATAAGATAATAAACACAATGTTTGATTCAAACGATGAAAAACTGCATATGGAGATATTATTGATTGATTATGGTGATAAAATAACTGTTAACATGAAAGATGAAGGAAAAAAAGAAGTAATAAGAGATATTGAAAAATTATTTTCCCAAGATAACCTCAAAATTAGTGAAGTATTGGGATTTAACAATATTGAGTATACAATCAATAAATGTTAAAGATTGATTCTTTAACATTTCTATTCAATATTTAGAATTTTATCAAAGCCAGACATTACGAGGATTTCTTTTATTGGCTCATTAACTTTAATGAGGGATGGAATATCTTGAGGTTTTAATTTTTTTTCAGTAGCAACCAAAACTCTTAAGCCGGCACTTGAAATGTATTCCAAATCAGTGAAGTCAATTATTAATGAATCGAATTTACCCATTTCATCCATTATTTCATTTTCAAAGTCAGGTGCAGTAGTTGTATCAATTTTATCTTTGACGGTTATTGTTAATTCTTTTTCATCATATTTTTTTATCAATTCCATATAAATCCCATAATTTTTTTCTTAATACGAGGGCGTGCAAGAATTATGTGAAATAATGTCTTGTAGACTCCTCAGACTTTAAAGTAACTGTCAGATATTAACAGTTCTTTCATAGTATTATATATTTATTATATAGTATTTATTTTGTTTTTTTTTATTTACCGTTGTTCTATATTGTGTATTCTTATTTTGTCTAAATTGATCGGAGTATCCTTTCACATTTAAGCTAAAGTCTTAGATTATAGTAGGAAGTTCACAACTAATCTGTGTGAACTTCATTATTACCGTTGTTGCTGTATTCAAGTAGTCTTCCGACATGACGAGTTTCAAAGAACATGTCCCTTTTAGCCATGACTATAATAACTGTAAGCACTGTTATTACTATCGTCTCCAGGCACTTAGTCTCCGGAGTCAATGCTATTTTCTCCTGCATGAAATTGACAAAGAAATGGAATATCATGCAAGCCAATATCGAACGGTCACTTTCAAGATAGACCCATGTTATGACAAATCCCATAGGGATTCCACTAACGAAAAAGTTAATCACATATAGAGGATTCACCATAAGTCCTGCCTGATATGTTCCTTGAATGAAGATTAAAGGAAAATGCCAGAAAGACCATAGCACTCCAAAAATCATGGATTCCCAAAACCAGTTCATATAGTTACCGATAGAGTCCTCACAGTATCCTTTCCATCCCACCTCTTCAATTATCGAAGCAATGGTAATGGTAATGAATGCTCCGGCTATTCCAACACCGGTAAAAGAAAAGCTTTCAGTAAACGCAAACTGGCTAAGTGACTGTCCAAATAGCAGCGACAACATAATAGAAGCAACTATTACAATCGCAAATACGATTACGGCCCAGAGTACATTCAGCCATTTCACTTTGTAAAAGCCGATAATCTTATTTTTGAAGTCTTGCTTAAGTGCATCTGACCCTGACAGCATGATGAAAACTGTAGACACGATAGCCGGTGCCATAAGGCCTAGCAGCATTAGTAATGGACTGATGCTTTCCGGTAAAAAGATTGCCGGAATCCAAAATATCCAGGTAAAAACATAGGCCAGAGCAAAAAAGAGAACCGGCTTATATTTGTAGTTTCCCGTATTGTTCATTCGATTGCCTCCATATCGCTCTTATCAATCAGATTGTAAATGAAACTCATCGTTCCGTTCTCTGCCCCAAGAAGTTTTTCTGTCATGTCTATAAAGACGGAAATATCTTTTTCAGTGAATGTACCTTCATTAAACGTACTGTCACTGATGATAAGGAGCATCTTAACGCGCTCAGGTATATTTTCACATTTGAATATGCCTTCATTTACTCCCTCCTCTATAACTTCGGATAAAAGTGGAGTGAGAACATTAATCAATTTTTTTCTGACTTTGTAGTGCATTAACACATTTTCCGGCTGGAAAAGAGCATTCTGTATGGGTTGTTCTGCTTCGGTAGGTTTTATCGATGCAAGTATCCCTACTATTTTTTGAGGTACTGAAATATCCTTTCCGATAATCTGCTCTGCCGTTTCGGTCTCACTATCAATCATCATGTCTATGACTTCTTCAAGCATCTGCTCTTTACTTTGGAAATAGTAGTAGTATGTGCCTTTGGCTATTTGTGCCTTTTCTATGATTTCATCAACGCTTGTTTTCTCGTATCCACGTGTGATAAACATATCATAAGCTATACTTAACAACTCTTTTTTTCTTTTTTCACCTTTTTTCATAATTGCCTCCGAAATAAACCATTAATATGTTTTTATATTCTAATTAACCTCATATTCTTCCCAATCATTTTTCGACTATTAGTCGGTTTTTCTTGTTTTTATAATATAAATATAATAGTATATAAATATTTTCAATATGATTTAAAATAAGTGATATTTAATAGGGCTACAAAAATAATGTTATTATAAAAGGAGTAATGTGATTAAATAAAATAAAGAAATTATAAGATAGTAACTATTGGAAAAATTTTATACAGTTTCTATTTGGAAATAAAATGATGATTTAATATTTTACATTTTGTTCTTTAATATACTCAGAATAATGAAACAAAAAATAATAATTAAAATGCAATGAATTAATGAATCTTTATATCATTTTATGTAAAAAATAGAAAAATATACAAAGTTTATGGCATTTATTATCATAATATACACCA
>SUTQ01000041.1 GCA_015062805.1 Methanosphaera stadtmanae
ATCTCATCGAAAGGAATCCAAAGAAGAAATCATTAGCATTATCAATGGCATGATCGACAGTTATCTCACACCAGATTCTTTACATTGTGATCGTTCTTCCTATGACGATATAAACACCAAATTTTACACCTATTTATGCATGGCGAGAGTGTTCTTAGATTTTAATAGTAGTAGGTCTTACTTTAGTAATCGGATTGATTGTTTCCCCTGTTCCATACACCGAAAAATAAAATATTTTGGAATGGATAGAAAAAATAAAAAATTAGACACGAGTAGTTTTGTATCCAATTTGAATTTAACTTTATATAACATGGTCAAATCCGGTACGATTAGGTCTTATTTTTGTGAATATTCTTCCATAGCTGTTCAAACGCTAAGCAAACGGTCTTATTACGATAAGTTATCGCATATTCGAAGAGTACAGATACCAATTAATACGGAAAGTGAAAATTTGGAGTTACGTTTGTCCTACCAATACGGCTACTTTTGTCCCTTTGAAACACCAGAGTCTAAGGATGTAGGGCTAGTGAAGTATTTTGGACTATCGGTATTGATTGCTCCTGATTTTACTATGGATTTATCCTACTTATCGTCAGTACTTTATGATTCTCCTCATTATAATGACTTTAAAGAGAACAAACAAAGTGATAAAAGAGAATATCCAGTATTATTGAATTCTAGATTCATAGGTTTCACTACCTGCAACTTGGTTGAATTTACTTACAGAGATCTAAAATTAAGATATCCTTTTATTAGCTGCATATTTGATGAAGTAGCTTATTACCTTTTCACTGATGAAGGAAGAATTGTAAGACCTCTTAGAGTTCGGAAAGGTAATATTGTCTTTGGTATTAGATTTATTGACATTGCTGAGTATATAAGTAATAGCGATTTCGAATATGAAGAACTCGACCCAAATTTTATTTTTGGATTAATCAGTGCGTTATCACCATTTCCAGGTAATAATCATGTTTCTCGACTTACATTTCAAGCCGGCATGACGAAACAATGTATGTCTAATGATAGTACAATTTTTAACTTTAATGATAATTCTAGAAGATTAATTAACGCTCAGAAGCCATTCTGCATGACTAAGTTAGAAGCAATCTTATCAAGAAGATTATTCCATTTTGAATCTTTGACGTCTTTTATAAATCAGACCAAGAGTGGAAATGAGGCTATCAATATTAACTCGGACATAATTATGGAATTATTTAAGAATATGGAGACTGACGATAATGAAAATTTAAAGAATGAGATAGATACCGATTCAAGTCACAATAATGATAATAATGGATTATGCAACAAATTTTGTAAAAATGTTGAAGAAAGAAACGATGAAAATAAACAATACCAAGAACCGGAATACGAACATCATAATAAAAATATAGAATCTTCCAGCGGTACTTTCGATAAAGATAATGAATGGAAAGAAATTTATTCAAAATTTGAGAAAAAGATTAATCTAGATAATGAAGAGTTTAGAAAGCGTATTAATGAGTTGTCCAATATTGAAATTGAAAGAGATCAATCCATCTTGATTACGAAAAACAACAATTACCATAGATTTAATGGGCAGAATGCAGTCGTCGCTATTATGGCATTTGGAAATAATCAAGAGGACAGTGTAATATTCAATAAAACTAGTATTGAGAATGGTATGTTCGCTAATATAAAATATCGCTATCAATATATTTCCTACAGCATCCAAGATGAAATCTTGATTAATATCAATTCAAATTATGAAAATGGATTACCTAAACCAAATACATTGATTGCTAGAAATTCGTTTTATAGTAATGAACCACTTTTCCGTATATATAATTTTACTAAAAATGAAGTCCGGGATATCGAAAATATATTTAGAAGACCAGTTTATGTAGATCATTGTACTACCTTTGTTGAGGATGATATTTGCTACTGTTGTGTTGAAGTTCGTCATTTGTATAAACCGCAACAAGGCGATAAATTTGCAAGTAGATATGCCCAGAAGGGAGTAATTGGATCTATTATGCCAGAGCAATTAATCCCACGTACCGAATTTGGAATTATTCCCGATATTATTGTTAATCCACACGCCTTTCCTTCTCGTATGACAGTAGGACATTTAATTGAAATGTTTGTTGGAAAATGTATGGTGATGGATCCTCAACGTTTTGGAACGTTTTTCGATGCATCCATTGAGAGCAATGATATCAAAAATTTTGAAGCTAACTACATTGATAGCGGTATTCCGATCATGGAAAAAATGGTGGATTCCATCACCGGTAAATTCATAGGAGAAGCCTTTGTTGGAGTTTGCTATTACACAGCATTACAGCATCAAGTCGAAGAAAAAATGTTTTATCGTATTCTCGGAAATGTTAATGCAATAAGTAAACAGCCTACGGAAGGTAAATCACAAAATGGTGGATTACGTATTGGAGAAATGGAAAGAGACGCATTAATAGCTCATAGGGCTAATGCCATCCTACAAGATATGTTTAAAAATAACACTGACCTTACAGAAATAAAATATTGTAATGTATGTCATTCATTAGGTACAAAAGACACTTGTTGTGATACATCAACAAAAACACTTTCAATATCAAATAGTTTTAACATCATGAATTCCTACTTGGAGTCTATTGGTTTACATACTAAAATTTACGAATAAATAAAACTTTTATAATAAATTATAAAATTAAATAATTATATTTTGAATTAAATAAAGCTTTACTTTAACTAAATAAATTTTTTAAAAATTTAAAAAAAAAAAAAATATATATTTTATAAATTAAAAATTTTTTTAAAAAAAAAAAAAAACATTACATTATTATTAACGATTCTAAAATTATATTTATTTATTTACTTATATAAACTGTATACTAAAAAAAAATATATATTTATATATATTTATATAAATAAAATATTTCAAAAAGTTTTTAAAAATATGTATTATCATAATAAAATAAATATAAAATATAAATAAAAAAGAAAGTAAAATAAATTCATTTAATTTTTAAAAAAAATAATAATTCAAAATTTTATATAATATTAATTATAAAATATATAAATTAACTATATAAATTCAATGTATGATTTATTTATACAAAATTGAAACAAAAAAAAAATAATATTGTGTTTATTTTAATTAATGAATGAATCAAAAGGTATTATTAATTATTAAATCTATAACCAATGATAGATTCAACCATACGATTTGAATCAGATGATTGTACGTTTTTAATACGAATGCTATACTTTAACAAATCCATACGAAAATCTTCCAAGCTGTAATTAATTGAACGATTAGACACGTATTGCTTATACCATGCTTTATAGCGGGAATAGCACTCATCGATTGAAATAGCATAGTTATCATTTTCATCAGTTATATCTTTTTCTAGGAATCTGGCTATATGATCACTACGCATAATAAATGACTTGGTAGCTTCAATGACCATTGAAGGAATTTCTAGGGTAGTGTAATCTTCCTGATAATTCTGAATCAGCAAATGGATAAGAGCCTCGGCATAAGCTTGAATTTTCGGTCCTTGCCATGTTGGATTGGCATGCTTTACAGAAGGATTGTTGATGTTTTGAGTGGAAGTTAGAATGGAAATATTCATTTTATTGACAAATCGTTGAGTAAATGGAATCACCAAAATACGATCAATTAATGCGTTATCCAAGTTTGAAATGGTCAATTTATCATTGGTATTGATAATCGGTAATAGATCCACATACACGGTTTGAAGATCCTTGTATAAAGATCTGGATTTAATGTAGCCAACATTACCGGTAATGGCCTTTGTGTCACCGGTAATATTAATCGAGCGACCGTCAGGTTCCTCGCATATGGCGACTCTTGAGTTATTAAGGTCTATCATATGTGGACTCGGTTTATCGGCGGTTACCGACTTTCCTAAAAATAAGGAAACATTTGGAGTGGCAGCATAATCCCCTAAAGCAAGACGTAGCATGTTCGTGAAGGTGGTTTTCCCATTTCGACCCGAGCCAATAAAAAATACAATCGAACGTAATTTATTACCTAAGGTAAGCGTCGAAGCTAAAATCTTCACCACATATTTAATCAACTCATCCTCTACAAAAATATCTTTAAGAAATTGTTTGACCTCTGCTATCTTACCCCTGTGCTCGCTGTAGTACTTGTAATTGGTTGATTTCAAACAGAAATCGCTTGGGCGACCAGGACGTGATGCTTTCTTATTGAAGTCGTAGACGCAATCTTCGAATCTTAGAACGTAGTTTTTATCCATTCGATAAATAAAATTTTCGGTGTAGAAGAATGTTTCGAATTGATCCAAGTTGTTATGAGTAATACTGTTTTTGTTCAAAAACGATAATATTTTATTGGTAAGTCCTTCGAGTGAGTAGTGGTATTCCAAGCAGAGCTCTTTTAATTCATTCACTAAGTGAAGATTGACTTCTTTAGCGAGATTGTAAATACTTAGCTTTTCCCATCCGTTACGTGCATACGAAAACTTATACCATTCGTTATCACTGAATACCAGGTAACCAAGATTTAGAACGATAAATATTTTGGAAATAATTTTGCTATTTATTACAGCTTTACTGAAGTACTTTTTAATCGTCATTAATCTTGCCATATTAACTACACGTTCCCCATACTCATCAATGCAGCTGTAAATAATATCAATAATATCCGTCTTTATTCGTTTATTTTTTGAATTATCATTCCCATCGATATTTATATTACCAAGTTTCTCATTTATTTCGTTTATTTTGTTTTCTTTTATTTCACCATCAATACTATTATCTTCATCCGATGTTCTTATATTATTTTCTTCGAAATATTTATTCAATAGTTTGTACGATTTAGTTTGTTTACTTTCATCATATTTCAAAAGTACAATTAAGAAATAAATTATCGGATGATGGTTATTTATAACTTCTTTCTTTTTTTCTTCTGAAGAAACCATTAATATAAAATTTATATATTTAATGTTATATATGTATCTATTATTTTATAATTTAATTTTCATTTTAAAAAAAAAAAAAATAATATTTATTCAATTAAATTGCTAGTTATTAAATTTGTCTGTTTTAAAATTATTATTGAAATATTTACTTGTAATATTATTAAATATACTTTTAAAAATTAAAAGAA
>SUTQ01000019.1 GCA_015062805.1 Methanosphaera stadtmanae
AGAATTTAATTTATTCAAAATAAAATATTTTGATTAAATTACGGGAGGTAGATACTTGTCTGATAAAAAATCTAAACTAGCATCAGGAAGTATTATCATACTTTTAGGTTCTATAATTCTTAGATTGGGTGGATTTATTTATCGATTTATATTAAGTAGACTATTAACTACAACAGGATATGGACTTGTAGGACTGACATTACCTTTTCAAAATATGTTTATTATAGGGGCTTCTGGTGGAGTTCCTCCCGCAATAGCAAAATATGTTTCACAATATAAGGCTATTGAGGATAAGAAAATGGTACATCAAGTTAGTGTAACTGGTATGAAAATGATGATATTTATGGCGTTTATTGCTGCTATCATCATGTTCTTGATTTCAGAACCTATTGCTATAGGCATGTGGAACAAACCAGAAGCATTACTTCCTTTAAGATTAGTTTCAGTGATTGTACCATTCAGTGTAATTGTTGGTTCATTTAGAGGAGTGTTCCAGGGATTTTATCAAATGAAAAATATTTTCTACAGTAAATTCCTTGAACAAATATTTACTCTTATCATCGCATCTTGTCTAGTAATTTTTGGATGGTACGCTGCAGGAGCTGTATTAGGTACAGCCCTGGGTTTTTTAGTATCATTACTAGGATCCTATTATTTATTCAAAAAGGATGTCAAGGATGCATACCTAAACGAAAAATATCCAAAAATGTCGTTAAGCGAAGAAATATCATTGATGAAGGAAATATTAAAATTTTCCATACCTGTTGTAATAAGTGGAATTGCAGAGATATTCTTATATGATACAGGAACATTTTTCATTGGAATGTTCTTACCAACATTCTTTGCAGGTTTTTACACAAATGCAAGTGCAATAGCAAGAATACCTTTAATATTAGCAAATTCCGTATCAACATCAGTACTTCCTGCAACTAGTGAAGCAGATAGTTTAGAAGATAAAGAATTATTGAAAATGTATATGCATCAATCATATAGATATACAACAGTTACATCATTACCAGTATCTGCCTTTATTATGGTTTATGCAGTCCCCATGATGGTTTTATTATTCGGTAACGAATATGCAAAAGGTTCAGAAGCACTATGGATATTGGTTGGAGGAATGTTTTTCTTCTCAGTATATTTAATAGCTTGTAGTATGTGTCAAGGTTTAGGTAAACCGGCATTCCCTATGTATTCTTTAATTATAGGTGCTTTAGTAAATGTAGTTTTCAGTTACTTATTAATCCCATTACTTGATATTACGGGCGCAGCAATTGCAACAACCATTGCTACATTTGTTTTAATGGTATTAACTGTTGGTGAATTAATAAAACTTTCACAAATACATCCACCGTATAAAGATCTTTTTAAGATGTTTATAGCAGCTGGATTTATGATTTTTGTCATGTATCTTATTCCACACACAATTATTGGAATGTTTGTAGGATTAATAGTAGGAACAATAGTGTACATTATAGTAATTCTATTATTAAAAGCTATAAAAGAGGAAGATGTTGTATTTATAGAACATTTCGTAAATAGAAGTGGTCCACTTAAAAAGTATTTGATGAAATTAGTTTATTATACGAAAATTTATTTACATCAATAAATTTTCTATTTTTTTAATCTCCAAAAAAAGAGTCTTATTTTATATAAATATTAAAATAATTTAAAAAAAAAGATATGAAGAGGATTATAATTTAATTTTTATATCTAGAGCACTAGAACCTTCTTCATAACAGAATACTGGATTGATGTCTAACTCTTTAATTTCTGGGAAGTC
Source organism: Methanosphaera stadtmanae (assembly GCA_015062805.1). Classification (GTDB taxonomy): domain Archaea; phylum Methanobacteriota; class Methanobacteria; order Methanobacteriales; family Methanobacteriaceae; genus Methanosphaera; species Methanosphaera stadtmanae_C. Next base: position 1,784 of record SUTQ01000019.1, read on the forward strand.
AAGAGTTAATCTAGTTACACGTTTTAATGTATCTTTGACTGCTTCCATATCACAAGGTGCATCTCCACGGTAACCTTCTAATAATTTACTTACTTTTGTACTGTTGATTTGTGCTTCAATAGCTTCTTCAGTTAAACCTGCACCAAGTTTGAAGTTTACATCATTGATTAAGTTAACGTAGATTCCACCCATACCGAATCCTATGATTGGACCAAATTGAGCATCTCTAAGCATACCGATAAGTACTTCTTGTCCTTTTGGCATCATTTTTTGAACTTCAACACCATCAGGTACAACATCAGGATGAGCTTCTTTAGCTCTTTCAATAATTTCTTCGAATTTTTGTTCGACTTCTTCTTTTGAATTGATGTTTACTTGTACTCCACCAATATCTGTTTTGTGTAAAATTTTATCTGATGCTATTTTAAGCACTACAGGATATTGCATTTCTTCTGCTGCTTCCCCTGCTTCTTCTTTGGTTTTTGCAAGAACTATAGGAGCTGCAGATATACCATATGCTTTAGCAACTTGATATGCTTCACTACCAATTAATGCATCTTTTCCACTTGCTTTTACAGATTCAATGATTTTTTCGGCTTCTTCTTTGTTAATACCATCTAAATTGTCTACAGCAGATTCATGTGATTTTTCTTTAATTAATGAAAATTCGGACATACCTTTAAGAGCTGTTACTGCTGTTTCAGGGAAGACAAATGTTGGAATATCGTGTTCACGTAATACGAGGTTTTCTTCAACAAATGTTGGTCCTCCCATGTTAACTACCATGATAGGTTTATTGAATTTGTTTTTAGCATCAACAATTGCTTCACCTACTTCTTTAGGTTTGTATGATGCTGTTGGACATGCCATGATAATAGCACTGTCAATATAATCTTCAGCCAATACAATTTCTAAAGTTTTTTCATATGTTTCAGGTGATGCATCACCTAATACATCGATAGGATTGTGTACACTACCTTCCTCAGGAATAACTTCTCTGAGTTTTGCCATTGTTTCATCTGTAAGTTCAGCAAGTTGTAATTCTTCCTGTTCAATTTTATCTGCTGTAAGTACTCCTCCACCACCAGCATTGGTAATTACTGCAATGTTTTTACCTTTAGGTAAATCGGTTTTTGCAAAAGCTGTTCCTAAATCAAATAAGTCTTGCATTGATCTTGCTCTCATTACACCACAAGTTTCAAATGCTGCATCAAATGCAAAGTCGTTTCCTGCAAGAGCACCTGTGTGTGAAGATACAGCTTTTGCTCCTGCCTGACTGGAACCTGATTTAAGTAAAATAACTGGTTTTTTCTTGGTGACTTCACTCATTACTTTAATGAAGCGTTCTCCTTCACTGATTCCTTCAAGATATCCTAAAATTACATCAGTTTTATCATCATCAGCCAATTGTTCAATTACATCAATTTCAGAAACATCTGCTTTATTTCCTAAACTTACTACTTTACTGAATCCAATTCCTTCAGAAACACTCCAATCAATAATTGCAACTGTCATTGCTCCACTCTGGGAAACAAATGCTATATTTCCCGGTTTTGGCATTACTTGTGCAAAAGATGCGTTAAGTGGTGTATGTGCATCTAAACTTCCAAGACAGTTTGGACCTTGAATGTTCATATCATATTTTTTAGCAATTGCAGATAATTCTTCTTCAAGTTTTACTCCTTCACCACCAACTTCTTTAAATCCTGCTGTTAAAACAATTACATTTTTAATACCTCTCTGTCCACATTCTTCTAATGAAGCGTTTGTAAATCTGGAAGGTATTGCTACTACAGCTAGGTCACATTCTCCCTCAATATCTAATACTGTTTTGTATGCTTTTAATCCTAAAATTTCACCATCTGCTTTGATGTTAATAGGATAAATTTCTCCTTGGTATCCGCAAGTTTTTAAGTTATCTGTAACAATGTAACCTAATTTTCCTTTTTGATTTGATGCGCCTATTACGGCCACTCCTTTTGGATTAAATAATCCACTGAGATCTTTCATAATAATTTCTCCAATCAATTAATTCTTCCATAAATAAAAACAAACTCAAAAAGTATTTTGTTTAACAAATCTATGAAAAATTTTACATGATTTATCATTATTAATTACCATCATGTATATATTATAATTATATTTTTGTTGCTATACATATATAAATATTGTTTAAATATTGATTATCTTAAAAAGAATAAGTTATAAAAAGTTTTAATAAAAAAATAAAAAAATAAAAATAATTAAAGTATCATGCTTAAACTGATTCTATTTTTTTCACTGTCTACAGACAATACTCTGACTTCAACAATGTCACCCACACTTACAATGTCCATAGGATGTTTTACAAATTGTGTATCAGATAATTCAGATATGTGTACTAATCCATCTTGATGAACACCAATATCCACAAATGCTCCAAAATCAACAATATTTCGAACAACACCTTCCAATATCATATCCTCTTCCAAATCTTCAATGTTAAGTACATCGGAACGTAATTGTGGAGCATCCAAATTATCTCTTGGATCCCTACCTGGTTTTTTTAGCTCATTTATTATGTCTTTAAGGGTCCATTCACCCACACCAAGTTCACCAGCCAACTTTTCAATATCATCTACTTCAAGGGATACACCACCATTTTTAACATCAAACAAATCATAACCATAAACTGTTAGTAAGGACAATGTTGTTTCATATGATTCCGGATGTACACAAGTACTGTCAAGAATATTTTTTGGTTCATATATTCTCATGAAACCTGCACATTGTTCGAATGTTTTTGCACCGATACCAGGTACTTTCAGCAATTGATTCCTGTCTACAAAAGAACCGTTTTCTTCCCTATATGCTACTATGTTATTTGCAATTTTTTTTGATACACCTGCAACATGTTGCATTAAAGTTGCAGATGCTGTATTTAAGTCTACACCGACATTATTAACACTTTTTTCTACAATTCCCTCTAACGATTCATCCAGTTTCTTTGGATTCATGTCATGTTGATATTGACCTACTCCAATTGATTTTGGATCTATTTTAACCAGTTCTGATAAAGGATCTTGTAATCTTCTTGCTATAGAAATTGCTCCACGTTCAGTAACATCATAATCAGGGAATTCTTCTCTAGCTAGATCACTTGCAGAATATACTGATGCTCCTGCTTCATTAACTATGACATATTTTACGTTGGTGTTTTTGATAATATCCACTATTATCTGTTCTGACTCACGTGAGGCAGTCCCGTTTCCTAATGCTATTAAATCAATATCATAAGTTTTAATTAAATCTTGAACAATCCTTTTTGTTTCATCAATTTTATTCTGAGGTTCGGTTGGATACACCACAGCTGTATCTAAAACCTTACCATATCCATCTATTACTGCCAGTTTACATCCTGTTCTAAATGCAGGATCCCAGCCCAATACGATTTTACCTTTAATAGGTGGTTGCATTAATAGCTGTTCTAAATTTTTCTTAAACACTTTTATTGATTTGTCTTCGGCTACATCTGTTAAAATAGTTCTTATTTCACGTTCTATTGCAGGAGCAATTAATCTTTTATAAGAATCTTTAATAGCATCTTTTATAAAATCAGTAGTGTATTTGTTGTATTCTTCTTTTTCAGGATTTGATGAAAAGTTGATTAATATTTCATCTTCGAGGAAGAATTTGATATTTTCTAATGGAGCTTCTACTTTTACATTAAGAATCTTTTCTTTTTCTCCACGATTAATTGCAAGTATCCTATGTTGAACAATATCAGATATATCTTCTGAATAATTATAATACATTTCATACTCTGACTTGACAGTATCATCCTTTGCATTAATTGATAATTTACCTTTTTTAATGGTTATATCACGAATAAATCTTCTAAAAGAAGCTTTATCAGAAATCATATCTGCAATAATATCATTAGCACCCTGTTTTGCCTCATCAATTGAAGTAACATCATCATTCAAATATTTTTCTGCTTCTTCATCTATTGAATGATTCAACCTTTGATCATATATCGTGTAAGCAAGTTTTTCCAAACCTTTTTCTCTTGCTTTACTTGCTCTAGTAGACTTTTTTTGTTTAAATGGCCTATATAAATCCTCTAATTCAACCATAGTGGTTGCTTCTTCAATTTCTTTTTCAAGTTCTGAAGTAAGTTTACCCTGTTTTTCTATATTGTTAAGAATTTGTCTCTTACGTTCATCTAATTTTCTTAGGTAAATCAGTCTTTCATTTAAACTTCTAAGTAATTCATCACTTAAACCACCAGTAGCCTCTTTACGATACCTTGCAATAAAAGGAATAGAATTATCATCATTTATAAGAGTTATAGCAGCATCTGCTTGCCATGGTTTAATATTTAATTCACTAGCTATAATTCGATCAATATCCATCATATACTTTTTCACCATTAATCTGATAAAACTTTAATATAATAATATTAGTAAAAAGTAGATAAAAAAATTTTTGAAAAAAAAATAGAAAAATAAAAGAAAAATAACTTAAAAATTAATCAGCTGAAAAAAATTTTCTCATTACAGGATTATTTAACTCTTTATCAACATCTTTTAATAAGTCATGTATTTCTAAATGTTGTGGACAATATTTTTCACATGCACCACATTCAATACAATCATTAGCAGCACCATATTCATCTTTTTCAGATAAGACAAGATAATTTACCGCTGCATTAACCGGATCCCCATTTTGGGTTTTATTGATGTGATAAGTATTGTATATTGTGAAATATTTAGAAATTGGAATATGTACAGGACAGTGTTCAAGACAATAATTACATTCAGTACATTTTATAGGAGTTAATTCATTCACGATATCTCTTACTTTATTAATCAACTCAAGTTCTTCTTCATTAAGTTGTTTAATATCTTTAAATATAGCTAAACTACTTTTCATTTGTTCTAAACTACTTACACCATTTAATATCATGAATACATTATCCAAATCATTACAGAACCGTAATGCCCATTCAACATTTTCACTACCAGCATCATAATCTTTAAATACTTTTTCAGCCACTTCCGGTAAATTGGCTAATGCTCCACCCTTAACAGGTTCCATTACAATAACCGGCTTATTATATTCTGTAGCAATTTCATAACATTTCTGTGATTCAATTGAAGAACTTGTCCAGTCCAAATAATTTATTTGAAGTTGTACAAAGTCACAGTCAGGGAATGCTTCAAGTGCTTCAATAAGGTCTTCTGGCTTATCATGGAATGAAAAACCTATGTTTTTGATTTTTCCTTCAGCTTTCTTTTGCCTTACAAAATCAAATGAATCAAAATCATAAACTGCGTGGTGTGTCATTTCGTTTATATTATGTATTAAATAATAATCAAAATAATCAACTCCACACTTTTCTAATTGTTCATTGAAAAACTTTTCCATATCTTCAGGTTTTGAAACTGAAAATATTGGTAATTTCGTAGCAACTATAATATCTTCTCTTGGATATCTGTCAACTACAGCTTCTTTAAGAACTAACTCACTAACTCCATTATGATAAGGATATGCTGTATCAAAATATTTACCACCATTTGCAATATATACATCAACCATTTCTTTAACTTGTTCTATATCTACTTTAGTTGGATCATTTTCATCCAACTGGGGTAGTCTCATCATACCAAATCCAAATTTATCCACTTCAATCACCTTTTTCAATGAGAAATTATGGATTAACTCCATCCCATAAATAATCAAATGAAATTTCTTTTATGTGATTTATTTCTTTTTCAGGATTTTTTTCAATAAATTCTAACGTGGCTATTAAACAACCAAACATGATATAACTAAATAAATCATAATACATTTTAACTTCATTTCTTTTCCTAAACTTATTATAAACGTTTTCAAAGAACTTTGATTCATCATTAATTTGTTTAATAGTTTCATCAGTAATTACTGGAGAATTTCTGAAAATAACTATAAATCTAAAAATATCCTGATTATTTAAAGCGTAATCAATACATTTTCCCCATAATTCTATCATACCTTTTTTAAAATCATTCTTCTCTTCAAGATTTTTTGTATAGTCACAATAATCTTTATTTGCATATAAATATAGTTCATTAACTAATTGCTGTTTATTTGAATAGTAATTAAATAATGTACCTACACTAACTTTTGCATCTCTTGCTATTTCAGCTGTAGTGGTAGAACCATAACCTTTTTTACTAAAAATTTTTATTGATGATTCTATTATACGCTGTTGTTTATCGTTCATTTTAAATCCTGAAAATTTTAATAATAATTATATATATGACTATTTAGTCAATAAATTATATATATTTATGTATTGAAAAGGAAAAAGTTAACCCTACAATTTATTACAATTACATATAGAAGTCATAATTAACAACTAAACAGACATAGCTATTTTATCTAAAAAATAATAAATAATTAATTAACAAAATATATCTATTTGCAAACAATTAGAAAAAGGTGGGTAAATGACTAAAAATAATAAACCATCTTTAAAACCTAAAAAAAGTAAAGATAAGACTAATTCATTAAAAATTCCTAAACTTAACTTAAAAGGTTTAGCAAAAATTAATTTAGATGATTTGTCTAAAATAAATCTTAATGATTTAAAGAATTTTGACTTAAAAAACACAAGTATTTTTAACAGAAATAATCTTTTAATAGTTTTTATCATCATTTTACTGTTAATAATGATATTTACCGTTAATAGTGATAATGAAACAGTTACAAATAATACAACTCAAGAAGAAAAAATTTTACCATCTACAATAAACATAGGTAATAACTCTTTGGGATATGTGGTTAAAGAAGGTCCTTATGGAAATACAAGTTCCGATGTAAAAATAGCATATATATTAGGAGTTCATCCTAGAGAAAAGGGTGCACACAAACTAATGGAACAATCATTTAAAGAAAAAGCAGATAACTTGAACTATTGTTACTACATTTATAAAGTCAATGTTACTGAAAATCCAACTGGTTTTTCGGCAAGCCGTATGAATGGACAAAAATTAGCAAAAGAATTCATAGTACCCGATGCAATATCCAATAACATAACATTTGCAGTTGATTCCCATTATAGTAATGGTGCTTGGGGTGTAGAAAGATTCATATTTACACCCGATAAAGAAAATGAATTATCTTATACACTGAGTAAAAGTATCGCTGACAATTTTGATTGGATAGTTTACTTTACTCCTGACAATCCTACTAGTCCTAGATATTTAACGGGTCCATTAAATGAAGGTGGAGTTGCTGCAGTGATTTATGAAGCATATACTGAGGACGATAATAATGTAACCTTAGAACATGACAGAGAATTAATTGACTACATAGATAATTGGAATTTTACAAGTAGTATAAATAATACTACTTCGTAAATATTTTAATAAAAAAAAAGAATTAGATTGTTTATTTACTCTGTACTATTTTTAATTGAGAAATTTATTTTACCAGTTCCTTGACTTGTAATTTCCATTTGGTCACAATGAGGACTTAAACTGGACAATAAACTTTCCCCATCAGAACTACTCATAAACTTAGGTAAATATCCTGAAATATATACTGGATAAACATTTGCTGTAACATTATCGTTAACCACATCAAATTCAACAAAATATGCTGTATGTGTATTGGGATTACTTTGATCAAACATGAAATTTCCCAAATTATAGAAAATTGGTTTTCCATTATAAACTTCAATTCCCTGTGTTACATGAGCATGAGATCCTACAACTGCTGTAGCACCAGCATCTATTGCTAAATGCGATATCTCTTTTTGATTATCATTTGGGCTTCTCGAATATTCATTTCCATAATGCATATATACAATAATAATATCTGAACCATTCTCTTTTGCCTGTTTAATCTGTTCGACACTTTCAACATCATCCCATGCAGAATATCCGGGACTATCATCAGTAGCTATAGGCATCACGGATTGACTATATTCCTGGAAGTTTTCACTATCCATATAATTGAATATTGTTATTTTATGTCCATCTTTTTCAATTATAGCTGGTTTTGTTGCTTCTTGTTTATTTTCTCCTGCACCAATATGTGCAATACCATACGAATCCAAGTTTTCTATAGAATCTCTCATTCCAGTAACTCCATAATCAAATACATGATTATTTGCATTAGCTGAAATAATCATCCCACTAGTTCCATTTAGTAAGGGTATGTATTGTGGATTTGCTTTTAATGGTACATCAGGCTTAACCGCATCCCCACTAGTTGTAAAAGGATTTTCTGTGTTGACCAACAAGATATCCGTATCACCAGTTACATTTTGAACATGACGATATGGTGATGAATCCAGTGACAACACTCCGGGCATTTTTCGTCCGAACATTACATCACCAGTTACTGTAATCGACACATTTCCTTTATCAATTGTATTTCCTTCTTTCAGTATATTTCCAATATCAATATTATCCCCACTTACTAGCTTTTCTGACATATGCAGATAAGGACTATCTAGTGCAAATAATAATACTCCTAACAATAATAAAAGAAATATTATTAAAATAATTTTATTTCTAATTTTCAAATTACCACAACATATTAATTCTATAATTTCATATGTAGTTTCTTCAAAAAAAATATTACGAAAAAAAATAGTTAAAAAAAGACTACCATATTAGTCTTTTGAAGGTAAAATAGTCAATATTAAAGGTACTACTACAAATAATAAAGCAATTAACAATTGAATTATAATGTTCGTTGAAGATTGTGTTTCAAATAAATCTATAATACCCACAATCCACATTATAGATAAAAATATTGGTAAAATATATTTTATTATTATAATCCATAATTTTCCAACCTTAATTGTAGAATATCTGTTTAAGACAGGTAATAATTTATCAACACCATAATTCCAACCAAATATTAATGCTTGTAATATAACTGCCAATAATATTCCAAATTGATTAATAAATTCATCAGCTATTGTTAGAACATAATTTCCAGAACCTGTAGTATAAATTAAGGACAACAACAAACCGAATAAACATAAAATTGTTACGGATCTAATTCTAGGCATTCTAAATTTTTTGGATACGGCTAATGTCATTGGCTCTAAAAATGCTAATGCAGAAGTTATACCTGCAAAAAATACGCACAAGAAAAATATAGGTCCTATAATATATGCTGCATCACCCATAACATTAAATATTTCAGGGAATACTACAAATAATAACCCCGTTCCACTTGTTGCTATTTCATTAATTGCTAAACCACTAGTTAAGGACATGAATCCCAATATACTAAATACTCCAAATGCAGTGAATATTTCAAAGCTAGAATTTGAAAATACTACTACTAATACGTTATCTATTAATCTTGATTCTTTAGGCAAATAACTAGCATAAGTAACTGCTATAGCTTGTCCCATTGATAATGAAAAAATTATCTGTCCAAATGCTGCCAGCCAAACATTAATATCCAACAGCAAATTCCAATTTGGATTTAATAATGCTGTAACACCATTCCACATACCTGGCAAGGTTAATGCATATATTACTATAATAGCCATCATTACAAATAATAATGGTATTAAGACTGTTACAACTTTGGAAATTCCTTTATCAAGAGCCTTATGAGAAATAAACCAAATCAATATCCAAATAAAAATTGTAGCCAATAACGTTGGTAGAACAAAGCTTCCCAAACTATTTAAATTATCTGAACCTACAACAATATTTGACATGAAATACGCATTAGGATTACTTCCCCATCCTTTAAAAAAACTTAAAATGAAATAAATTAGATCCCAACCCATTATCACAACATAATAAGTTAATACTAAAAAGACAAGAAAAGCTGTTATCCAACCAATCACTTCCAATTGAGGTCTAATTTCTTTGAGTATATTTGATAATGAATTCTTAAATGTCGCTCCTAAACCATATTCTAAGATTAAAAATGGAATTCCCATAATTAATATTGCAATTACATATGGAATAAAGAATGCTCCTCCACCATTAGAATACAATACATAACTAAATCGCCAGATGTTTCCTAAACCAACTGCAGCACCTATCATTGCCATTAAAAATGAAAAAGTACTATTCCATTTATATTCGTTATTCTCTTCAATTGTTTTAGACATCCATCTCCCCCATAATTTAATATTATTATTTATGTCTTTCTTTAGTTTTATTATTTGATAAAACTAAAAAGGATATATTATATTTTTCAATTGATTTTTTTAGTGAAAAAGAAAAAATATGAAAATGTTAAAATATTTTATCGTTCAATTCTAAATTTTTTTATAACTTCTTAAACATATACTATATTATGATGAAAAAATTTTATTAGTTAATTCTTATACTTTTAATTTATTCATTTAATTAATTAAACGGAGGATACAATGGAAATTGAAGAAACAATTTATAAATATGCCCTAAGTAATGCTGTTGAACATGGGAATAAATGTCAAACAGGGTCAGTTATAGGAATGGTCATGAGTAAACATCCTGAAATGAGAAAGGATCCTAAGACAGTTAGTCAACTTGCAGGACAATTTGTTGCAAAAGTTAATGCAATGAGTCCGGAAGAACAACAGACTGAACTTGATAAACTTGGAGGTATTGAAGAACATAAAAGAGCACCTGAAAAACCAAAAGGATTACCAGAACTTAATAATATAAAAGATGGTAAAGTTAAACTCAGATTTGCACCAAATCCTTCAGGTCCATTACATATAGGTCATGCAAGAGCAGCAATTCTTAACTTATTATACCAGAAAAAGTATAATGGAAAACTTGTTTTAAGAATAGAAGATACTGATCCTAAAAGAGTGGAACCAGATGCATATCAAGCAATACCTGAAGACCTTGCATGGTTGGGTATTGAAGCTGATGAAGCATATATCCAAAGTGATAGATTAGATATTTACTATGAATATGCTCAAAAAGCAATAGAATGTGGTGCAGCATATATGTGTACCTGTGATGGTGGAGACTTTAAAAAACTTAAAGATAACTGTGAACCATGTCCATGTAGAGAGAATAGTGTTGAAAAAAATATGGAACTTTGGAACAAATTCCCTGACATGGAAGAAGGAGAAGCAGTTTTACGTGTAAAAACTGACATCAAACATAAAAATCCTGCAATCCGTGATTGGGTTGCTATGAGAATTGTTACTCAAGAACATCCTAGAATCGGAAACAAATACAAAATTTATCCAATGATGAATTTCTCAGTTACTGTTGATGACCATTTAATGGGTATAACCCACGTCTTACGTGGAAAAGACCATTTGGCAAATAGTGAAAAACAGTCATATCTTTACAAACACTTTGACTGGGAAATACCTGAATTTATCCATTATGGTAGATTAAAAATGGATGATGTGGAGTTAAGTACTTCAAAAGCACGTGCAGGAATAGAAGATGGAACTTATACTGGTTGGGATGATCCAAGACTTGGAACAATCAAAGCAATTGCCAGACGTGGTATCAAAAAAGAAGTATTATATGAACTCATTGAGGAAATTGGAACAAAACAAGCTGATGCTACTATTAGTTGGAAAAAGATTTATGGATTAAATCGTAACATAATGGAAGAAGAAACCAATAGGTATTTCTTCATACCGGAAGCTATTAAAGTGGATGTAGAAAACTTACCCGAAGATAAAAAAGAATTAACTCTTGAACGTGAATTACATTACAATGAACCTGAAAAAGGTTATAGAACTCTTAAATTTACTGGATCCGCATATATTCCTAAAGATGACTTTGATAAAGCAATAAATAATGAAAAACCTTTAAGATTAATGGATTTGGTAAATGTAAATGTTACAAAAGATTCTTGTACTTATGATAGTGAATCACTTGAAGATGCACAAAGTAAACATGCAAGTATAATCCAATGGTCACCGGTTGAAAATTCTGTTAAAGCAACAGTTGTAATGCCAGATAATAGCAAAGTAGATGGATTTATTGAACCAGACAGTAAAGATGTTCAAGTAGATGATATGGTACAACTAGAAAGATTTGGTTTTGCAAGAGTTGATAACATAACTAAAGATGGAATAACTTTCTATTATACACATAATTAAAAACAAAAAAATGAAGGGGATAAAATGGCAGTAAATGTAAATGAAAATTATGGAAATATACAAAATAATTACTTATTTGTTGAAATTGCAAGACGTGTAGAAAAGTATCAAGAAGAAAATCCTGGTGCAGATTTAATTAAGATGGGAATTGGAGATGTAACAAGACCATTGACAAAAACAGTGATTAAAGCATTTCATGATGCTGTAGATGAAATGGGAGAAGCAGAAACGTTCCGTGGATATGGTCCAGAACAAGGTTACGATTTTTTAATTGAAGATGTAATTAAAAATGATTTTGAACCATTAGGAATAGAACTTAAAAATTCTGAAGTATTTATTAGTGATGGAGCAAAATGTGACACTGGGAATTTCCAAGAATTATTCTCTCAGGATAATATTATTGCAGTAACAGATCCAGTATATCCTGTATATGTAGACAGTAATGTAATGGCTGGACGTAGTGGAAAAGTATGTGATGATGGATTTTATGAAAAAATAATATACCTCCCTTGTACTTCTGAAAACAATTTCGTACCAGCACTTCCTGAAGAAGATGTAGATATAATTTACTTATGTTTCCCTAATAATCCTACAGGAACAACCTTAACTAAAGATCAATTAAAAGTTTGGGTAGATTATGCAAAAGAAAATGATGCTTTAATATTATTTGATGCAGCATATGAAGCATTTATTTCAACAGAAAATGTTCCACATTCAATATACGAAATCGAAGGAGCAAAAGAAGTTGCAGTTGAATTTAGAAGTTATTCAAAAATAGCTGGATTTACTGGAACAAGATGTGGTTACTGTGTCGTGCCAGAAGAAGTGTATGTGAAAAATGAAGCTGGAGAATGTATACAATTAAATCCATTATGGAATAGAAGACAATCAACCAAATTTAATGGAGTATCTTACCCAGTTCAAAGAGCTGCCCAAGCAATTTACACACCAGAAGGTAAAAAAGAAATTCAAGAGAATCTTGATTACTATATGGCTAATGCTAAAGTAATTAGAGAAAGTTTAGAGAACATAGGTTTAGAAGTTTATGGTGGAATAGACTCTCCATACATTTGGTTCAAAACACCAAATAATATTGACTCTTGGACTTTCTTCGACATATTATTAGACCAAGCACATGTTGTAAGTACACCTGGTGCCGGATTTGGTCCTAGTGGTGAAGGATACATAAGATTAACAGCTTTTAACACTTATGAAAAAACTGTTGAAGCTATGGAAAGAATTTCTAAATTAGAGTTCTGAATTTAATTTACCTATTTATTCAAAAAAAATTGAAAAATGTTTTTATACAAATTTCAATTTACATCTATTTTTCTTATAATTTTTACATTTTTATACAAATACTTAAATACTCCTATAACTAATATAATAAATTAAGGAGATGACAAAACATGACTGAAATACCAAAAGCACCAGTTACAAGAATTGTTAAAAACGCAGGTGCAGAAAGAATTAGTAAAGATGCAGAAGAAAAAATTGTTGAAGCAGTAGAAGCATACACTGCAAAACTCGCTGAAGCAGTTATTGAAGTTGCAAAACACGCTGGTAGAAAAACAATTCAACCAGATGATGTAGACGTAGTTTTAAAAGTAGAAAAATTATTCAACTAAATGATGAATAATAATTGTTAAAACACTTTTAACTAATTATACTTCATTTTTTCTTTTCTAACCTCCCATTAATAAAAATCTTTATTTTTATACAATGTATATTAAAATTTATATTTCTATGAAATATTTTTAATAATTAAATTAATAATTTAATACAAAAAAATAAATAAAGTATTAAATAATGTATTTTTAATTTAAGACATACTAACGTAAAAACTAGGAGATTAAAGAAAATATTGAAATATTTTTCTAAAAATATAGTTAAGAATTATTTTTTTAAAAAAAAATGAGATTAAAAAAATAAAAATCTTAAAAAAAAATAGTTTAGGAAATTATAGATTATTAGATTTTAAGTTATCTTCTAAAACTTGAATAATATTTCTTGCAACTTGTGGTGTCATTACCACCTGTGCAACACATTCTTGTACCATTTCTACATTTCCAAAATCATCACTTGATAATTTTTCTTCTAAAAATGCAACTCGGATCTGATCATGTGATCCGACACAAACAGCACCTGAAATTGGTTTACTTGGTTCATTATTAAATTTAATTTTTGGCATTTGTGAATCTAAATTGCTATCCATAGTTTATCCTTCCTTTATTAAAACCTTTATCTATGTATTGTGTTAAAATAATATCTGTGTTTAAATTATCTGAAGAAATCATTAATGTATTATCTTCCTCATTAAAATTTCCATTATCTGTAATTGATAAATCACCTTTTTCAATTTTTTCTAATTCATTGTCAATATCAATTTCAATATCAAAGGAATCTAAAAATTTATCCAGTTCTTCATCCGTTAATGCTTCGCCAATTACATTTTCAGAATTATTTATTTCATCTTCCATAACTAATTCAGCCAATGTAATCTGAGTTTTTATTAATGCTTTTACAACTTTCGAATTGATATTTACGTAATAAGTTAATCCATCTTTTTGTAAAATATCCATATCCTCTAAATCCGAAATAAATGAGTCTAAAGTAACGCGGGATATGTTTGCACCTACTGCTATTTCTTTTTTTGAATAAGGTCTTCCCGGATTTATTAAAACATAATTCAATACTTTTACTTGTGGATATTTACCAAATATTCTTTCATACATAAAATCATCTCAAGTTTATAAATTAAACACAAATTTTTTTAAAGGTTAAAATGTACAATTTTTAAACATATTATTATATAAGATGAATCTAATATATAAAATTATATGAAAAGTAATTATGAAGTGGAACGGGACATTTTATCAACCCTATTTAAACATGGATGTATTGGAAAACATCATACTCCTATAATTAATCTTTGTAAAAATCTTAATCAATATTCTTGCAAAGAAATTAAAAAAGGAATTAAATCCCTACATAAAAAAAAGTATATTAACCTGTATAAAACATATCATGGGATTGATGTCAGAATTATTCCTTCCAGTCTACAAGAGATTAAAAAGATAATCGATGTGGATTTTTAAAAAAACATATTGTCATGAATTTCAACAATTTTATTTTCAAATTCCGTATCAGTTATTGAACCTTCAACCAATTGAATTTTTAAATCAAAGACATTTACAAATAACGATAATTGAGGCATAATTAATTTTAACAAATAATTGACAGATTCCATGTTTATAATTTCATCATAAATTACTGCATCATTCAAGTTCCATTTCAAGATTATTTCATCTAATTCATATTGTAATTTATCGAATAAATATAAAACCATTAATTGAATATCCATAAATTCGTGATAGATATCCTCTTCAAAATTTTCATCCTGACCAAAAAAAGCAGATAATAATGGAAAAACTCTTTTAGAAGTATATTTAATTATTCCCGTTAATTCTACATATGTTTGTTTATCGAACACGTTTTTCTCAATAATGTTATCAAATTTTTCCACAACTTCATTATAATCTGTAAAGATCAAACGAAGGTATTTAATATATTGATTAAAATCATCATCCATTTTTAAAAAATTATCATCAATTATTTCTCCAGGCATAGAATCCCCTTAAAATTTTCTATTAAATCCTATATTTATAATCATATAAAAAATTTATGATAGCTATCTAAATAGCTAAAAACAATAGTATAAATATAATGAAAAACTAATAAAATAATGTTGTTTATTTTTTTCTAAGAATTAAAATAATTTACGTTAAATGATTACTTTTATGCTTTAATTTCTAAATGATACAAATACACAGAGAATAATTATTTAAGTCTAGAAAAAAAATATTAAGAAAAACAAGTATTATCTGAATAAGAAAGGTGAAAAAAATGATTGAAGAATGCATTCCTTTTTTAGGATTAATTATTTTTGGAAATATAGAAAACTTAGTTCTTGCTTCACATGGTGTTGTAAAAGGAGCTGATCCTAAAAAACTTGGAATATTAAGTATAATATGTGTAATAATCTGGTTTTTAATTGGTACACTAGGAACAAATTATGCAATGGCATATGCAAGTGTAATAGAATTAGTTGGAGCAATCGCAATCATAATATTAGGTCTTCAATCAATGATTAATGCATTCAGATATCAATAATATTAAATACTAGGTGATTATATGGCATTAGACGATTATAAAGAATACCTTGGATTACTAATCTTTGGAAACATTGAAAACTTAGTATTATCATCACAAGGTGCTGTTGCCGGCGTGGATCCTATCGTTTTAGGTTCACTTACACTTGTTGCTGTTATCATATGGTTATTAATAGGAACCTATGGAACAAAAGTAGCTATTAAATATGCTAGAGTAATTGAATTTATTGGTGGTCTAGCAATATTTATTTTAGGACTTCAATCATTATTAGGTGCACTACCTCTTGTTATTCAACAATTCTTTTAAATATATGATTTAATCATATATCCTTTTTTTATAAAAATATTTAAATAATATTAGAATCATTAGTATTTAAAAAAAAAGATTATTTAGTATCATCTTTTAATGTAACGATACTACTTGAATCAATATTTAATTTATCTGAGAATCTTAAAAAGCTAATAACTTCATTTAATTTATTAGCCGTCTTAGCAGACAATGATTTAAAACCTAATAATTTTGAAACCAATTTGGCTAATTGATCTATTTTAACAGAATTGTTAAGTATTAAAACTTGTGTGATAGCTTCTATAATCTCATCATCAGATATGTAATCTATATTTGGTTTAATTCTTTTTCTTACGACAATTTCTTTTTTGAATATGTAATAATAATTATTTTTAACATATATTTCATGTGAATGTTGCAACAATGATGAAATCATTGTATCAATAGAAGACTTAAATTTTTTAGTTGCTTTAACATCATATACCTTTTTCAATCGGTTATATATTTCTTCACGGTGAATAGGTGCTTCAATCCTGATTATATCTTCAATAACCTCAATAACCTCTGAATTATTTAAAGAATAAAAGTCTTCACAGTCTATATTATTCTCATAATATATGTAATCTTTATCCGTAGAAGGTTGATCTACTTCAACTTTTTTAACCTGAACTTTAGATTTTACTTTATCCTCATTTGATTCAGATTGTTTTTTCATTTCTTCTACTTTATCAGTATCTTGAATTGATTGTTCAACAGACTGAACATCATCCGATTGTCCGATAGAAAGATTTTCTTCAATTTTAACTTCTTCCATTACTTCAAAATCATCATCCGAATCAATAGAATTTTTTCCTCTTATTTCTTTTAAATCATGAATAATTACATTATCAGAATCTTCTTCATCAAGTACTTCAAATATCTCATCAAATTCATCAAATGAACCTTTTTCTTCATTGATTTGATTTGGAACATCAGATTTAGAAGAATCTTTTACTACACTTTCTTTATGAGATGAGTTTAAATTTTCAATAGAATTATTTTCAACATTCTCTTCTTTTACTTTATCAACAACAATTGTATCCTCATTTATCTCATCAAGAGTTTTGATACTTTGTTCTTTGTTTTTAATAGCTTCATTTATCGCATTAAGTAAATTTTGTTTTGCATTTTGTCTGTTATGATACCATTCTGTTGACCAAATTCTATGATAATTCCATCCCAATCCTTCCAACATGTTTTGTCGAATTCTATCTCTTTCTCTGGCAGATGCACCATCGTTATATTCTGTACCATCACATTCTATTGCCAAGATATATTCATCGTCATTATTAGGATCCAATACTGCCAAATCAACACGATAACCAGAACATCCAACTCTTTTTTCAACTTTATATCCTTTTTTTATCAAGAAATTATAAACTGATTTTTCGAACTCTGAATCGAATTTTTGTTCTTCCATGAAATTTGATGGGAATCTTCCATGCTCTGCATAGTATAAGTATGTTTTTAGCACTTGTACACCCTTAGGTGATCTTGGTGAAAGATGCATGTCAGAAGATTTAAAGTTAGCAAAGACTATACATTTTTCTTTAGCACGTGTTGTTAATACGTTTAATCTTCTTTCTCCACCATCATTATTTAATGGACCAAAGTTACTGGATAAATTATGTGTTTCATCAAAACCATAACCTACACTAATTAACATTACGTCTCTCTCATCACCCTGAATGTTTTCAATGTTCTTAACAAAGAATGCTTTATCTCCCGTAGAGTTGAAATATGGGTCAAGTTCAGGATTTTCTTTGAGTTTTAATTCTAATTCTTCAAGTATTGCTTGTTTTTGTGCTACACTGAATGTACCTATTCCTAAACTTTTTTGGAATCCATATTTTCCAAAGTGCTGCAATGCGTATTCAACTACTTCCTTTGCTTCACCCTTATTTTGTCTGGTTTTTCCTTTATCATATATGTTATTTGGATTATAGACTAATTTAAGACCCAAGTTTTCTGAATTGATTATGGGAGATGGATATATAAACAAATCATTATTATAGAATTCCAAATTTGAAACTGCAATTAAAGACTCATGTCTACTTCGGTAATGGCATTTCAACATCCTATATGGTAAAACGGTTTTACAGAAATGAAGAATGCTTTCAACATCCTGAACATGCATATCTTCCGCTTCTTGAGATTCTATGTTAGTTTCAACATCAAAGAAAGCTGTTGGAGGCAACTGTTTTGTATCTCCCATGATTATATAATGTTTTCCTCTTAATAATGCACCTATAGCATCTTCAATTTTTACCTGACTAGCTTCATCAAAAATTATATAATCAAAGTAAGATTCAAATGTCTTTGTATCCAGATATTGAGCTATAGACAAAGGACTCATAAGTAAACATGGTTTGATATCAGTAATGACATCATTACATTCCTTCAATATTTGTCTAATAGATTTGTGATTTCGCTTCTTATTCATTTCATGAACTAGTATACCCAGCTGTGAAGTTGGAGCAATACTTATGGATAAATCTGGCCTTTGATTATCCAATATCTCTTTAACCCTATATTTATTGAGATCAATTGTTTGAACATCTAATTCTTTGAACAATTGAATATTCTTTTCATATATGTTTGAGTTAAAATTCTTTAATATTTCATGTTTATCAAATATTTCTATCAAAATATTGTTAGCAAAGTTAAACTCAAATAATGGTACGATGGCATCAGCCTTGATTTTATCATTTTTAATGAGTTTAATGATTTCACTAGTATAATTATTTTTAAATTGAGAACAATACGTGTTAAATTGACTCCAATCACTTAATGAACGAATATTTTCTGTAATACTTTGAATAATTCCATTAAAATCTTCAAGTTTGATAGAATTTATATTATTTTCACTAAGTTTATTTTTAAAATGTAATAATGAATTAAGATAATCATAATCTTCTGCTATTTCACCATATTTGACTTCTAAATCATCTATAATTAGTTTTAATTCATCTTTACTAAAGTTATCAATTATTACTCTATTAGAATTATCTTCTTTAACATACTTTGAGATACCCTCATATTCACTAACCAATTTCGAGAAGTCAGTATCAACGTTGTTCCATGATTTAAAATATTTTTTGGCTGTAGATTCATTTTCATCAATGAATTTCTTTAATTCTTTTTGTTTGTATAATAAATCAACATGGAACTCTATATCATCTAATGTTTTGAAATAATCCTTTTTGAAAATTTTTGATACCTTAGCATTTATTTCATTTAAATCATCAAAAAGATTAATTAATCTTTCCAATTCATAGATAACTTTTTCAGCAACTAAATTGTTAGATGTATAATAAGGCAATACTGTATTAATTACTCCATTTACATCGTCATTCCACATGAATAAATTATCAAAATCTTCTGTTATGGTATTATCATCAACATCCTGAGAATAATAACTTTTTAATTCATTTTTAGATCTTTTATAATCCTTATTCATGAATTTAGTAAAGGAATCCTTATTTGATTTGAATTGATAGAACTTTTGAACTATATCAGGATCATTTAATGCTCTTTTAACCGGAGATTCCTGTAGTGATTTGTAAGCTTCTTTGATTTTATTAAGTAATGATCTTGCTTCATGATGAAACATGAAATCAGAAGAGATTTCAGAAGATCGTATTTTAAATAACAATTGATCTGCTTTCTCTTTAATCGGTTCTATATCTATTTTATTGATATCAATGGCATTATTGAAATTATTTTGATATTCCTGTACTGAATCAACTATCTGTTTTAATTTTCCATCTTCTAAAGAATAATCTTGGTCAGATAATGCTAATCTAGCTTGTTGTATATATTTTTTAATTTCACCATATTTGACTGGTTTTTGAAGATTGGTTTTATGACTGAATTCTTCAATATCCTGTTGAACATGTTCCATGTGACTATCTATTTCAGATGATTTAAAATTAATGTTATCTATATCATCCGGTGAAAGATAATTAATATTAGTATAGTTCCAAGGATTATCCTTAATTGGACTAATTAATTTATATATTTCTGCAATTTCATCTATGTTTGATACAAGCTCTGAACGTTTTTTAGGGGTATAATTTTTTAGACTAGGCAAGTTAAATTTATACACCCTCTGACCAATTTTTTCAAGTTCTTGATAATTTAATTCATACATTCCTATTAAATCATAAATGGATAAGTTAGTATCACCATATTTTGTTCGAATAAGTTGCCTATATTCATTTAAATTACTAATTGATTGCTGAAGTTTTTCATAATCTTCATAATCATCAACTTCAACTTTATCCATTAATAATGATTTGTTTAAATCATCTAGGAAAGATCTCTTCCTTGTTTTATTGCTGTGTAACTCCAAACAATAACTTCCTAAACCAACACTATCCATCCTTTTTTTAACAACATCAAGTGCAGCCATCTTTTCACTAACGAATAATATTTTTTTTCCGTTAGCCAATAATTCAGATATTAAATTTACAATTGTTTGAGATTTACCAGTACCTGGAGGACCTTCAACTACAAGACTATGACCCTTTTTAGCATCTTCTATTACAGCGATTTGTGAAGAATCTGCATCAACAACATTATAATTGTCAATAGGATTTAAATCTTCATCAATAGATTTAACATTGAATGAATCAAAACTATCAACTTCACTTAAACCAAATAATCTACCAATTTCACTTTTTTCTATATGATCCCAGTTTTCTATCGATAAATCTTTGAACATTACAAATTTTTTGAAACTAAATGTGCTGATATATGCCTGACTAAGAACATTCCATCCTTTTTTGAATTCGATTGCCCGTTTAACTTGATTAATATACTCAACCAAATCGTTTTTATTTTCTATACTGTTTTGTTCAGGTAATATTATCCCTTGTTCCTGAAGTTTATGCTTTAATGATAAATTTAATGAAATATCTTCACTAGTCCAATGAACCTTAAAAGGTGAACCAACTGATCTTCTTGATAATTCTATTGGAACTAAGACTAATGGTGCTTTATGGGTTGAATTATCCTTTTGTTGTTTCCATTCAACAAAACCTAATGCTAAAAACAGATTATTGTAACCCAAATCCTGTACACTTGTTCTGAAATACTGGAATAATGAAAATAATCTTTTTTGAAGTTCTTTTTCTGTTAATGTTGTTTGTAACTGTAAATCTTCATCTTTATCTGAATCGATAGGTATTGACCATATTCCATCTTCTGAATCTTTAGATGAAGATTTAGGTAAAAAAGATAATTTATTCTTATTTAAAACTAATGAATCATAAAGATCCATTATATCTACATCAACAATAGGAACAGTTCTAGCAACTTCTTTAAAATTAAGTAAATTATTCCTTAAACCCATATCTAAAAGGTTTTGCTGTAAAGTGTTGAATACATCATTAAAGTCTAATTTAGAACGTTCTTCCATAAAATCCCTGTAAATAATACAATTAAATTTAAAAAAATTATAAAATATTTATCTTTAAAAAAATTCTTATATTATGATATGTAAATAACAAATATTATAATTTAGTATTGAAATATGAAAAAGAATTATCGAATCATTGGTGAAAATATGGAAGAAGTAATTAAAAAAATTATAAAATTTAGAGATGATCGTGACTGGAAACAGTTTCAGACATTAGAAAACTTAGCAAAATCAATTTCCATCGAATCAGCCGAATTACTAGAAAATTTTCAATGGGATGATAATTACGATATAGAACACGTTGAAGAAGAATTAGCAGATGTTCTCATATATTCATATCTAATGGCAATTACTATGAATGTAGATGTTAAAGAAATTATGCTTAAAAAAATAGAAAAAAATGAGAAAAAATATCCTGTTGAAAAGTCTAAAGGAAAATCAGCCAAATATACTGAATTACTTACGCTTTAGTTGACCAAATATACCTCTGACAATTTGTCTAGAGACTTCCCTAACAACAGTATTTGCGGCATTAGTAGCTATCCTTTCCATTTCTGATTTTCCTGTAGTACTCTGACTGGTTCTACCTCTTTTTGTGGTTTTGGTTAAATCTATATTGTCCATAGTTTGTTGAAGAACATCAGGTAATGGGAAACCACCTTGTTTTTGTTCTGTTTGAGGAATTTGTTGTTGATTCTGATAAGCTGAATTGTCTTGTGGCTGATAATCTTGAGGATTATATTGGCCCATATCTTGAACGGGTGCTTGCTGTACTTTTTGTAAAAGACGTTCGTAAGCAGATTCCCTATCCAACATTTCCTGATATTTTACTTTTAACAATGAAATATTAACAATTTGTTCCCTATATGAATCTTCAATTGCCCCGCTATAACATTGTGGAGGTATAATATCAACTTTTTCTACAATGGTAGGAACTCCTTCTTTATCCAAGACAGATACCAATGCTTGACCTATTCCCAAATTAGATATTTCATCCGCAGTATCGAAATTAGGATTTGGCCTAAATGTTTCGGCAGCTACTTTAACAGCTTTCTGATCTTTTGGTGTGTAAGCCCTCAATGCATGTTGAATTCTATTTCCTAACTGTGATAATATCTCATCAGGAATATCTGTTGGACTTTGTGTAATGAAATACAAACCAATTCCTTTGGAACGTATTAATCGTACAATTTGTTCAATTTTTCTCTGGAAAACTGGATTCATATTATCAAATAATAAATGAGCTTCATCGAAGAAGAAAACAAATTTTGGTTTCTCAAGATCCCCAACTTCTGGCATGGATTCAAAGATTTCTGTTAACATCCATAACAAGAATGTTGAATATAAGTCAGGTGCCAAAGATAATTTTACAGAATCAAATACGTTAATTATACCTTTACCATTATCATCACATTGAAGGAAATCATTTAATTCCAAAGCAGGTTCACCAAAGAATTTATCCCCACCCTGTTCTTCTAAAGTTAACAGTGAACGTAATATAGTATTTGCTGATTTTGTTGCAATTGCCCCGTATTGTGGTTCATATCTTTCCCTATTTTCAGTAACATAATTTATCATAGATTTCAAATCTTTAATATCTATTAACAATAAGGATTCAGAGTCTGCTACTTTAAAAATTATGTTTAATACACCAGCCTGAGCTTCACTGAGTCTTAATATTTTTGATAACAAAATAGGACCCATTTGTGAAATTGTTACTCTGATAGGTAATCCTTTTTCACCAAATAAATCCCAAAATTCTACAGGATATCCTTTGAAACTAAATCCTTTAGATTGTAAATCATATTTTTCAACTCTTTTAGAAACATTTTCGTTAGGTTCACCTGCTTTTGATAAACCTGCTAAATCCCCTTTCATATCTGCAACAAATACTGGAACACCCATATCACTAAATGATTCAGCTAATGCCTTTAAGGTATATGTTTTTCCTGTTCCTGTTGCACCAGCTATTATTCCATGCCTATTTGCCAATTTAGGATGTAACGTTACACATGTTTCATCATTACATCCAATTAATATAGAATCTTCAGTATACATATTGATTTCTCCATTTAGAACTTTATTGTTAATTTATCTGTAAATGACTATTAAAATATTTAATTGAATAATGTAATTGAAAAAAAAGAAATGAAAATGAGTAGTTATAGTTAAAAAAAATTTATATTAATCATTCAATACTAGTTATTGCTTCTTTAAACCTGTTTAATCCATCAAGAAGCATTTCTTTAGGACATGCTATGTTTAGTCTTAGGAAATTATCACCATTTTCACCAAATTGAACTCCGGGTGATAAAAGTAATCCAGTTGTTTGATTAATATATTCTGCTAATTCTTTGGATTTGAATTTTATTTTACTACAATCCAACCATAACAAATATGTAGCATTGGAAGGGACTAATTCAACTATCGACAATTCTTTTTTCAAAAAATCATCAACCAACAATTTGTTTTGATAAACATATTCATTTAATTGATTTAACCATTTTTCACAGTGATTGAAAGCTGTAATTGTAGCAACTATAGAAAATACATTTATATGTGATGAATCATCTATCTCTAATCTATTCTGTATTATATCATACAGTTGTCTGTTTTTAACATGTATCACTGAACTTTGTATGCCTGCTATGTTAAAAGTCTTTGTGGGTGCCAAACATGTGATGATTTTATCATTATCAGTTACTATGCTTTCTAATGCTATATACTTATTTCCAGGATCTACTAAATCACAATGAATTTCATCTGAAATTAATATAACATCATATTTTTTACATAAAAATGCTATTTCTTCTAATTCCTTTTTATTCCATGTTTTTCCTACAGGGTTATGGGGATTACAAAGTAACATCATAGTAACATTTTCATTAGATAATTTATCTTCCAAGTCAGCAAAATCTATTGAATATCTTTTTCCATCATAAACAAGTTTATTTTCAATAACTTTTCTGTTGTTATCCAATATCACCTTGAAAAATATATGATAAACAGGTGTTTGTATGAGTATACAATCATTTTCTTCAGTTAACGCTCTTATAATGCTGGATATTGATGGCATTACTCCCACGGAAAAAAGTAAATTTTCCTTTTTCATTTTTAAATCATGTCTATTATCCCACCAATTTATATATGAATTAAAATATTCGTCTGGAATTACAGCATAACCAAAAATACCATGATGAACTCTTTTTGTCAATGCTTCAATTATCTCGGGTGCAACTTTAAAATCCATATCTGCTACCCACATAGGTAACTGTGTATCAAAATAATCCCATTTTACTGAACTAGTATTCTTTCTATCTATAATTGTATCAAAATCATATTTCATAGTTTATTCCCCAAAATAAGTATTAAAATAAGAATAAAAAGAAGGATGGTGTTTATAAATTATTATTTTTTAGATTTTTTTTCTTGAATAATCCTCAAGAATTTCACTTATTTAAACTGTTTATTGCTTTTTTAAGTCTGTTCAATCCATCCAAGAGAGTATCCTTTGGACATGCTATGTTAAGTCTTAGGAAATTATCCCCATTTTCACCAAAATATACTCCGGGCACCATAAATAAACCTGCTGTTTCATTAATGTATTCATTTAATTGTTTGGATGGTATTTTGATTTCATTACAATCCAACCATAAAAAATATGTAGCTTCAGATGGAACCAATTTAACAATAGGCAATTCTTTCTTTAAAAATTCATCAACTATTAGTTTATTTTGATAGATGTATTCATTTAATTGATTTGCCCATTCTTCACATTCATTAAATGCAGTTATAGTTGCAACTATAGTAAATACATTAACTTGTGATGAATATTCAAAGTCCAATCTGGATTGTATTCGTTCATATAAATCTTTATCATTAATATGGACAACTGAACTTTGAATTCCTGCTATGTTAAATGTTTTTGTAGGTGCTAAACAAGTTATAATATGATCTTTTTCATTAACCGTATTTTCTACAGGCGTGTAATAATTACCTGGATTTACCAAATCACAATGAATTTCATCGGATATTAAAAAAACACCATGTTTTTTACATAAATGTGCAATTCTTTCAAGTTCTTCTTTATTCCATATTTTTCCAATAGGATTGTGGGGATTACAAAGAATCATCATGGTAGTGTTTTCATCAGATAATTTTTCTTCCAAGTCTTTAAAATCAATTGAATAATGGATTCCATCATATATTAGTTCATTTTCTATTACTTTCCGATTATTGTTTTGAATTACTTTGAAAAAATAATTATATACTGGTGTTTGTAGGAGTATGGATTCATTTTCTTTAGTTAATTCTCGGATAATACTGGCAATAGATGGCATAACTCCTATAGAAAAGAGCAATTCCTCTTTTTCCATTTTAAAATCATGTCTTCTATCCCACCAATTTATATAAGCTTGAAAAAAATCATCAGGGATTAATGCATATCCAAATATTCCATGTTGAACTCTTTTATCTAATTCCTGAATTATTTCAGGTGCAGTCTTAAAATCCATATCACCTAACCACATCGGTAATTGTGTATCTTGATAATCCCATTTATGTGAATTAGTATTTCTTCTATTTATAATTGTATCAAAGTCATATTTCATAATCAATCCCCACACATAAAAAATTAATAGTCAATCTATTTTTTAGATTTTTTAGCTAAATATTTCTCTAATAGTTCTTTTGAATGTTCATCCGTTTCAACTTTTTCTAAGTATTCATCAAGATTATCTTCAGTTAAATGACTTTTAGAGATTTCAGAACTTTCCTCATTAGTTTCATTATTTGATTGTTCAATTTCTAAATCTTTGATTTTGTTAACTAATTTATTTGTTTGATTCATAATATCATATCTGTAAAATATATTTAATGTGTTTAACGACTAAAAAAAGATAAAAAGGTTATTGAGCATCTTCTTCAAGAGCTTCAATATAAAAACTAACTGGCCTGAAACCATCATTACAAGATATCATTGCGGATTTTTTATTTTTCATCCACCCATCATAGATATCTTCACCACCATGTGCCAAAGTCATAACAAATGGGGAAATTGTTTCCCATGCACTATCACAGAAGTTATCGGGTTTTTCCCACCCATTGGCTATATATACTGTTCCTTCTTCCATATCACATGCATGTTCTATCGGATTTTCATATTTTTCAATTAAATCATCGTATCTTGCCTTTCGAATAACTGTAATTTTAACTTTTTTCATTTATACACCAAAAATCTACATTATTCCATTAACCATTCTTTTATTACATTTTCTGATTCATTACCTCGTAATCTGATACCTTTTTTCCATTGATTTTGTGGATATGTATTTTTAAGATTATTGAATGAATCATTTACACCAGAACCACCACTGGTAACAAATACATAAATCTCTTTATTATTTATGTTGTTTTCTTCAATAAACGTATTAATTATGGTAGGAGCAGTATACCACCATACAGGAAAACCTAAAATTATAGTATCATATTTACTGACATCTACAGTATTTTTTATTTCAGGCCTTGATGACTTATCATTCATTTCAACTGATGAACGGCTGTTTTTGTCATTCCAGTTCAAATCTGCTGAAGTATATTTTTCTTTTGGTTCTATTTCAAAAATATCAGAATCAATTACAGTATTTAAATTTTCTGCAACTCGTTTGGTTACTCCACTTGCAGAAAAATAAGCTATTAACTTTTTTGTCATTTATATCATTCCTTATATAAGAATTAGTTATTACGTAATATTATATATAATTTGTTAATAAGCAATAAACATGAAAAAAATAAAATAATTAAAAAAAGAGAGATTTCACAAGTATAATCTTGTGAAAATTAATCGTAGAATTTTCCTAAGAATGATTTCATTCTTTCATTTGATGAAGAGAATACTTCATCAGGTGTTCCTTGTTCTACTATATATCCATCATCCATGAAAATAATATTATCTGCAACATTACGAGCAAATGTCATTTCGTGTGTAACGATAACCATTGTCATATGTTCAGCTGCCAAATCCTTAATTACTTTTAAAATTTCACCGGTTAATTCAGGATCTAATGCTGAAGTAGGTTCATCAAAGAATAAAATATCAGGATTCATTGCTAATGCCCTAGCGATTGAAACCCTTTGCTGCTGTCCACCAGATAATTCACAAGGATAAGCATCTTCTTTATCTGCCAAATCCATTTTCTTAAGTAAACTTCTGGCTTCTTCGTAAACCTCATTTTTTTCTCTTTTTTGAACCTTCAATGGTGCATGAGTAATGTTTTTCATTACTGAATGATGTGGGAATAAGTTAAAATTTTGGAATACTAATCCAAAAGTTCCATCAAAAATTATTTCACCACTATCATAAGTTTCGAGCTCTGTTATACATCTTAAAAGTGTAGATTTACCTGAACCAGAAGGTCCAATTATACATAATACTTCACCTTTATTTACTTCAAGAGAAATATCTTTTAAAACCTCATTATCGCCGAAACTTTTTTTAAGATTTTTTATTTCTAATAAACCCATGATATTCCTCCTAATCATAATAACTTAAACGTTTCTCGAAACGTTCCATTACAAATGCAACCAATACGTTGAATACATAATAGAACACACCTGCTACTAACAATGCGCTGATTGATGCATCAGCTGCTGCAATTTGTTTTGCAACAGTAAACATTTCAGGAATTGCTATTACAAAGGATAAGGATGTATCTTTTACAAGTGTAATAACTTCATTTGTAATTGAAGGTAATACAATTTTTATAACTTGAGGTAAAATGATTATAAAAAATGTTTCAATTTTATTGTACCCTAATACTTGGGCTGCTTCGTACTGACCTTTAGGAATTGATTCAATTCCACCCCTAAATATCTCAGCAAAGTATGCTGCATAGTTAATTGAAAAAGCAATAATAACTGCTACCATCCTATACTCAGGTGATAAAGTCATTCCAAAAATATAGTAAGGTCCAAAGAACACTACAATTAACTGTAGCATCAATGGAGTACCTCTCATGATTGAAATATATATTTTCATTAACCATTGTAGAGGTTTAAATTTACTCATCCTTCCTCCAGCAATGAGTAATCCTAGAGGAATGGAGAATAATAAAGTAAGTAAGAATATCTCTATTGAAGTTACCATCCCTTCACATAGTTGTGATATAACTGTACTTAGTATCATATATTATTCGCCTTTATTTTACAAAAAAAATTATTCTGTAATTAATGATTCAGGAACTCCATAATCAGCATAATTTTGTGCTATTTTTGCGATAGTTCCGTCTTTTTGCATTTCATCTAAAGTAGCTTGTACTTTATCTTTTAAATCATCATTACCTAATTTAAATCCAATACCGTAATCTTCAGAAGTAATGTTTTCATCTAAGATTTTGTAAGTATCTGCACCATGTTCTTTAACTTGGTATTTTGCTGTATTGTAATCCATAGCTACTGCATCACAAGCACCAGATGCTAAATCATTAAATGCTGTGTTATAATCTGCAATTTGTACTAAATTTTTGAATGTGTCAGCAATTGTTTTGTTGTCACCTTGAAGTGCACTTAATGCTGATGAATCTTTTTGAGTTTCAACTTGTTTATCTTTTAAATCTGCAAGACTGTTAATTCCAGAATCAGATTTTACAACAACTACTTGTTTGTTGTCAATGTATGGTTTTGACCATGTGTATTTATCTTTTCTATCATCAGTTATACTGAATCCATTCCAAATACAGTCAATGGTTCCTGAACTTAATTCACTGTCTTTAGCATCCCAATCGATTGGTTGAGCTTTAAAAGTCCAATTGTTTCTTTTACATACTTCTTGTGCTAATTCTAAATCAAATCCTGTATAGGATCCATTTTCTGCTTTGTATCCGTAAGGAGGGAATTCTGCATCGAATCCAACAATTAAAGTAGTGTCGTCATTTGCTGCAGATTCATCAGCACTAACTCCGGCAACTAATGCAAGAGCGAGTACTAATACTCCTACTAAAATTCCTATTTTTTTCATTTAAAAAACACCATATAATTTATATATAAATTTTTTCAATAGAATAGAAAAACTAATCTATCTAATTAATAGTTTATAACTTTATATATTTATTTATTTCATTTCTAAACACATGAATAATAATAAAAAATATTAAAAAAATATTAAAATCTATAAAAATGTATAATATTTGGATAAAAAAAGATAAATTCTTAGATAGATATATTAATAATTAATAAAATTGAAAGAAGGAATAACCATATGTCTATAAAACTAGTATCATGGAATGTAAATGGAATTAGGGCTGTAAGCAAAAAAGAAGAATTTTGGAACTGGTTTGAAAATACAGAAGCAGATATAATTAATTTTCAGGAAGTAAGAGCTGAATTAAAACAAATCCCAAAAAAACTGTTGAAAGTTGAAAATTTCACCCATCATTT
This sequence comes from Methanosphaera stadtmanae, assembly GCA_015062805.1. GTDB lineage: Archaea > Methanobacteriota > Methanobacteria > Methanobacteriales > Methanobacteriaceae > Methanosphaera > Methanosphaera stadtmanae_C. The sequence continues at coordinate 32,212 of SUTQ01000019.1, forward strand.
TAATGAAGCTGAAAAGAAAGGTTATAGCGGTGTAGGTACTTTTTCAAAAATTGAAGCTTGTGGAATTAAAAAGGGTTTAGGTATTGAAGAACTAGATAAAGAAGGACGGGTATTACAAATAGAATACTCTGATTTCACATTATTCAATATTTATTTCCCAAATAGTGGAATGGAAGCTAAAAGATTAGACTATAAAGTGGATTTCTGTGATGCATTACTTGATATAGTTGTTGACTTAAAAAATAATGGAAAAAATGTTGTAATTACAGGAGATTATAATATTGCTCATCATCCAATTGACGTTTATAATCCTGCAAATTGTGAGGGAAAATCTGGTTATTTACCAGAAGAAAGAGATTGGTTGGATAGATTGGAAGAAGCTGGTTTTATTGACACGTTTAGATTATTTGATGAAGGAGAAAATAACTTTACCTGGTGGAGTTATAGAACTAAAGCAAGAGATAGAAATGCTGGTTGGAGATTAGATTATTTCTATGTTAACGAAGAAATGAAAGATAAAGTTAAATCAGCTACAATTCTCAACCAGGTTTATGGTTCTGATCATTGCCCTGTTACTTTAGAATTAGATTTTTAACTTTCTAAATCCTATTTTTTGTATTTTTCATCCAAACTTTCTCATTTTCATTTAATTTTTTATTATTATCAGCCATAACTCCAACCAATTCATGAGGTACATATAATTCTTCCAGATAACTCAAATCATCATCTGTCAATTTTAAATCTACACTATTTACTGCACCATCCACATGGTGTTTTTTTGTTGCTCCCACTATTGGAGAAGTAACCTTTGTTTCCAACCAACTAAGTGCAACTTCTGTCATAGATACATTATAATTACTAGCTAATTCATTTACACGTTCAATAATCAGATTATCCTGCGTACTTGTAGAATCATATTTTATTTTAGCATATGCATCTTCTTTTAATCGCTTGGATTCAGCAGTAGGTAATCTTGATAGCCTACCTGATGCAAGAGAACTATATGGAGTAAGTGCAATGTTATCTTCCAAACATAAAGGTAACATTTCCCGTTCTTCTTCACGGAAAATAAGATTATAATGACCTTGTACTGAAACAAATTCTTTAAATCCTTCCTGTTTTGCAATCATATTGGATTTAGCTAATTGCCATGCAAAACAGTTAGAAATACCAATATACTTTACCAAACCATCTTCAACTAATTGATTTAATCCATCCAATACATCATATATTGGCGTGTCAAAGTCCCACATATGGTATATGTACAAATCAATATAATCAAGACCTAAATTTTCTAAACTCTTATTTGCCATCTGTTTAATATGTTCCTGACCAGAAATATTGTTTTTAATTTCTTCTTCAGTTCTAGGTAAAAACTTTGTTGCTATAACAATATCATCCCTTTCTGCATATTCATTAATAGTTTTTCCCAAATACTGTTCACTAGTTCCATTTTGATAACCAATTGCAGTATCGAAGAAATTTATTCCATTATCCAATCCATATTTAATTATTTCTTTTGATTCCTTTTCAGGTAAAGTCCAGGAATGCATACCATTATTTGGATCTCCGAAACCCATACATCCCATACATACTTTACTGACACTTAAATTTGAATTTCCTAATTTTACATACTTCATAATACCAACTTCATAATTTCCAATCTATTTCTTCAACATTATTCTCTTTTAAAAAAGTATTTGCCTGTTTAAAATGATTACATCCGAAAAAGCCACGCCTTGCAGAGAAAGGACTAGGATGAGATGTTATCAAAACCAAATGATTGGGATTGTTCAACAATTCTTTCTTTTTTTCTGCCTGTTTACCCCATAACATAAATACTATAGGCTGATCTTGTTTATTGATTTCTTTAATTACGTTATCCGTGAATTTTTGCCAACCACAATCGCTATGAGAATTTGCATTAGATTCTTCTACTGTTAAAACAGTATTTAATAGAAAGACGCCCTGTTTAGCCCATTTTTCCAAACAACCATTTTCAGGAATTTCATAAGAATATTCCTGATTAATTTCCTTAAAAATATTGGATAATGATCTAGGTATCGGATTTCCTTCTGGTGTGGAAAATGCCAATCCGTGTGCCTGGTTAGGTTCATGGTAAGGATCCTGTCCCAATATCACTACTTTAATATGAGATAAGGGAGTGTACTTAAATGCGTTGAATATATCTTCTGCATGTGGATATATAATTTTGTTTTCATATTCTTTCTCTAGAAAAACATCCATTTTTTGAAAATATAATGTATTTTGTTCTCTTTCGATAAATTTATCCCAATCATTACCTAATTTCTTATTTAACATATTATCACTTTTCAGTCACAATTTTTCCAGTCATATGTTCAATACTCATTTCAAGCACAAGTGTACGTTCAAATGCCTTAGTGATCTCATCTTCAGTGTAGTCTTCTGATGGAAAATATTTGTTTCCTAATATTCTTAGCTTATTTTTTCTTTCATTTTCATCTGTAATTTCTTTAATTTTTCCAAAGAGGATTACACTCTTAAATATGTACCACCATTGGTTTTCAACCTTTTCACCATTATTTATTACACAAAATGATACTTTTTCATGTTTTTTTATTGAATCATACATGTGTCCTTCTAATGCTGAGTGAAATATTATTTTATTATCATGGTATAGATAGTTTAATGGTATTCCATATGGATACTCGTTTTCTCCTAAAACAGATAGGATACCTCTTGATTCATCCTGTAATATTTGAATACATTCATTATCAGACAATTGTTGTTTAATTCTTCTCATTTTCCTGAACATAATAATATATATGATATAAGAAATTAATTAGATTAATTGAAAAATTTAAAAGTCCAATAATTCTTTTACGTTGTCAATAATTTTTATTGGATAATTATCATAATAGGCTTCTTCATCACCCTGACCCCATGTGACTATTATCACATCCAAATCCACATTTTGTGCAGTTACAATATCTGTTTTTTTATCACCGATATAGACTATTTCTCCTTTTTTATAGTTTACATTATTTAATATTCTATTCATTACTTCAGGATTTGGTTTAAATCCCCCTTCAGGAGTATAACCAATAACATATTTAAAATCTATTTCAGGAAATAGTTTTTCTGTATAATACTCCAATTGTTCCTGACTACGGTTTGAACATATTGCCACTTCATTTCCTCGTTTGATTAATTCTTTTAAAACTTCGTTAATTCCATCATAAGGCAATGTATATTCTTTTTCACTTTCTTCATAGATTTTAGAATATAATTTAAGTACTTGCATATCCTCTGTCATGCTATTTATAAAATCAGAATAATCTATTTGATCAAGAGATTCATAAGTATATTCTGGCAAATTATTCTGTTTTAATGCTTTGTTATATGCTATTACAGAATCGTAAAATGTATTAACTAATGTTCCATCAAAATCAAAAATGTAAAATTTCTTCATAAATATATATTTGAAAAAAAGATTTAATAATTATAATCATTGAAAAAAAATAATAAAAAAAGAATTAATTTAAAGATTTACCTTTCAGAATATAACAAACCCATAGCTCTTTTTGAGAAAAATAACATATATACTCCAAAGATACTTATTACTATGGACGTAATTACATTTGAATCCAAATACCATAATATGGTTAAAACAACCAATAGACTTATGATTATTACGCTGAAAACTGTTAAAGTGGTTAATAGTACTTTTTCAAAACCTATTGTGTGCATATCATTTAATGTGCCAAAAACGTTTAAAGCATTTGTTAATTTTCCAGTTTTTGCTAATCTACATTCAGCCATTGTTGTAGCTAAAAAGAATACTATTGATATGATTAATCCAAGTATAGGCATTATCCATAATTGCAAAATAACCCCTAAAAAGAAAGACAATACTGTTGGCACTATAAAATAAAATATATTTACTACCAATATCTTCCTCGAATTTTTTAATTGGTTTGAAAATTTGAAATTAGGAGTATTTCCACTTTGATATATGCTTTCCTTTAGAATATCTAATGAATATCCCTGTGTTAATAAAAACAACACTAAAGAAATTAACAATACACCTGCAATCAATAGCAGTTTAATCCAGTTATTTGCTGAAATTTCAAATGATTCAAGATTAAAAGCAACTACTGTAAGCATTCCCATAAATATAGCCGAAACCATGAAAATCCATGATGATTTGATACTTTTAGTAGGATATAATATTGAATCTATTAATATATCACTTATTTCCATATATTCACATCAATACTTGATTAAAAATAATTTACTCATGAAAATATTTAAACTTAACTATATTCAATATTAAAAATAACTATCCAATGACGATATTTTAATTGATTTCTTTTTATTTGAAGAAGAATAACCGCCTATTTTACTTGGAAAATGATTATATTTTATTCTATAGTTAAGATTATCTAAATTATTTTGATTTAGAACACTTTTTAATATTTCTGAGGATTCATCCAATGTTAAATGTAGATATTTTTCATCAAATTCCTGATAAATCAAAGAAATTATAAAAAACATCTCCTCAAAATCATATTCGTATTTCAATTTTCTCAAAGTATTAAATGTACTTTCCTCTATTGGATTATAAAAGTCATAATAAACATCATCTATGAATAACATGTTAAGATTTATAAAGAATAACTTTAATTCAAGACGTAAAAACTCCTCAATATCCTGAAGATTTGAATATAATTGAGATTGTAGCTTAATTGAATCAACCAGTTGATTATGTTTTTTTAAATTTATTGCTTTTTCTATATGTTGGTTTAAAAAATCAAGTGTTATCTCATTTATGGATGTTTTTTCACTACTAGCAAAAAATTCCTCAAATTCTTCATAAACATAATTTTTCAGATATTTATTATGATACAAAATTGTTTTACAATCTTCTTTAAACTGAAATCCTAATTCTGTTATTTTAGGAACTTTTGATTTTATTTTAGTTAAGGAAATATTCGATTTTATTCTTTCTATCAGTTCCGTTTTATTACCGGATTGTTTTATATTATTTTCCAGCAATATGTTTTTTAATTCTGAAACACTAAATTCCTGTCCTTCTTCAGACCAGCTAGACTCTAAAACATCATACGTGATATAACCTTTTTTATACATAAACCGCCTTAAATCGATATCCGAGATATTATAATTATCGGCAGCCATATTGAAAATTGAATAATAATTTTTTATATTCAAATTGTCTATAATATAACATATAGCTAATGAAATCAAGTACTCATCATTAAACTCATCTTTTTTCTCTATTATATTATTTAATGAATATTTATAAGATAATGTTTCGGTTAAAACATCATGATAGAGATATTTATTTTTATTTTTTACATTCACATCGTTAAAAATATCATAACCACAACTTACACAGTATCTACGAGAATAATCCAACTCCTCATTACAATAAGGACATGGATTTTTAATAGAATCATCTTTTTCTTTAGTATTGTGAAGATTTGAAACCAAATAATTTAAACGTAGCGGTATGGACTGTTTACGAATTGTACTTCTTGTTAAATCTATGAATAATTGTTGTTTAATCTTTTTTATTTCATCAAGTGTTACCATACCTTCATTTACATAATCCATAAAGATGTCGGCTAAATCTGATGAAAACAATTCTTTAATTTCCAAATTAACAGTGGGTAAATTATCTCTTAAAAGCAATAATCTTCTTTCTATTTCAAGATCACGCCTGGTTAATATATTAACTATATTTTCAAAATAATCTTTATTAAAAATATCCTTGGATTCTAAGGATACTTTCTCATTATCGTGCTCAGATATTGCATAATGAACTTCAAAAGTTTCATTATTTTCAATATTAAAAAGTAAGGAAGCACAAAGATCCAAATCATATAAATTTGTTAAATTTAGGAAAACATCCCTATTTAGTTGAGAATTCTTAGGAACAATATTTTCTATAGCTATATTAAAATTTATGGCACTGACAACTAATGTGTCATTAACTTTTTCAGCATAACCATAATTAACTAATGCATTAACTACTGTTTTATTTGGTTCATGAATACTTATCACATAACCTTCTTCAAGAATACGTGATAATTCTTTATTAAATAACATATTTCCTCTAAAGGAAGGTAATATATAAATATTTGTTAAAAGCAGATGAGAATCATTTATAATGGTATATGTACTAAAACCAGCTACTTTTTCCTTAAATCTTATTTCATTAAAAATATTACAATTATCAACATTTAAAACAAACTTCTCTTCAATCATTGAATCGTAAATACCATCATATTTACTTTTTAATATATCTTCAAGGATTAATTTCTTATCATTTTGATAAATAGAAAAAATTTTTAAATGTTTACTTGTATTGTAATTCATGAAACCATTTCCCAAAAATAGTTTTTTCTATTAATATATTAAATTATTTAAAATAAATAAATTTTTAAAAAAAAAGTTTAAAATAAGGGAACTAAAGAGTAAACAGTGATTAATACAATTACTGTGATTATAACAATTGCTCCAAGAGGAACTTTTTTCCAGGATAGTCCCGCAGCAACAATTGCGCCAATTAAACCAATATACCATAATTGATTATCTACTGTTAGTACCCCTGGAATTATTAAAGCGCTTAGAGCCGTATATGGAATTAAATCAAGAAACTTTTCAGTTTTTTTACTAAAATTAATTTGTCCCACAAATATTGATGGTATTAATCTTGGAATAAATGTTACCAGTGCACATCCCAATATTACCATGTCTGCAGTGTTCATTTAATTCCCCCATCATCTGTTAAAAAATATGCATCATTTATCAAGTATACTCCAATTAATGCACCCAACAATGTTGATACAATTATGGACCAGTTTCCAATTATAGTTTGCAATATTATGTTCATTATTCCAGTTATTATAACAAGTAATCCTATTCTATAGTTTTTCTTGACATTTGGTATTAAAATTGCAACAAATAATGCATATAATGAAATGTTAAAACTGTTTGTAACAATAACAGGTAATAAATCCAATACAAAAACTCCAATTGCTGCACCCAATATCCAAGATAACCAGGAAGTTAATGATAATCCGACATATGTCCAAATTGATGATTCATCCATTAAAGAAAACATTGCAAATGATTCATCTGTAGTTAAATGACACGACAATGCATTTAACAAAGGAGAAGTCTTTTGAACCTTATTATATACACAGACATTCATAACAAAATATCTTAAATTAACAACAAAATTAGTTAATATGATTGCAAAAGCTGTAGCACCATTTAAAAGCATAGTGACAGCAATAATCTCCCCAGCACCCGCATATACAAGAATTGAAAATCCAACAGTTTGTAAAGGAGTTAATCCTGCTTTAATAGCTAATGCAGCATAACCAATACCCATAGGTATATATCCCATAGTAATAGGTATTGCTTTTTTAAATCCAAAAATAAATTCATCTTTTTTAGACAATATAATAACGACTCCTTTAGTATAAAAATAAATATATGTTTAAAATGATATAAATAATTAATTTATTGAAAAGATTTAAATTATTAATTCATTACAATTATGAGGTAAATATACTGAATTGAAAATTTTATTTCATTATGTAATAATGTTTTTTATCATTAATTGATGAATAATCAACATTCCATATATATTAAAGATATAATAATATAATTTCTATTAAAATTTTTAATAATAAAAAAAATATCAATTGAAACAGATACAGAAATAAAACTAAAACTGTTAAAATTAGTAATTCTTAAGTACCTTTTATAAATTCTATTTTGTTCAACTAATATTTACTAAAAGATTCAATCGGAAAAAAATTATAAAAAAATTAATAATAAATGTATTATAAAAAGTTTTCATAAAAAACATATTTATAATAAAAAGTTTAAATAAAAAACATATTTATAATAAAAAGTTTAAATAAAAAGAATAACTGAGGTATAAAATGTCAAAGAAATTTTTAATTAGTATATTAGTATTAATATGTTTCATTACTCTAGCTAGTGTTAGTGCTGAGATAACAGCTCACAAAATTCTTTGTCAAATGATAGCAGTACAACAGATGCTAATACACCAAGTTTAGAAAATATGTTAAATGCTAATAATGGAAATGAAAACTCACAATCAACTAATGGTTTTTCCATGGATAATATGGCTGGAATGAACATGTCAGACATGATTCCAGGAATGAACATGTCAGATATGATTCCAGGAATGAACACATCCGCATCCAATGATACAACACCAGAAACTAGTTCAAATAACAATGATCAACAAGGTAATACCCAACCAGTATCACATACACAAAAACAGAAAGAAGTCAAACAAAATCCAACAAAAATAACTAACAACCAACAAAAAGTATATAAAACTCATACAATCAAAAAAACTAGTGATAATAGTGTTGTTTATCAAGGAAACTCATTGACATTAGATGCAATAAATAAAATATTCGGTCAAAATATTACAAATGGACATTTAGTCGTCTTCATGGATGGTCAAGTAATATTCAATGACACTGTAAGTAATGATTTATCAATGACTATATTACAACTCATTGAAAAATATCTCGGTAATCATAAAATTAAAATAGAATTTACCGATGCTAATAACAATACAAATACCTATGAAGAAGATATAATTATCGAATAAACTCATCCCCCTCTTTTTTAACTTTTTTTAAATATAATTGGATTAAAAAAAATAATACACAATACATTGAATTCCTTATTTGAATTATTATTATAAGAATTTATTAATAGCTTATTTTTGCGATTTAGATATTCTTTTTATCAGTTAAATACAATACTTAAGATAATTTATATTTGATGAAGTAAAAAATTTTTTTAATGTTTTTGACTATAAAGTATTTTATCAATTATCCAAAATGTGTTCACATAATTCACACTTTTTGTTCACATAACATGAACAAGGGCATATTATTTACTTCGTTATACGGTAGTATTACGAAGTAAAATAAAACTAATGAAAGAAATGAAAAAATCCATAAAAACAAGCATGTCTAAAATACCAAAAATCAACCACCACATATAGATGTAATATACTCAAAAATGAAAAGTAGAGAAAAATAGAAAAAGTGACTTAGCAGAGAACATTATTATGAAAAAATAATACTATTTATCTATATTTTGATGATTATTATTTTATTTAGATTTTAATTTACTATAGAAATATGAAGCTGTAGCTCCACCATCAATAAGAAAATCTGAACCAGTTATGAAAGCTCCATTTTCATTAAGCATTAATTGTGCAAGATTTGCTACTTCATCTGCCGTTCCTGGCCTTCCTGATGGACAATTTGCAAACATATTTTTATAGAAATCTCCACGTGGACCATTAAATTCATCAATTGCCAGTGGTGTTACAATTATTCCCGGAGATATTGAGTTTATTCTTGCATTTCTTTCGCCCCATTTACATGCTTCATACATTACTCTTTTTACATTACACCTTTTTGCAAGTTGATAAGCATGTAATGTGTCTTTAATGTTTTCGGGCTGTAAAATATCCAAATCAAGTAATTCTTCTGTTGGTGTTGTGGCTAATTGTTCATCAATACTTGCTCCCAATTGTTTCATCCTATGTCCTGACTGTGAAGATATGGTAACTCCACTTCCACCTTCTTTTATTACTTTACCTATTTCTTCCAATAATACTGCTGTTCCATAAAGATCTACTTTAAGAATAGTTTCTATACTTGCTTGTGAAGGAGAAACTCCTGCTGCATTAATAAAGTTACTTATTTCTCCATAATCCTGAGAAGTTTTAATTAAGTTTTTTATAGATAATCTGCTGGAAATATCACATTCAAGATATTCAACATCAAAACCTGATTCAATCATAGTTTTTGATATTTTTTCAGCATTTTCAATGTTTTTATCCCCAATTATTAATTTTTTACCGTAACTTATTCTTCTTGCAATTGCCATTCCTATTTGTCCAGCCCCTGTTAAAACAACAACACCCATACTAATTCCTCCATTTAACAATTTTCCCATTTTTTGCTTAATTAACTTATTTTTCAAATAAATTGACTACTTTCTCTAATTCTTCAGTAATATTAATCTGTTGAGGACATACTTTTTCACATGCACCACATTTTACACAAGAGGATGCTTTTGTAAATTTTTCTGCATAATTATCATAATATAAATAATTTAACATTTGATCTACTTTGGACTGTTTTTCATCGTTGAAAATTGAGAAATATTTTGATATAGGAATTTGTTTAGGACAATATTTAAAACAATAATCACAGTATGTGCATGGAATTTCAATGGAATCATTTATTATATCACGTGCTTGTTTAATTATTTCCAATTCATCGTTATTCATTGTCTTAAAATCTTTAACTATACTCATATTTTCCTGAAGTTCTTTTAGATCAGACATTCCACTTAGTACTAATGCTACTGAACTTAAATTTAAGACATAGGATAATGCCCAATTAACTGGACTTTTTTGGTTATAACTTTGAAATAATTTTTCTACTTTTTCTGGAACATTAACTAAATTTCCACCTTTTAATGGCTCCATAACAAATACATCCAATCCATTATCCTTAACTATCTCATAACATTTTTTAGCTTGAACTGCATCGTTTTTCCAATCAACATAATTAATTTGAAGTTGTACAAATTCTATATCCTGGTTTTCTGTCAATACTTGATTTAAAGCTTCAGGAGTTCCATGATGACTTATACCTAATTTATTAATTAAACCTTCCTTTTTAAATTCCCTTAAATAATCAAATACGTTTAACTGTTTACAAACACCATTATAAAATAGATCAGAAGTATTATGAACCAAATAATAATCGAAATAATCCAATCCACACCGTTCCAATTGTGTTTGAAAAATATTTTCCGGATTATCATTGATTGTCATTCCATATATTGGCATTTTATCAGCAATTAGAACTTCATCACGAGAATATCTATCTATTACACATTTTTTAATAGCTTCTTCACTTTTTCCATTATGATAATTAAAACCCGTATCAAAATAACGGCCACCATTTTCAATATAATAATCTACAAGTGTATTAACTTTATTATAATCTATTTGACTTACATCACCATTTATAATAGGTAATCTCATAAATCCAAAACCTAACTTAAAATCATTCATTCAAACCACTCCTAAAAAAAATCATTATGAATATTTTCAATATGTAATTTATCTTCAGAATATTCTTTTTTAAATTCGCCTTTTTGACCTAATGCAATACAATTTAACACTCGAAAATTATCAGGAACATTCAATAATTCCCTGATTTCTTCATCAGCACTTTTAACTTGTCCTGCACGGTTTCTTATGTGAATCCAACATGCTCCAATATTAAATTGTTCTGCAGCAAGTAAGATATAAGTAGATGCAACAGATGCATCTTCTATCCAAAGTTCACAATTTGAAGTATCCACCATTACACAATACATACATTTGATTGAATTAATGGATTTGCACCCATAGCTTTACAATGAGCTATCTCCCGAATCATTTCTTTATCTTTTACCACAACGAAATGTACGGGATGTTCTCCCCAAGATGAAGGTGCTGTTAAAGCTATTTTTAGTATTTCATTAATGGTATTGTCTTCAATTTCATCAGTAAGAAAAATCCGAGTAGATCTTCTTTTTAATGTTAAATCCAATAAATCATTGCTCATAATATCCCAAACAAAAATAGATAATATAATATTTGTATTACTAAGTTTATATTTATACACAATCGAAATAAAAAAAAAAATAATAATTAATGAATTTCTAAATCCATTAATCCACTACTTAATGCAGCAATCGTACCACCATCAATTAATAAATCAATACCAGTTACGAATCCTGCTTTGGTGCTAAGTAAAAATTCACTTGCAAAAGCTATTTCATCAGAAGTACCAACCCTTTTTGCACCACATACATCTATCATTCTTTGATAACCTTCTCCTGAACTATTAAATTCATCATAAGCAAGTGGAGTAACTATAATTCCAGGACTTATAGAATTAATTCTTGCTCCTCTATCTGCCCATGAAGTTGCTGATGCATATTGAACTCTTAATTGATTTGCTTTTTTAGAAACTACATATGCTATTCCAGAATTAGTTATTACCTCTTCACTAAGACAATCTAGTTCCTTGAGTTTATCTGTTTCAGTGATTCTTAATAAATGTTCATCTTCCGGACTTAATGGAGAAGGCATGTATCCAGTCATTGAAGAAATAATTAATCCTGCCCCTCCTTTTGCCATTACTTTTCCAAATTCATCTAAAGCATATGATGTACCAATTAAATCTAATTTAATTATATGTTCGGGTGATGCCTGTGAAGGAGAAGCACCTGCAGTATCTATGAAATACATTACTTTTCCTAAGGAATCTGCTTTTTGAGCTAATTCTCTGATAGACTCTTCTTCCATAGCATTAGTTACTTGTGTTTCAACATCATATCCAGAATATGTTAATTCTTTTTTTAATGATTCTAATTTTTCTTCATTTATATCAGCCAGTAATATTTTTTTTCCGGCTGATATTCTTTTAATTATTGCAAGACCCATATCTCCTGCACCTAATAATACTACTACTTCCTTTTCTTCGTTTAAATCAAATTTCATATTTACACCCCATACTTTGATATTGCTTCAATAAACATTGGATCATCAATATTAGCTATTGGATTTCCTGTTTCTAATTCTTTAATTTTTTCCATATCTTCACTTGAAAGCTCAAAATCAAAAATGTTAAAATTTTCAATCATTCTTTCTTTTTTAACGGATTTTGGGAATACTATTATTCCCCTTTGTAAAATCCATCTTAATATTACTTGAGCAACAGTTTTATCGTACTTTTCTCCTATTTCCTTTAAAATAGGATTTGAAAAAATATTATTTTTTCCTTCAGCTAACGGTCCCCATGATTCTATAACTGCATCATATTTTTCATAAAATTTTTCTTGTGAATCCTGTTGATAAAATGGATTTATCTCAATTTGATTCACCATAGGTTTTATTTTACTATGTAAAGATAAATTCGTAAATCTGGAAGGAGTGAAATTACACACCCCAATTGCTTTTACTTTTCCTTCATCATATAAATCTTCCAAAGCTCTCCAAGTAGCAAAAATATCGCCAATGTTCTGATGAATTAAATACAAATCAATGTAATCTGTTTTTAATTTATTTAATGATTCTTCACATGCTTTTTTTGTTTCTTCATACCCATGGCTTGAATGCCATACTTTTGTTGTTATGAAGAATTCTTCACGGTCAATTCCACTTTCTTCTATAGCTTCACCAACTTGAGTTTCATTGAAATATGCCTGAGCTGTATCAAAGTGTCTGTAACCAACTTCTATTGCTTTTTTCACTGCTTCTTTTGTATCTTCTGGTGCTATTTGAAATACACCAAAACCTAATTGTGGTACTTCCAAATTATTTGATAATTTAATATAATCCATATTCATCACTTCTTTAAGAGACATTATCAGTTAAATTAATAATATATAAACTATCCTAAGGAAAGTTTTTACTAGGGAAAGTAATATTTTAAAAAAAAAAATATTCTCAATTTTCCCATTTACTTAAAATCCATTTATTTTCAATTTTTTCCATTAAAATCTCAGTGTGTAACGTCCATGTACCTTTAATACCATAAACTTTTGCATCTAACTCAACATCAGCATTTAATTTAGCGTATTTTTCTTCAAGAATAACTATACTAGGCTCTATTATTGTTGAATGATAATAATTCAAAATACCATTAACAATATCTTCAATATATTCTTGTTTTGTTTGGATTTTACCTGACATATGAATAAGAGTATAATCTTCATCCATTATAGAATTTAACATTTTAGCATCTTTATCTATCATTGCTTGTTGAAATTCCT